>QHRS01000097.1:5541-16001 GCA_003221435.1 Candidatus Rokuibacteriota bacterium
GCGGGTCGTAGTGGACCGGCACGTCGCTCCCCGCGACGACGCCGGCCTCGATCCGGATCCCGGCGCCGGCCGGCCACTCGAGCGCCGTGATGGTCCCGGGTGACGGGAGGAAATTCCTGGCGGGATCCTCGGCGTAGATCCGGCACTCGAGCGCGGCGCCGCGCACGCGGATCTCCTCCTGCCGCCACGACAGCCGCTGGCCCGCGGCCACGCGCAACTGGGCGTGGACGAGATCGAGGCCCGTCACCTCTTCGGTCACCGGGTGCTCGACCTGCAGGCGCGCGTTCATCTCGAGAAAGTAGAAGGCCCCGGCGGCGTCCACCAGAAATTCCATCGTTCCGGCGTTGACGTACCCGATGGCGCGCGCTCCCCGGACGGCCGCCGCCGTCAGCCCGGCCCTGGTGCCCTCGGCCAAGTTCGGCGCCGGCGACTCCTCGACGATCTTCTGGTGGCGGCGCTGGATCGAGCACTCCCGTTCGTGCATGTGTAGCAGCGCGCCGCTCGAGTCGCCGAACACCTGCACCTCGATGTGGCGCGGCCGATCGAGATAGCGTTCGACGTAGATCGCGCTCTGCCCGAACGCGGCCTCTGCGCGCCGCGCCGCCGCGGCATAGGCCGCGGCGAGGGCCGCCGGCTCACCCACGCCAGCCATGCCGATGCCGCCGCCGCCATGCACCGCCTTGAGGAGGACCGGGAAGCCGATCTCGCGTGCGACCCGCTCGGCATCCGCGGCGTCTTTCACCGGCTCGGGGCTGCCCGGCAGGACCGGGACGCCGGCGGCCGCCATCACGCGCCGCGCCTCGGTCTTGTCGCCCATCCGGCGGATCGCGTCGGGCGACGGCCCGATGAACGTGAGCCCGGCCCTGGCGCACGCCTCGGCGAAGCGCCAGTCCTCTGACAGGAAGCCGTAGCCAGGATGGATCGCGTCGGCGCCGCTCGCAACCGCGGCCTTGATGATCCGCGCGCCGTCGAGATAGCTGTGGCTCGCCGGGGCCGGCCCGATCAGCACCGCCTCGTCAGCTTCGGCGGCGTACGGGGCCTTGGCGTCCACCTCGGAGTAGACGGCGATGGTCCTGACGCCGAGCTGCCGGCATGCCCGGGCGATCCGGCGGGCGATCTCACCCCGATTGGCGATCAGGACCGCGCGAAACACTATCGGACCGGCTCGCGGCGGACCAGCTCCACTTCGGCGACCTGCCATCCATCCCCTCCCGGTAGCCAGCGGGCTTGAAGCACCGTGACGCCGTCGGGGCCCGTCAGGCGCTGCTTGATCTGCCAGTGGCCGCCGAGCCGCGCGCACGCGACGACCGTCACGTCGGACACGGCGAGCTCGACCAGCTCCCGATACGTCGGGAGCGCCGCATCCCGCGCCTGCGCGACGATCTGGCGTTCGAGGGTGCTGAGGTCGCGCGCCAGGATCGCCCGGCCGTGAGTGTCCACCGCGAGGGTGAGGTCGTCGGGAATCGGCCACCGCCCCACGGGCTTCTCGAGCGGGACGAGGTCCTGCGCGACCTCCGGCACGTCCTCCGCCACTGACGGCGGCGCGAACGCCACCACGCCGTCTCCCGCAATGCCGGCCGTCCCGGCGAGCCGGACCCTCGCGCGCTCCGCCCAGTCGGCGGCGCGGGCGGCCAGCTCGGGCGTGGTCGTGAGGTGGCGCAGGACCGACTCACCGGCGGCGATGTGCCGCCGTTCTTCCCCGATGCAGCGCTGAAGGATCCGGCGTGTCGGCGGCTCGTACACCGGATTGGCCTCGCCCAGGTGCCGCTCGTACGCCGCGAGCAGGCACGGCTTGAGCACCCGGTACACGCCCGCCAGTCGCTCCGGGGTCTGATGAAACGCCTCGGGGCTCTCGAGCAGTTCCATGAAGCCGACGAACGCCGCTCCCGGCGGCTCCGACTGCTGGGCCGGCGCGCGCAGCTCAGGGAGGCGCTTGCCCCAGAGGTCGGCGTGCTGCGCGCAGTCCCACACGTGGCGCCCGAGCAGGAGCTTCGCCGAGAGTTCGGGCGTGAGCGCGATCCACCCGCCGAGCGTGCGCATCATCCGCTCCTCGACGTAGCGATAGTGGCGGATGCGCTGCGCCGATCCCTCGACCGAGAAGTGCCCCGCGAGCGGGTGAGCCGTCACGGTCGGTGGCGACGGGAGTTGCGTGCTTGGTGCCGGTCCAAGTTACGAGCCAGACGAGGCCCGAGGGAGGAGGCGACCCCCGCGTACGCGGTCTCGCGCGTTGTCTCACCCACGGTTAACATGCCATGCGGCATGTTGAGGATCAATGATCGCCGAAACCCGCGTCCGAGCGCCGGCTTTGCCGGCGTCATCGGTCCCGGGGGAGGCTCGGAGGGGGCCGCCAAGGCCCCCTTCGATGGGCAACGAAGTGTGGCGGAGTCAGCCGGCGCGGCACTAATAGACGGGGGAGCGCTGAGTAGCCTTGATGAGGCGGTCGATCTCCTCGTCCGTGAACCCGGCGAGCCGCCGCGCTTCCGTGGCGATCGAGATCGGCACCGCGTCGTGGTCGCCGGCCTGCCGGATACCGCCGAGGTTGAACCGCTCGTCGATCGTGTCCTGGAACTCGATCGCGCGCCGCCGCCGCTCGGGATCGCCCGTCGTCAGCTCGTTGAGCCACCGGGATCCCATGCGCACATGGGTGATCTCGTCGGCCAGCACGAAGTCCACCGCGTGCTCGATGATCGGATCCCCGATCTTCCGCGCGATGTGAATGAGCTGGTTGAAGACGTCGCACGCGAGCCCCTCGAGGCCGCGGTTCACGCCGGCCACGCGCGCCGCCGCGTCCTCGGCACACGCGCAGCGCCAGAGAATCGTCGTCTCTGGAAATTCGCCCACGTAGCCGTCGAGATGCTCGAGCAGGCGCAGGTAGATCTCGACGTGGCGCGACTCGTCCCACACCTGCCGCGCCATGTCCATCGTGAACTCCCACGGCGTGTCCGGGAAGTCGTAGACGGTGCGGCCGGCGCCCTCCATGGCCTGCAGCTCGCCCACGAGGATCCCGTGGACGCGCTCCTTGATCGACTCCCGGCTGGCGAGGTCCGGGAACCGCGGGAGGCCCTGCTCGACCTTTGCCTCGGCCACCCGCCGCGCCCGCATGCGGACGAACCGGTCCTCGCGCGCCAGCTTGTCGTAGGCGATCGGCCGGTCCATGGCGCCGATTATAGTCCTTTTACCGTCCGTCTTCTCCGCCCGGGCAACTCCCGTCACATGCCGTGCTTCCCGCCTGCGTCGAAGATCTCCCCGAACAGCACCCAGCGTTCGCCGTCGAACCGGGCGAGTTGTAGCTGCTCGATCGGGTAGAAGTCGGTCGGGCTCGTATTGACCTTGATTCCCGGAAGGAACATCGGCAGCGCGAGATCCTTGATGTTCGCCGCCTGCCTCATGATGTTCGCCCTCGAGAGATCGTTCCCGCACTGCTTCAGCACGTGCACCAGCGTCTGTGGCACCGTGTAGGCGTAGACGTTAAACAGGTCGGCGGTGTTCCCGTCGGGGTAGTACTTCTGCATGAACGCAGACCAGTCCTTGAACCCCTTGTCGTTCTTCCACTGCGGATCGGTCGGGTCTTTCAGATAGAACGTCGAGATGATGTCCTTGGAGGCGTCGATCCCAGCCGGCTTCAGCACCGTCCCCACCGAGTTGGACACGTTGTTGAGGAGATGAACCGGCTTCCAGCCGATGTCGCGAGCTTTCTTGATCGCCTGGACCGCGAACTTGGGGATCGTGACGTTGAAGAAGACGTTGGCGCCGCTGTTTTTGAGATTGACGATCTGCGACTCGATCGTCGGATCCGTCACCTCGTGCGTCTGCTCCATCACAATCATCTTCTTCGCGGCGTCGCCGAGGCCGTCCTTGAATCCCTTCACGTAATCCTTGCCGTAGTCGTCGTTCTGGTAGAGGATTCCGATCCTGGCGTCCGGCAGGTTCTTGAGCACGTACTGCGCGTAGATCTGCCCCTCGGTCTGGTACGTGGGCTGCCAGCCCATCGTCCAGGGATGCCCCTTGGGGTCCCCCCACTTCGTGGCGCCAGTCGCGACGAAGAGGTGCGGCACCTGCTGGTCGTTCATGTACTTCCAGATCGCGGTATTCGTCGGCGTCCCCAGAGTCTGGAACAGGAACAGCACCTGTTCCTGTTCGACCAGCCGCCGGACCATCTCGACGGTCTTCGGCGGGCTGTAGCCGTCGTCCAGGGTGATGAAGTTGATCTTCCGGCCGTTGATGCCGCCCTCGTCGTTGACCTTCTTGAAGTACGCGGCGATCCCTTTTCCGATCGTCCCGTAGACCGACGCGGGGCCGCTGTACGGGTTGGTGTTGCCGATCTTGATTTCCGTGGCCGTTACGCCGGGATCCGCGGCGTACGAGAAGCCGTGGGCCAACGCCAGACAGAGCGTCACGACGAGCGCGAGGGCGCGTGATCGAGGACTCATCGTCTCCTCCTCTTCTTCAACCGCCAGTTGGTCAGATCGGCGGACCGTCATTCATCACGGACCCAGCCATCACTTTGGACGGGTTCCGGCGGTCGCGCGCGTGAGCCGTCTCCAGGCGAGCCGCAGGAAGCCGGACACCCCGTACGGCATCACGTACATGAAGACGATCAGGAAGATCCCGTAGATCGCCCACGGAGCCGCCTTGGAGATGTCCTGGGCGTAGTTCGGCACGAACTGGATGAAGAGCGCGCCGAAGATCGGCCCCGAGATCGAGGCGAGCCCCCCGATCACGATCCCCACGAGGAACGTGATCGACAGGAACACATTGAACGTGTCGGGCGCCACGAACGCGATCGCGAGCGCGCTGAGCGCCCCGGCGACTCCCGTGTACGCCGCGCTCACGCCGAACGCGAGCGATTTGTAGAGGGCGGCGTTCACGCCCATCGCTTCGGCGGCGATCGGGTTGTCGCGGATGGCGACCAGCGCGCGGCCGGTCCGCCCTCGCAGCAGATTCCATCCGAGCATGAACAGCACGAGCAGGACGCCGAGGCTCAGGAAGTAGAGCCACTGATCCGCGGTCAGCGGCAACCCGAGCGGGGCCGCCGGCCTCGAGAGCACGATACCCTGCGAGCCCCCTGTCCAGCCGTCGAAGTGCTTCAGGATCTGCGGCACGGATAGCGCCAGCGCGAAGGTCGCCAGCGCGAGATACAACCCCTCGAGCCGCAGCGCGGGGAGCCCGAACAGGAACCCGACGACCAGGCACAGGACGCCGGCCACCGGGACCGTCCAGCCGTACGGCACACCCCAGCGGTCGATCATAATCGCCGCGGTGTAGGCGCCGATCCCGTAGAACGCGCCGTGGCCGAGGGAGATCTGGCCGTTGTAGCCCGTCAGGATATTCAGGCCGAGCAGCGCGATGGCATAGACGAAGACCTGGGTGAACTGGAAGAGACGGAAGCCGCTCAGTTCGAACGGCAGGAGACAGGCGCCCGCGATCAGCGCGAGCAACCCCGCAACCTCCCACGCCCTCGGGGTGACGCGCGGCGGAGCGGAGACTCGCGCGGCGACCTCGCCTGCGCTCGCCGCCTCGACCGTTTCGCTGATCTCGGAATTCATGGCTCGCCTCGCCCGCGCCTCGCGCTCAGACCCGCCGGACGACAGCGCGGCCGAAGAGGCCGCTCGGCTTCACCAGGAGCACGAGGATGATCAAGACCAGCGCCACGGTCAGCTTCAGATCGGTCCCGATGAAGCTGATGTACGTCCCGGCGAGGTTCTCGATCACACCGACCAGGAAGCCTCCGAGGACGGCGCCGCCGGGGCTCGTGAATCCGCCGAGGGTGGCCGAGGCGAACGCGTAGATGAGGATGCCGCTCATCATGTTCGGCTCGAGGAAGATCACCGGCGCCACCATCATGCCGGCGACGGCGCCGACGAGCGCCGCCAGCCCCCAGCCGAGCGCGAGCATCCATCCCACGCGAATGCCAACCAGCCGGCTCGAGGCGGGGTTCTGGGCGGCGGCGCGCATCGCCAGGCCCAGGCTCGTGAAGCGGAAAAAGGCGTAGAGGAGGATCAGCAGGACGAGGGTCACGCCGATCGCGCCCAGATCGTGGGGCCCGAACACGACGCTGCCGACCCTGATCGCGGTCGTCGGGAACGGGCTCGGGAACGGCTGGATGATGTAGGAATAGATCCAGCCGGCGACAGAGTTGAAGATCACCAGCAGGCCGAGCGTCACGATCACGATCGTGAGGATCGGTGCATTCTCGACGGGCCGCATGATCAGTCGCTGGATGGCGAGACCGCCCACGAAAGCGACGGTAACGGTCAGAGCGAAGGCGAGCCAGTAGGACAGGCCGTGGTTCATCAGGGACCAGGCGAGATACGTGCTGAACATCGCCATCTCGCCCTGCGCGAAGTTCACGACGTCCGTCGCCTGGTAGATCATGACCAGCGAGAGCGCGAGGCTCCCGTAGATGCCGCCGGTCGCGAGCCCCGAGACCACCTGCTGGAGGAAGATCTCCATCGGGCCGGCGCCTCAGTACCCCAGGTATGCGCGGCGCACAGAATCGTCCTTGCCGACCTCGGTGGACGGGCCGGACATCACCACGCGGCCGGTCTCGAGCAGGTAGGCATGATCCGCCAGACGGAGCGCCATCGACGCGTTCTGCTCGACGAGCAGCACGCTGACACCCTGCTCCTTGTTGATCGTTCGTACGATCCGGAAGATCTCCCGTACGACCAGGGGCGCCAGACCGAGCGAGGGCTCGTCGAGCAGCAGGAGCCGCGGCCGCAGTATCAGCGCCCGCGCGATCGCGAGCATCTGCTGCTCGCCCCCGGACAGCGTTCCGCCGAGCTGCCGGCGGCGCTCCAGCAGCACCGGGAAGTACTGGTAGATGCGGTCGAGGTCGTCGGCGATGCTGGCCTTCGTCTTCCGCGCGTACGCGCCGAGCCGCAGATTCTCTTCCACCGTGAGGCCGACGAACGTGCCCCGCCCCTCGGGCGCGTGCGCGATGCCGAGGCGGACAAGGTCTTCGGTTGCCTTGCCGTCGATCCGGCGGCCGTCGAAGCGGATCTCGCCGGCGGTCTTCACCATGCCGCAGACGGCCCTGAGCGTCGTCGTCTTGCCGGCGCCGTTAGCCCCGAGGATCGTCGTGATCCCGCCCTCCTCGACCGAGAACCGCAGGTCGTGGAGGACCTTCGTCCATCCGTACCGGGCCTCGAGGCCGAGGGCCTCCAGCAGCGGCGGCATCAGTTCTCGCTCCCAAGATACGCCCGGATCACCTGCGGGTCGCGCTGCACCTCCGCGGGCGAGCCCTCCGCGATCTTCCGGCCGAAGTCGAGCACTACGACCCGGTCGGACACCTGCATGACGAGGTTCATGTGGTGCTCGACGAGCAGCACGGTGACCTGTCGCTCCTCCCGGATCGAACGGATCAGCCTGCCGAGGGCCGCCACCTCTTCGTGATTCAGCCCCCCGGCCGGCTCGTCCAGCAGGAGCAGCTTCGGCCTGCCGGCGAGCGCGCGCGCCAGCTCGACGCGCTTCAGCGTCCCGAACGACAGGCCCGCGGCCGGATCGTGCGCGACGGCCTCGAGGTCGAGGAAGGCGAGCAGCTCCATGGCCGTGCGGCGGATGGCGCGCTCTTCGCGGCTCACCCAGGGCAGCCGGAGCGCGTTGCTCAAGACATCGCTCTGCGATCGGCTGTGCACGCCGACCATGACGTTCTGGAGGACCGTCATCGTCCCGAACAGCGCCAGGCTCTGGAACGTGCGGCCGATGCCGAGTTCGGCGATCCGATGCGGCGTCACGTCCAGGACGGAGCGCCCCTCGAAGAGAATGTCGCCCCGATCAGGAGCGTAGAGACGGCTCAGGCAGTTGAAAAACGTGGTCTTCCCCGCGCCGTTCGGGCCGATCAGGCCGACGATCGCGCCCTCCGCCATCTCGAACGAGACGGAGTCGAGCGCCACGATTCCACCGAATCGTACCGTGACGTCGCGGACGCTCAAAAGCGCTGATACCGGTGGCGGAGCCATGGCGCCTCGCTGGATCCGGACTCACGACCGCCTAGCGTCGCAACGCAGGCGTGATGAGAACCATGCGCCATTGGTCGTGAGAAGATGAGCGCGCTGCGAAACGGCAGTTATTGTAAGGACGGCGCGCGAGGTGTCAATCGCTATTTGGGACGCGGGACCAGCCTCGCCGGGCCGGACGCTGCCGGCGGTGCTTCACCTTGTCTCGACGACCTCGAGGCGCGGCACGCGGCCAGAGGCTAAGCCTCAGGGCGTGAAGACTTCGTTCAGGGCCGAGTAAGAGCCGCCGGGCCGGGGCCCGCCGGAGATGACGAAGATCCGCCCGCCCACCGCCGCTGCCCCGAGGCCATGCCGGGCCGTCGGCATGGGCGCCCACGCGTTCCAGGTGTCCGTTCGGGGGTCGTACGCCTCCACCTGGGTGAAGGTCCCGGTCGGGGCCTCGCCGCCGAAGACGAAAATCTTCCCGTCCAGGACGGCGGCCGCAATGCCGCTCCGCGCCGTCGGGAGCGGGGCCCGAGTCCGCCAGCGCAGAGTCGCCGGATCGTATTCCTCGTTCGCCTGGAGATTCCGTGCGTAACTGCCGTCGAGCCGGCCGCCGATGGCGTAGAGGCGGCCGGTCATTACGGCGGCCGCGAGATGATCTCGTGGGGTCGGCAGAGGCGCGAGCTTACTCCACCGGTCGGCGGCGAGATCGTATACCTCGTGGGCCCCCGTGTTGCGGCGCTCGCGCCCGACGCCGCCGACGGCGTGGATCTTCCCCCCGAGCACGCCCGTCGCAAGGGCGCCCCGCGCCGTCGGCATCCGAGCCCGCTCCCGCCACCGGTCGATCGCCGGATCGTACTCGTAGACCGTATCCACCGGCGTCCAACCGCCCGCGTAGCCCCCGATGACGTACAGGCGCCCACCGACGGCGGCAGCCGCGGCGTGGTGGAGCCGCTCGGGGAGCGGGGCGCGCTGCTGCCAACGATCCACCGCGGGGTCGTACTCCAGAAGGGCCGGTCCGCCTCCGAAACCGCCCGCCACGTACACCTTGCCGTCGAGCGCGGCCACGACGATCTCCGTGCGCTCGTCCGCCATCGGCGCCGCGGTCGTCCATCGCCCCTGGGCGGCGCTTGACTCGACGAGCAATGCCGTCAGCAACAAGCCAAGGGCCACGCTCGCTGGCCGCATGCGGTTCATCATCCTCCAGTCGTCCCTCTCCACCTCGCGCCGCGCAATCTCGATCCTAGATCACCGGCGTCGCCAATGCCAGCCGGAGGGGGAAACGACACTTCGGCGACGTGATGCTGAAGCCCCGCGCCACCTCGCGGCGCGGGCGGCCTGGCGGGCGATAGGAGACGTGCCGGAGTACGCCATGTGGCGCGACAAGCCGGCGCTCGAGGAGCCAATCAGCGTATCGCTTTCTCGGCATTCCCAGCGCCGGCACCCTTGCGGTACCGAGGGTTCATGGCCCTCGCTGGTAGGACGTATCGGCCCTGCGCCGCCGAGCGGAGCGTTCTCCAGGTCCTCGCCGCCAGCACCTCGAGACGTTGGCGTGCCAGGAGGGGTCCCTCCTCCGCTCTAGACATGTAGTGTCCAACCAATAAGGAGATGTCGAGTGGCCTTGAACACAGAAAGCCAGGCATACATCGGCGACATCATGTACCAAGGCCTCTCCGCGAGGTTTGATTTCGAGAACACTTTTGTAATTGTGGTCAGCGGTGCATTATTACAGGCGGCTATGGTGGATGGTATTTCCATGTCGCTGAAAGGAAGGGGAATCCTCGCTTTATGCGAGAGAACGGCTATCGGCGCTATCTACAAGAACACAAGAAACAGGAACTTCGTCGAACCCGTGTCCACATACCGAACCCACAGGGGGCACAACGCAAACTTGACGAACTCCTCGCCAAGCAGTGGTCCTGGTTCTTGCTTCCACATAACTGCGCGTCCTTTGTTGAAGACGTGGTTCGCGCTGGTGGAAGTTCTGCGGGGTTATATTTCAACTGCCCCTCTCTCGAGCGTTTCGAATGATTTGCGCGACGCTATCAGTGATCGGGTTCGCCTTGCTCGCAGTCGCCGCCGCCTGGTTCGCAATTCCTTCATCAACGTACGTAGAAGACGCTTTGGGCATCTTGCTGCTCGCACTGATTGTCGGAGCCGCACTTGGAGCAATCATCATTACGGTGTTCCGTAAGCGACGTAAAGCCTCTGAAGAAACACGCCCTCCCCGTCTGAAATAGGGGACGTCTTTTCAGGCCGATCATGTAGTCGATGCCGAGCTCCTCGAGCGTCTCCACGACATACTGGAGCAGTTCAGCCTGATTCACGGGACAATCTCGTCGCCACCTGCCTCCGAACCTCGCCCGGCGCCCATTCGGGGTGTTGCGCGGTGAAAAATGCCGCAAGCCTGTCTCGGGCCAGCTCCCAGGCGGGCCAAGGGTAGCGGGCGACCCAGAAGTGGTCAAGAACTGCCTTGACAACCTTCTGCGAGGGGCAGAGATTCATCCCTGCTTCGACACG
>QHRS01000098.1 GCA_003221435.1 Candidatus Rokuibacteriota bacterium
GCTCTTGGTGTGCCGAGCCGGGAGGCTCGTCGCACCGGTCGTCGGCACCCTGGATCATCAGGGTCAGCGTCCCGATCTTCTCCGCCTCAGCCAGGCCCTGGGGTGGGGCGTCGTACCTCGGATCCCGTGGCTCGCCCGCGAGGAAGCGGGAGCGGTAGGCGTTCAGGGTGACCGCGACCCAGTCCGGGCGGGAACGGCGGGATCGTGAGCGGCGGCGCTGGACATGGCGATGACCAAGCATCCGCGCCATGCCCCTCTCCCCTCCAGCCCGGTTCCGCGGCTCGGCCGCGATTCAGGCGGCCTCTCGCAATCCGTTGTCGAGCAGCGCCCGGATCCCACGGAGGAGGCCCTCGGCGGTGAAGGGCTTCTGGAGAAACGCGGCTCCCGATCCCAGCAGACCCTGATGAATGACCGCATTGTCGGTGTACCCCGACATGAAGAGAACCCTGGCCTCGGGATGGCGCCTTGCGATCGCTCGGGCGAGCTCCGGACCGTTCATCCCGGGCAGCATGACGTCGGTAAGGAGCAAGTCCAGGCGCGCCGGGTGCTCATGAGCGCGGGACATCGCTTCACCTGGCTCGGCGGCTTCCAACACCGTGTAGCCGTTGAGACGCAGGGTCTGGGCGATGACGTTTCGAACCCGCGCGTGATCCTCGACCAGGAGCACCGTCTCCGTTCCGGGCGCCGGTGGCTCAACACCGCGGCTCACGACTGGATCTACGGCCTCGTCCACACGAGGCAGGTAGACTTTGAAGACGCTTCCCACGCCGATTTCGCTGTAGACATCGATGTGGCCGCCGCACTGGTGGACGATGCCGTGCACCGTGGAAAGCCCGAGGCCGGTTCCCTTTCCCACCTCCTTGGTCGTGTAGAAGGGTTCGAAGATACGCGCCTGGGTCTCCGCATCCATCCCGCAGCCCGAGTCGGTGACCGCGAGAGCGACGTACCGACCAGGCTGCGCCGGCGGATGGTCTAGCACGTAGTGCTCGTCCAGCTCGATGTTTGCGGTCTCGATCGTAAGCCTGCCGCCACTCGGCATCGCGTCCCTCGCGTTGACGACAAGGTTCACGAGCACCTGCTCGACATGCCCCGGATCCGCCTTGATTCGGCCGAGATCGCGCGCGGGCACCGCGAGGAAGTCGATACCGGCATCGATCAGCCCGCGCAGGATCCGGTCCATGCCCGAGACGATGCCGTTCAGGTCGAGCACCCGCGGCTTCAGCACCTGTTGACGGCTGAAAATGAGCAGTTGGCGTGTCAAGGACGCTGCCCGCTCCGCGGCGCCGAGCACTTCCCCGGCATCCTTCGTGGCAGGGTGATCCGGCGGGAAGCGGCGCTGCATGAGCTGCGTGTAGCCGATGATGGCCGTCAGGAGGTTGTTGAAGTCGTGGGCAACACCCGCCGCCAGCCGTCCGACGGCCTCCATCTTCTGCGCGTGGCGAAGCTGGTCTTCGCTCTTGCGCAGGGCTTCCTCGGCTTGCTTGCGCTTGCTCCGGTCGTCCGCTTCTGCGAGCGCCCGCCGCACCGAGGGCCCAAGCCGCGAGAGGCGCTGCTTGAGCACGTAGTCCGTTGCGCCGCCCCTGACGCTTTCGACGGCAGCCTCTTCGCCGAGCTGGCCCGAAACCATGATGAAGGGCACGCCCGGAGCCGTGTCTCGAGCGATGCCGAGCGCCGAGGCCCCATCGAAACCAGGCAGCGCAAAATCGGAGAGGATCAGGTCGAAGTCTCCACGCTTCAGCGCTGCGGCGAAATCTTCCCGGGTCGCAACGGTTTCAACCGCCACGAGCAACCCGTCCATTTCGAGCGAGGCCTGAATCAACTCGGCATCGTTCGGATCATCCTCGAGATGAAGAATGCGAATACGAGGCCGGCCCTCCATCTCTGCCATCGTATCCCCCTACGGGTTCGGCTGGCTCACGCTGCCCGCCGTGCAACCGCCGGCGGCGGCTCGTTGAGGACCGCCCAGAACAGCCCGAGGCTCTTGACGGCCTCGACGAAGTTGGGGAAGGCGACCGGCTTGACTACGTACGCGTTCACGTGCAGCCGGTAACCCTCGACGATGTCGGCCTCCTCACGGGAGGAAGTGAGGATCACGACCGGCAGCGTCGCCAAGCGGGAGTCGGCGCGGATCCGGCGGAGAACCTCGAGCCCGTCGATCTTGGGCATCTTGATGTCGAGAAGAACCACGGACGGCAGGCCACCGGTTCTACCCTCGAAACGGCCTCGGCAGCAGAGGTAGTCGAGTGCCTCGGCTCCATCGGGCACGTGTACGACCTCGTTGGCGAGCCGGTGCTCCGACAAGGCGGCGAGAGTCAACTCCACGTCGCTGGGGCTGTCCTCAGCCAACAAGATTCGCTTCAAGCCTTCCATCGTTCCTCCTCTGGCGGACGAGTCGCGCGTGGGCAAGGATCGCGGCTGCCCCACGTTCATGCATGGTGCGTTAGAACTGATCTTCCTGCCGCAGGCTGAACTGCGGCTTCTCCGCAGCGCTCTGGCCCGCGGACTCCAGCTTGATTCGGATCCGCAGGTTGTTGGCGCTGTCGGCCTGGCGCAGCGCTTCGTCGAGCGTGATCAGGCCGCCGCGGTACAGGTCGTACAGCGCCTGGTCGAAGGATCGCGATCCGTCCTGCGCGTTGGCCTCGATCGCCTCCTTGAGGGCCGCGATCTCGGCCTTGGCGATCAAGTCGGCAATGCGCGGGGCATTGAGCATCACCTCGATCGCGGCCACCCGCCCCGTCCCACTCGCGCGCGGCAGCAGGCGCTGCGACACGATCCCGCGCAGGTTGAGCGCGAGCTGCTGGTAGATCTGGGCGTGCGCCTCGACCGGAAAGAAATTCATGACCCGCTCGACCGCCTGGTTGGCGTTGTTGGCATGGAGGGTGCCCAGCACCAGGTGACCGGTCTCGGCGAAGTGGATCGCCGCCTCCACGGTCGCCAGGTCCCGCATCTCGCCGATCAGGATGACGTCGGGCGCCTGCCGGAGCGCGCTCTTCAAGCCGGCCTCGAACGAGACGGTGTCCACTCCCACCTCACGCTGCGTGACGACGCAGCCCTTGTGCGGGTGCACGAACTCGATCGGGTCCTCGATCGTGAGGATGTGGCCGCGGGTATGGATGTTGCGGTGGTCGATCAGGGCGGCCAGCGTGGTCGACTTCCCCGAACCGGTCGCGCCGGTGACGAGAATGAGGCCGCGCTTCTGCATGATCAGGTCGATCAGCGAGGCGGGGAGCCCGAGTGTTTCGGCATTGGGGAAATCGATCGGGATCAGCCGGGCGACGAGACCCATCTGCCCGCGCTGGCGAAACACGTTGAGCCGGAAGCGCCCGACGCCCGACAGAGCGCGGGCCAGGTTCAGCTCGTGCGTGCGGTCGAACTCGTCGCTCTCGGCCGGCGAGAGCACGGCGCGGATGACGGATTCCACCTCGCCCGCGAGCCAGACCCGGTCCTCCACCGCCACCGTGGCGCCGTCCACGCGATAGAGCGGAGGCGAGTCGGCGGTGAGGTAGAGGTCGGATCCCCTGCGCTGCTTGAGTCCGGTGAGCAACGTATCGAGGTCCACGACGTTCCCTCCTACCGAGTGACGGAGCCCGGCCGCACCGCGGGCACGCCCGGCTCCCCGGCTCCGGTCGCTCCCGCGGCATCGAACAGGCGTGGGTTCGACGACTTCTTCATGGCTTCGTGGCGCGACAGCTTGCCCTGCATCACGAGGTCGCGCAGGGACTGGTCGAGACTCTGCATGCCGTGCTGCGCCCCCGTCTGGATCACGGACAGGATCTGCGCGGTCTTGTCCTCGCGGATCAGGTTGCGCAGGGCCGGCACGCCCACCAGCACTTCGAGCGCCGCGACCCGGCCCTTGCCGTCCTTCGAGGGGAGCAAGCTCTGCGCGACCACCCCCTCGATGGACTCCGAGAGCATGGTGCGGACCTGCGCCTGCTGCCCGGCCGGGAAGATGTCGATGATTCGATCCACGGTCTTGGAGGCGGAGTTGGTGTGAAGCGTGGCGAACACCAGGTGGCCGGTCTCCGCCGCCGAGATCGCGAGCTGCGTGGTCTCCAGGTCGCGCAGCTCTCCGACCAGAATCACGTCGGGGTCCTCGCGCAGTGACGCCCGCAGCGCGCTGGAGAATGAGTGCGAGTGGGGCCCCACTTCGCGCTGCCTCACCAGGCACTTCTTCGACTGATGGACGAACTCGATCGGGTCCTCGATTGTGAGGATGTGGCCGCGCTGGGTCTCGTTCACGTAGTCCACCATCGCCGCCAGCGTGGTGGACTTGCCCGAACCCGTGGGACCGGTGACGAGCACCAGCCCCTTCTCGCGCAGCGCGAGATCCTTGAGCACCTTGGGCATCCCCATCTCGTCCAGGGTCCGAACCGACATGGGCACCACGCGAAACACCGCCCCGGGGCCCTGCTGCTGGAGCAGGACGTTGCAGCGGAACCGCGACACGCCCGGAATCTCGAAGGCGAAGTCCAGGTCGTGGCGCTCCTCGAAGATGCGCTTCTGGACGTCGTTCAAGATGTCGTAGATGGCGGCGTGCGTCTCCTCGCCGCTGAGCGGCGCCATCTCGAGCGGCACCATCTCGCCGCGGATCCGGAGCAGCGGAGGCATGGTCGGCGCAATGTGCAGGTCCGACGCGTTCTGGTCCTTGGCGAATCCCAGCAGCGCCGTCAGGTCATGAGCCATGGTGCGTGCTCACGCGAGATGGCTCGCGGCCTCGGTGGCGCTGACGCTGCCCGCGGCCACCAGGGCCTCGAGCTGCCGGGCGAGCGGGCGGAATCCGGCGGCTTCCGCGCACGCCTCGAGCCGCGCGGCCGGCTCGCCGGCGCGGAGTGCCTTGCGCAGCGATTCTTCCGCGAAGAGCACCTCGAAGACCGCGCGACGATCGCGCAACAGGGCGGAGGCGTTCTGCGGCGCGGGGCCGCCTTCCACGCGCAGGAGTCGCTGCTGGACCACGAAGCGCAGCCGCTCGGCGAGCGCGGCGCGGTCCTGGGCTCGCTCCGCGAGGTGCTCGAGCAGGGCGAACGTGTCGGTCCAGTCCGTGCGGACGAGCAGCATGCGGCCCGCCGCCTCCGGCGACAGCGCCGCGGTCACGGCGGCCCCCGTGAGCACGCCGTCGAGCACGACGATATCCGCGCACTGCGCCAGGGCCGCTGCCGCCCACACCTGCGCCGCTTCGGCGGCCGATCCAGGAACGTTCACCTCGGCCGGCACCCGAGCCGCGGCCACCCCGAAGGCGAGACACCGGCGCTCCGTGATCCCTGCTTCGGCGAGGAGGCACGCCAGCGTGGTCGAGCCCCCCGCCCGTGGCGGCCCGGTAACGATGCCCAGTCCCGCCTGGGCGTCCAGCGTCTCGCGGAGCCTCGCAAGGTCCACGGGATCGAATCCGAGTTCATCGAGCGCGGGCGATCGCATGGGGACAGGCCGCAGGTCGAGCGTTATCGAGACGCCCTCCTCCTGGTGGAGGAGCGAGATTCCGAGATCCAGAGCCTCCGTGCCGGCAGGGCAGACGACGCGCCACGCGACGTGGGCCACGCGGTCGTCGATCACCGGGCCGCCCAGGGCTTCGATGCGGCCCAGGAGGTAGTAGAGAGCCCCCGGGGGCTCGCTCCGCACGCGAACGAGGCGCTCCCCGATGCGGTGGTGCACCTCGAGCGATCCTCGCCGCGCCAGGAAGTGGATCTGGCTGGCACGGGCGCGTCGTGCCTTGTCCAGATGGAACTGCAGGAAGCTCGCTCCCGAGCGGTCCCACTCGATGTCGAAGTGCTGGTCCGGGGCCGCCACTGGGAGAACGGCGGGCACATCGTGCCGCGGCCCGAGCACGTCGCGCAGCACCCGCCGGATCGCGCTCGGCGTGGCCACCCCGAGCGTGAGCGGTCGCCCGGCGGCGCGTTCCAGTTCCTCGAGCACGTCGCTGTCGAGAGGGTCAGCCAGCGCGACCGACAGGATCGGGCCCTCGTTCACGAGCGGCACGGCATCGAGCCGGTGGAGCAGGCCTTCGGGGAACGATTGGATCAGCTCTCGGTCCAGCGCCTCCGGGCGCGGGTCCACGAAAGGAAGATTGAGCTGGCGGGCGAGCGCCCAGCCGATGTCCTCCTCGGTGGCGGCGCCCATCTCGACCAGGGTCTCGCCGATCCGGAGACCGGTCGAGCGCTGCCGGACCAGACCGGCATCGACCTGCTCGGGCTTTACGACGTTGGCCTCGAGAAGGATCGAGGTCAGGCTGCGCGCGTGCGGACGGACGGCGGACACTCAGGCCGCCCGCTTCGCGCCTGCCGTCGGCTCATTGACGACCCCCCAGGACAGACCCAGGGCCTTGACCGCCTCGATGAAGGCGGGGAAATCGATCGGCTTGACCATGAAGCCGTTCACGCGGTGCCGGTAGCTCTCGACGATGTCCCGCTCCTGTCGGGAGGATGTGAGCATCACGACCGGCAACGTCGCCAGAAGGGCATCCGCCCGGATCCGCCGAAGGACCTCCAGCCCGTCCACCTTCGGCATGTGGATGTCGAGGAGCACGAGCGCCGGCAGGCCATCCGACCGCCCCTCGAATCGGCCGCGGGAGTAGAGATAGTCGAGCGCCTCCGCCCCGTCGCTGACGGTGACCACTTGATTCGCCAGATGGTGCTCGGTCAACGCCTCGATCGCCAGCTCGACATCGCTGCGGCTGTCGTCCGCCAGCAGAATCCGCGTCAAGCCGCCCATGGTCTGTCCTCCTTCCCCTCCTCGTGCCGGGGGAGACTGATGTGAAACGTCGCGCCCTGATCGAGGGCGCCTTCAGCCCAGGTCCTCCCGCCGTGGCGATGGATGATCCGCCGGACGTTGGCGAGGCCGATCCCGGTTCCGGAGAATTCCTCCTGCCGGTGGAGCCGTTGGAACACGCCGAAGAGTTTCTCGACGTATGTCATGTCGAAGCCGACACCGTTGTCACGCACGAAGACCTCGATCCCATCGGGCGCCTCCTCGACCGCTCCAATCTCGATCACCGCCTCCTCACGCGTGCTCGTGTACTTGACGGCGTTTCCCATGAGGTTGGTCAAGGCGAGCCGCAACATGGACGGATCGCCCTCGACCTGCGGCAGGCGATTGATGACCCACCGGATCCGGCGCCCCCGGGTCTCTTCCTCGAGGTCTGCGAGGACGGTCTTCACCATGGCGTCCAAGTCCACCCGCGAGCGCTGAAGC
>QHRS01000099.1:0-1482 GCA_003221435.1 Candidatus Rokuibacteriota bacterium
CGCCAGTTGGGGGGGCGCCAGGGGCGGCCGAGGAACCTGTCGGAGTAACCGCCTTCGAGCGCCGGCTTTGCCGGCGCAATCGGTTCTGGGGGAGGCTCGGAGGGGGCCGCCGGGGCCCCCTTCGATGGTCTAGCCCATCGAGTGCATCGAGGCCAGGAACTCCCGGTTGGTCTTCGTGAGCCTCAGCTTGTCGAGCAGCAGTTCCATCGCCTCGACCGGGTTGAGCTGGGAGAGCGCCTTCCGGAGCAGCCAGACCTTCTGGAGCTCGTCCTTCTCCAGCAGCAGCTCCTCTTTCCGGGTTCCTGATTGCTCGATGTTGATCGTCGGGAAAATCCGCTTGTCCATGAGTCGACGGTCCAGGTGGACCTCCATGTTGCCGGTGCCCTTGAATTCCTCGAAGATGACGTCGTCCATTCGGCTCCCGGTGTCCACGATCGCCGTCGCCATGATCGTCAGCGAGCCGCCCTCCTCGATGTTCCGCGCAGTGGCGAAGAACCGCCGCGGCCGCTGCAGCGCGTTGGCATCGAGACCGCCGGAGAGCACCTTGCCGGAGGACGGGATGATCGCGTTGTGAGCCCGGGCGAACCGCGTGAGCGAGTCGAGCAGAATCACGACGTCCTTCTTGTGCTCGACGAGCCGCTTGGCCTTCTCGATCACCATGTCGGCGACCTGGACGTGTCGCTGCGGAGGCTCGTCAAACGTCGAGGAAATCACCTCGCCCTTCACCGACCGCAGCATGTCCGTCACTTCCTCCGGCCGCTCGTCGATCAGCAGCACGATCAGGTAGACCTCCGGGTGGTTCTTCGCGATCGCGTTCGCGAGCTTCTGGAGCAGCATGGTCTTCCCGGTCCGCGGCGCGGCGACGATCATCCCACGCTGTCCCTTGCCGATCGGGCACAGCAGGTCCATGACCCGGGTCGTGAGGTCTTCGGGATCGTGCTCCAGGCGTAGTCGCTCCATCGGGTAGAGCGGCGTGAGGTTGTCGAAGAAGATCTTGTCGCGCGCCTGCTCGGGCGCCTCGAAGTTGATGGCCTCGACCTTGAGCAAGGCGAAGTACCGCTCCGTATCCTTCGGCGGGCGCACCTGCCCCGAGATGGTCTCGCCGGTGCGGAGGTCAAACCGACGGATCTGGGAGGGCGAGACGTAGATGTCGTCAGGCCCGGGCAGGTAGTTGTAGTCCGGCGCCCGGAGGAAGCCGAACCCGTCGGGAAGCACCTCGAGCACGCCCTCGGCGAAGATCAGACCATCCTTCTCCGATTGTGATTGCAGGATTTTGAAGATCAGTTCCTGCTTCCGAAGCCCCCCGAAGTTCTGAACGCCGAGGTCCCGGGCGATGGCGTTGAGGTCCGAGATGCTCTTCTCCTTAAGTTCGGAGAGGTTCATCCCGTTGGTCGCTTCCTGGGCGGGTGTCGTGCCTGTTTGGCCTCTGTTGTGACGGGCGCTCATGTGTGGGCTCCGGGTGCGGCGCTTGAAGGTTCAGAC
>QHRS01000099.1:1539-14450 GCA_003221435.1 Candidatus Rokuibacteriota bacterium
TTTGTTTCACATGCGAATTTGGATAATCGCGCGCTTCTTCATCTCGGCGATCCACGCGTCGAGGCGTGCCTGGTACTTTTCCCGGAACAAGATGTCGCGGATCTGCTGCCGCACTCGGGCCAGCCCCTCACCCTCCAGCGTCTCCTTGGACTCCAGCTTGAACATGTGGTAGCCAAGCTCGGTCCTGAACGGCTCCGAGACCTGACCTGGCGCGAGCTTCAGGATCTGCGCCTCGATGTCGTCGGCCAGTTCCCCCTTCTTCAGGGTCCCGAGGTCGCCGCCCTCCTTTGCCGTCCCATCCCGCGAGACCTCTTTCGCCACCTCCGAGAAGTCCGCTCCGGACTCGAGGCGGGCGAACACCGCCAGGGCCCGCTCGCGCGCCGCAGCCCAGGCGGCGTCGGTCCGCTCCCTGTCGGGCGGAATCAGGATGTGGCGCGCGTGGTACGTGAGGCCGGTCTCGAGCTTCTGGCGGTTTTCGTCGAGGTAACGGTCCACCTCCTGCTCGGTGACGGAGACGCGGAACGCGACCTTGCGGCGCACCACTTTCGCGATCAAGATCTGCTCACGGAGCTTCTTCTTCACCGCGTCCAACGTGAGTCCCTGCTTCTTGACGAGGGCCTCGAACTCCTGTTCCGTGCTCAGGTCGAGCTTCTTCATGCGCCCCGCGATTTCCTCGGTCATCTCGGTGTCGTCGACGCCGATCCTTTCGCGGTCGGCCTCCTGGAGCTGGAGCCGGCTCTCGATCAGGAGACCGAGGAGCCGGTGCGCGACCTCCTCGTCGCTCTCGCTCCGCTGCTGGCGGGCTTCCACCTTGTAGTACAGAACGTTCTCGCGCAGCTCGTTCAGCGTGATCACGTCGTTGTTGACGACCGCGACGATCCGATCCATTACACCGTCATTGTCGGCCGGGGGCGGGGCGGCGGGCTGGACGGGCTGCACCGGCTTGTCGGCCTCGGCGAGCGGCGCGTCTGGCGGCGCCGCAACCTGCTCGGTCTTCGGAGGAGTCTTCCCGCCCGCGGGCGGCACCCGGCCCGGCAACCAGGAAGCGCAACCACCCAGCACGAGCGTGAGGAGCGTGAGCGCGACGACCCTCGCCCTCCCTGCACTCTCGCCGCGGCCTCGCGTCATCCTTGTTTCGCCGTGCCGAGCGTATCGAGCAGTCGGGTCAGCGACTCGCGAGTGACAGGCCAGTCTCCGGGTGAGATGTCCGCCTCAAGGCTCCACTCGCGGTGCATCCGCATGCGCCCGCGACTCGCCTGGACCATCCGCACCAGGCGTTCGGAGCTGAGCGGTGTCGCCGCTGAAAATGTGACGACCGCTTTCCCGGAGCGGGCCTCGAGCTTTTCGATCCCGAGCCCGCGCGCCGCGATCCGGACCCCGACGACCTGCAGCAGCTGATCTGCCGCCGCCGGCAACGGACCGAACCGGTCCTCCAGCTCGGCCCGGAAGTCCGCAAGCTCGGCCCGGTCGGTCAGGCCGGTCAGCCGCTTGTACAGGGCGAGGCGCTGGTTCACCTCGGGCACGTACGTCTCGGGCAAGTACGCCTCGACGTCGACGGTGACGATCGGCTCGATCGCGACCTCGGTCGCCTCGCCCCGCAATTCTCCCACAGCCTCCCCGAGCAGCTTCGTGTACAGATCATAGCCGACGGCGGCGATATGACCGTGTTGCTCGGCGCCGAGCAGGTTGCCCGCGCCGCGGATCTCGAGATCGCGCAGCGCGAGCTTGAACCCGGAGCCCAGCTCGGTGAGCTCCTGGAGCACCCGGAGGCGATGCTCGGCCTGCCCGTCCACGCGCCCGTCGGCGGGGATCAGCAGGTACGCGTAGGCCTGCTGCCGCTCGCGCCCGACCCGCCCGCGTAGCTGGTAGAGCTGCGCCAGGCCGAAGCGGTCAGCGCGGTTGATGATGATCGTGTTCGCGGCGGGGATGTCGAGCCCCGACTCGACGATCGCCGTCGACACGAGCACGTCGGCCTGGCCGTCCATGAACTTGACCATGACCGATTCCAACTCGCGCTCGCGCACTTGTCCGTGCGCCACCAGAACCCGCGCGTCGGGCACGATCTTCTGGATGAAGGTCGCCATCGACTCGAGCGACTGGATCCGGTTGTGGACGAAGAACACCTGCCCCCCGCGCTCGAGCTCGCGTTGGAGGGCCTCGGCGATGACGGCGCGGCTGAACCGGCAGATGTGGGTCTCGACCGGAAGCCGTTCGAGCGGCGCGGTCTCGATGACCGAGAGATCGCGCGCGCCTGACAGCGACATGTAGAGGGTGCGCGGGATCGGGGTCGCCGTGAGCGAGAGCACGTCGACGGAGGCGCGGAGCTGCTTGATTCGCTCCTTGTGCGCCACGCCGAACCGGTGCTCCTCATCGATGATCAGCAGCCCGAGGTTCTTCCACAGGACGTCCTTCGACAGCAGGCGGTGGGTGCCGATGACGACGTCCACCGCGCCCCGCCCGAGCCCCTCCACGATCGCCCTCTGCTCCCTCGGCGACCGGAAACGCGACAGCAGCTCGACGCGGGCGGGAAACGCCCCGAAGCGATCGCTGAACGTCGCCCAGTGCTGCTGCGCGAGCACCGTCGTCGGCACGAGGACCGCCGCCTGGGCGCCGTCGGCGACGGCCTTGAAGGCCGCCCGCAGCGCGACCTCTGTCTTCCCGTATCCGACGTCGCCGGCGACGAGGCGGTCCATCGGCCGCTCCGCCTCCATGTCGGCCTTGACCTCCTCGATGGCGCGAAGCTGGTCGGGCGTCTCCTCGAAGCGGAACGCGGCCTCGAACTCCCGCTGCCACGCCGTGTCCGGGGCGAACATGTGGCCCTTGGCCACCGACCGCTCGGCGTAGAGCTTCAGCAGCGCTTCCGCCATCTCCCGGAGCGCGGCGCGGACGGACTCCTTCACGCGCTGCCACGCGGCGCCGCCGAGACGATCGAGCCTCGCCGCGCTCTCTTCGGCGCCGAGGTATTTCGAGATGAGGTCGAGCCGCTCGACGGGCACATAGAGCCGGCTCGCCTCGGCGTACTCGAGCAGGAGGAAGTCCGCGTCCCGGTCGCCGACCGTCATCGTCCTGAGCCCGAGGTACCGGCCGATCCCGTGGTCTTCGTGGACGACCAGATCGCCGCTCTGCAGATCGGTGAAGGCGGTGAGCGCGGCGCCGCGTTCGTAGCGCGGTCGCCGGAGCGTCCGGCGCCGGGCGCCGAACAGCTCCTCTTCGGTGAGGAGCACGAATCCGAGCGCGGCGATGGCGAAGCCCCCCGAACACTCGCCGGTCAGGACGCCCAGGCGCTCGGGCCCCCAGAGCGTCTCGACCGGCGTCGCCTCGAGGCGATGCTCGCGGAGGATCTGGCCCAGACGCTCGGCCTGAAGCGTGTCGTTGCCGACCAGCCGGACCCGGGTGCCGTCGGCGATCCAGCGTGTGATCTCGCCGCACAGGCGCCGGAACTGGCCGTCGAACCGCGCGACGGAATGCGTGTCGAAGTCGAACTGCGCGGTATCCGCGTCTGCGGCAAGGCCACCGATCGCTGACTGCCTCGACGATAGGAGGGTCAGCTCCACCCGCTGCCGGCCGGCAAGCAACTCGGCAAGTGGCAGCGCGGCCGGGGCATCGTCGGGCGGCGCGTCGAGGATCTCCGCCTGGTCGAGCACGACCGGCGCGCCCGGCGGCAGATACCTGGGCAGGTTCGCCGTCGCCGCGCCTGCGCTGAGCGGGAGAACGGCGATCTCCTCGAGGGCGTCAGTCGAGCGCTGCGAGGTCGGGTCGAAGAAGCGGAGAGACTCAATCTCGTCGCCGAAGAACTCGAGCCGAGCCGGCTCCCGGTACCGGGGCGAAAAGATGTCGACGATGCCACCGCGTACGCTCCACTGGCCGACCTCGACCACGGTCTCCGCGCGCTCGTAGCCCGACCGCTCGAGCGCCTCCACTAGCAGATCGCGGTCCAGGCGGTCACCCACGCTCAGGCGGACGGTGCCGGCCTTGAACTCCCCGGGCTCGGGCAACGGATGCGTCAGCGCGGCAGGGGTCGCGACGACCGCCACGGGCTCGCCGGACAGGATCCGATGACAGACGGCGGCGCGGGACGCATCCGCCTCCCGATGGCGCCCGCCCCGCCAGAGTCGGGGCTCGGGCGGCGGGAACTCGACGGCGCGCGCGCCGAAGAAGCGCAGATCGCCGGCCCAGCGCTGTGCGTCGGCGATCCCCGACACCAGGATCAGACACGGCCGCGGATCGGGATCCAGAAGAGCGCTGAGGACGAGGGGACGCGTCGAACCCCACAGGCCCGATACGCGCAGGCGGACGACTCCCCCTGTCCAGGCCCCGGCGAGCGCGCGGTACGGGGCCCAATCCTCGAGTGAAATGGACTGCGTCCGAAGCATCGATTCAGTAGGGCGCGGGCACCCGGGCGGTCGCGCCCGGTCTCCCGCACTCTCGCTGACCCCAGTATTGTACTCTCCGCTCGCTCACGCGGGCTTAACGGGTTGCCTGGGCGAGATAGAAGCTGAGCGTCTCGAGCTCGATCGACAGGTCGACGTTCTTGAGCCGTACGTCCTTGCCGACCTTGATCCGGCTCGGCGCGAAGTTGAGGATCCCCTTGATGCCGGCGGCAACGAGCCTGTCCGTCACGGCCTGAGCGGACTCGGCCGGCACCGCGACGATCGCGATCTGCAGACTGCGCGCCTTCACCTCGCGCGCGAGGTCCATCATCGGCAGGATGGTCACGCCGTCGACCGTGCGGCCCGCCTTCGCCGGATCGCCGTCGAAGATCGCCGAGATGCGAAACCCCTGCCTGGCAAACCCCTTGTAGCGGAAGAGCGCGGAGCCCAGATTGCCGTACCCGACGAGGGCCACCTGCCACTCACGGTCGAGGTTCAGAATCTTCTGCAACTCGGCCTTGAGCCCCGAGACGTAGTAGCCGATTCCCCGGACGCCGAACTCGCCGAAGTACGCGAGGTCCTTTCGAACCTGCGCCGAGTTCAGATTGAAGCGCTCCGCCAGGGCCAGGGACGAGATCGTCTTCTTCCCGTCTTCCTCGAGCTGCACCAGACAGCGGGTGTACAGCGAGAGCCGCCGGATCGTCATCTCCGGGATCTTCTGCATCCTGTAATTCGAACGAGGCGCCATGGCTTCTCCGCGCCGGCGCCCGGCCGCGGCCGGGCGCCCCTAGGGCCGAGGACGCTACCTTACGCGGGCCACTTCACGAACAACAGGAGGACGCCCCTGACGAGGACATAGAGGGCGAGCGATTCGATGAGCGCAAGACCGATGGTCATCGCCGTCTGGATGCGCCCCGCCGCGCCCGGCTGGCGGGCCATGGCGTCGACGGCCCCGGCGACCGCGCGGCCTTGCCCGAGCCCGCACAGTCCCGCCGCCAGCCCCATGCCGATCCCGGCGGCGATCGCCGCGAATGGTTTGAGCCAGCCCTCACCGCCTCCGGGCTCGGCCGCCAGAGCGATGCCCGGCATCGCGACCACGATCATCAACGTAAAGAACAGTGAACGTCGCACCGACTGCCCCTCCTTGTATGGTGGTGTCCGCATCAGTGGTGCTCGGCCTCTTCGAGCGCGCCGGCGATGTAGAGCATGGACAGCATGGCGAAGATGAACGACTGCAGGAACGCGACCAGGATCTTGAGCGGGTACAGGAACCCCACCGTGAACAGCAGCATGACGAGGGCCGTCGGCACGCCGAGCACGATCCCGCCGACCGAGCCGGAGAGAGCCCAGCCGAGCATGCCGTCGAACCCCATCAGAAACACGAACACCGCGAGGAGGATGTGGCCGCCGGTCATGTTGCCAAAGAGTCGAAGCGACAACGACAGGGGCCGCGCGAAATGGCTGACCAGCTCGATCGGCACCATGAGGGGCGCCAGCCAGACGACGGGCCCCATGAAGTGCTTGGCATACGCGACCAGGCCCTGCTTGCGGATGCCGATCGCGTGGTACGTGAAGAACACGATCAGGGCGCAGGCCGCCGTGGTGTTCAGGTTCGCCGTCGGCGCGATCAGGCCCGGGATCAGGCCCATCAGGTTCGAGACCAGGATGAACAGGCCGAGCGTGGCGATCAGGGGCAGATACTTGCGCCCGTCGTGGCCGATCACGTCGTCGAGCATCGTCCCGAACTGCTCCAGCACCACCTCGATGAGGTTCTGAAGGCCGCGTGGCACGAGCTCGAGCCGCCGCGACGCCACGAGCGCGACGCCGACGAGGATCACCATCGCGATCCAGGTGTAGGTGACGTGGTCGGGCGGCGGCCCGAACACGCGCCCGAAGGCATGAATCGCCGGCAAGCGAAAGATCGGCGGATGCTCGAGCGCGCCCATCCCGTCAGCCCCCGGAACGCTCGAGCCCGTGAGCGATCAGAACGGGCGGCAGCACCGACAAGCCGACGACGACTGCGAGGGGATGCGCCCACCCCGTGGAGAGCACCAGCGCCAGCGCGCCGAACGTCGCGAGGTAGCGCAGACCGACTGCGACGAGCCCCAGCGATCGCCCGCGGCCCCCTCGGAGAGCGCTCGTCGCGCCGCGCGCCAGCCATCGGAAGTTCAGCAGCGCGATCGCCCCGCCGGCGGCCGCGCCCGCCGCGCCTGTGATGCCTGCCACCACGCCGGCGGCCACCGTGACTGTGAGGATCGCCAAGAGCGTGAGCAGGGTCACTCGGGAAACAAGCTCAGCGACGATCATCCGGCTGCTCGCGTCGTTCTGCGTCCCTGACTGAGCGAAACAAGTTTACGAACCCCGCTCCAACGCCGAACCCGAGGCCGAGGAGCAAGAGCCACGGGCTCGTGGCGAGCCACTGATCGGCCCAGTACCCAGAGGCGAGACCGAGCACCGTGCACACCACGAACGTCATTCCTACCTGGACCAGCGATCCAAGCGCCCGCCATGACGACGGGTCCTGCCCAGACGTCATGTGAACCGAGACACTATCACAGCGATACCAACCACACAAGAGGCCATAAGCTATTGACTCAGTTGAGCACTGGAGTCATCCGGCCCTGCGGGTGTCGCACAAGCTCGCCGACTTCGGACGCCGCACAACGCGGAGAAGCGTGAGCAGCCGGCGGCCCACCGGATCAGTCGCCGGCGTCGAGTCCGAGCTTGCGGAACTTGCTCTCGACGACAGGAAACGCCCTTCGCCGTGACGGGAGCCACTACCGTCACGGGGCGACGGTCATGACGGAGCCCAGCCGCGCGCGCGTTCGACGGCGCGCCGCCAGTTCGCATACAGGGCGGCTCGCCTCGACTCCTCCATCGCCGGCACGAACCTCCGGTGCATCGTTTCGCCACCTCGCCCAGCGAAGGCCAGACGCCGGCGCCGAGGCCCGCCAGGTACGCGGCGCCGAGCGACGTCGTCTCGATCACCCGCGGCCGCAGCACGTCCACCCGCATGATGTCGGCCTGGAACTGGCAGAGAAAATCGTTCGCGACGGCGCCGCCGTCCACCCGGATCGCCCGCAGCGGCACGCCGGCGTCCGCGAGCATCGTCTCGAGCACGTCGCGACTTTGATACGCGATGGCCTCGAGGGCCGCGCGCACGACGTGGGCGCGCGTCGTGCCGCGCGTGATGCCGACGATCGCGCCGCGCGCATACATGTCCCAGTACGGCGCCCCCAGGCCGACGAACGCGGGCACCAGGTAGACGCCGCCGGTGTCCGCGACCGATTCCGCGATGCGCTGGCTCTCGTCGGCGCTCGCCAGGATGCCGAGGCCGTCGCGCAGCCACTGGATCGCCGCTCCCGCGACGAACACGCTCCCTTCGAGCGCATAGACCGTCTCGCCGCCGACCTGCCAGGCGACCGTCGTGAGCAGCCCGCGGCTCGAGGCGACCGGTTTGCCTCCCGTGTTCAGAAGGAGGAAGCACCCCGTACCGTATGTGTTCTTGGTCATCCCGGGCTCGAAGCACGCCTGGCCGAACAGCGCCGCCTGCTGGTCTCCGACGATCCCCGTGATTGGGATACCCGGCGGAAGCCAGCCGAGCCCCGCGGTCTCGCCGAACACGCCGCCGGACGGCCGGACAGCCGGAAGCAGCGGTGCCGGCACGCCGAGCACCTCGAGCATCGTCTCGTCCCATGCGATCGACCGGATGTCGAGACACATCGTGCGCGAGGCGTTGGACGGGTCCGTCGCGTGGACGCGACCGCCGGTAAGGTTCCACAGGAGCCACGAATCGACGGTGCCGAAGGCGAGCTCGCCCCGGACGGCCCGCTCGCTGGCGCCGGGCACCTCGTTGAGCAGCCAGCGGATCTTCGTGCCCGAGAAGTACGCGTCGAGCACGAGCCCCGTGCGCTCGCGGACGACCGGCGCGAGCCCGTCGGCGCGGAGCCGGTCGCAGAGCGCGGCCGTCCGCCTGCACTGCCAGACGATCGCCCGATGGATCGGGCGGCCCGTCAGCCGATCCCAGACGATCGTCGTCTCGCGCTGGTTCGTGATGCCGATCGCCGCGACCTCGGCGCCGGTGAGGCGGGCCCGGCCGAGCGCCTCGCGCGCCGCCGCGACGGTGGTCGACCAGATCTCGTCGGGATCGTGCTCGACCCAGCCGGGCTGGGGATAGTACTGGGGCAGCTCGGCGTAGCCGTGTGAGCGGACGCGGCCGTCGGCGTCCACCACCAGCGCCGTGGAGCCAGACGTGCCCTGATCGAGCGCGAGGATGTATGGACTCATGACGACGCCGCGGCGGCCGCGGGATGGCTCACGCGCGCGGGGATCGGAAGCGCTGGGAGCACGCCACGTGGGCCTCCCAGGCCTGGAGCTCGGCCGCGAGCCGGCGCGGCGACCAGCCGAGCAGCGCCCCCATCCGTCGGCCGATCGGCTCGGCGCAGTCCCGCCCCTGACAACGGCTCGTGCCGATCCCGGTGCGGCGGAGCAGCACGTCCTGGAGTGACACCGCCAGTTCGGCGTTCACCGCGTGATGGAGCTGGGCCACGATCTCCGGATTCTGTGGGCAGAGGCGCTCGGCGCCCTCGGACACCTTGCCGGCGAGGTCCAGCACGAGCGTATACGTGCGGCCGTAGGTTGCCACGAGGGTCTCGATCGTCTCTTGGGGCAGCCGGGTCCTGATCTGCTCGGGGGTCACATCCATCCACGCGCGAGCTTCGAGCCGCGAGACCTCCTCGTCGGTACCATCGAGGGCGAGTCGCGCCGTGCGGCAATCCCCCGGGCGACCGAGCGCCCGCATGGCGAGATCGCCGACCTGCTCGGCGAGGCTGCGGAAGCACGTGAGCTTCGTCCCTGTGATGGACAGGAACCGCCCGCCGCGTCCCTCCGCCACGACCTTGTGCTGCCGCGACACCGCGGACGGGTTCTCCCGCGGGTCGAACGACAGCGGCCGGACGCCGGCGTACGTGTATGCCACCTCGCGCTCGAGGACCCGCGCATCGGGGAGCGCGCGCCGCACCTCGTCGAGAAGATACCCGACCTCGTCGCGCGTCGCTTCGACGCGGTCCGGATCGCCGTCGAAATCCGTGTCCGTCGTGCCGACGAGGGAGAATTCCCGCCACGGAATCACGAGGACCATCCGTCGGTCGCGCGTCGACGCGAACACCGCCCGATCGCTCATGCGCGGCAGCAGGCAGTGGCTGCCCTTGGTGGTCCGGACGACGCGCGCGCCCCGATCCGCGATGCCGGCCGCCGCGCGCACGCGGTCGACCCAGGGGCCCGCTGCGTTGATGATGACACGCGCCCGCACGCCATACACCCGGTCCGACAGCAGATCACGCACGCGCACGCCGTCGACGCCGGCGCGCCCGCGCAGAACCTCTTCCACCTCGCAGTAATTGAAGGCGCGCGCGCCGTGCCGGCAGGCCGACAGCACGTTTTCCAGACACAGCCGCTCCGGCGAGAGAAGGAGATCGTCGAAGTAGTAGCCGGCGCCGCGCAGGTCTTCGGCGCGGAGGCCGGGCTCGAGCGCCAGCGCGTCGACAGGACGCAACACGCCGTAGCGCTCCCGGCCGCCGCGCGGCGCGAGACGGTCGTAGAGCCGGAGGCCGATCCGCACCCGGATGAGGCTGCGGGTCGAGTCGCGATAGATCGGCAGGAGAAACGGCAGGGGCCGCACCAGGTGCGGCGCGAGCCGGCGGACGGTCTCGCGCTCGCGCAACGACTCGCGCACGAGCCTCAGGTCGAGCTGCTCCAGGTAGCGCAGGCCGCCGTGGATCAGCTTCGACGAGCGCGAGGTCGTCCCGGAGGCGAAATCGCTCTTCTCGAACAGCGCGACCGAGACCCCGCGGAGCGCCAGGTCGCGCGCGACCCCGGCGCCGGCGATCCCGCCGCCGATGACGACCGCATCGAGCTCGGCTCCCTCGAGCCCGTCGAGCCGGAACTTGCTCACGCCCCGGTCACTGCGGAGCAGCCCGCACGACTCCGTCGGAGATCAGCCGCGCGATCTCCGCCTGCGGGTCCCCGAGTTCGGCCAGGACGCCATCGCTACCGGAGCAGCGGCGTGACGGCGGCCTGGGCGAGATCGATGAACGGCGTCGGCACCACGCCGAGCACGACGATGCCGACGAGCGCCACGGCGAGCGCGAGCCCGCCCGCGAACGAGGGCGTGGACACGGCCTCGACGCCCTCGGGCTCCCGCATGTACATGTAGACGATCAGGCGCAGGTAGTAGTACGACGCGACGGCCGTGTTGAGCGCGCCGATCACCGCCAGGCCGATGTAGCCGCTCCGCACCGCGGCGCCGAACAGGTAGAACTTGCCGACGAAGCCGCCGAAGGGCGGGATACCGATCAGTGAGAGCAGGAACAGCGACAGCACGAGGGCGAGGATGGGATGCCGCCGGGCTCGCCCGGCGTAATCGGCGAGGCTCACGCCCTCGCCCCCGGCGTGCTCAAGCAGCAGCACCACACCGAACGCGCCCGCCGTCGTGAACGTGTAGACCAGCAGATAGAAGAGCACCGCGCCCGTGCCGAACACGCCCCCCGCCACGAGCCCGATCAGCATGTAGCCCACGTGCGCCACCGAGGAGTACGCGAGCATCCGCTTGAGATTCGACTGGGCGATCGCCACGACGTTGCCAACCGTCATCGTGGCCGCGGCCAGGCCCCAGAGCAGTACCGTCCAGTCGGGCTGCGTGCTGCGCAGGGAGGTCACGAGCACGCGGATCAACGCCGCGAACGCCGCCGCCTTGGACCCCGTGGCGATCAGCGCCGTGACGCTCGTCGGCGCGCCGACGTAGACGTCCGGCGCCCACATGTGAAACGGCACGGCGGAAATTTTGAAGCCGAAGCCCACGAGGAGCAGCGCGACCCCGACCATCATCAGCGAGTCGCGCGACGCCGAGGCCGCGATGCGGTCCAGGTTCGTCGTCCCGGTGGAGCCGTACACGAGCGCGATCCCGTAGAGGAAGAACGAGGTGGCGAACGCACCAAGCAGGAAGTACTTCATCGCGGCCTCGCCGGACGCCAGGCGCGCGCGGAAGTAGCCCGCGAGGACGTAGAGCGAGAGCGACATCAGCTCGAGCGAGAGGAACACGACGATCAGATCGCCGGCCGAGGCCATCAGCATCATGCCGACGGTCGCCAGGAGGACGAGCGCGTAGTACTCGCCGGACTCGAGCCCGCGCTCCCGGAGGTAGTCCATCGAGAGCAGCACGACCAGGCCCGCCGCGTAGCAGATCACGAGGTCGAGGAAGAGCGCGTAGCCGTCCAGCACGACCATGCCGCGGAAGGCGCGGCTCTCCCCGCCCCAGAGCCAGGTCGTCGCGAGCAGGGCCGCCACGACGCCGGCGAGCGACACCACCGCCAGATGCCCCTTCCGCTCGCGGGGCGGCAGCAGGTCGAGCAGCAGGACGAGGGCCGCGGTCGTCAGGATGACGATCGCGGGCAGGATCGCGCGGAGCGAGACCGCCGGGAAGTCCATGCCTACCGCACCCCGCCCCGCGCCACCTCGGCCTTGCTCTGGACCTGCGCGATCAGCGCCTCGACGCTCGCCTCGGTCTTGCCCGTGAAGGCGATCGGATAGACGCCGATCCACACGATGAGCACGAGCACCGGAACCAGCACGGCCCACTCCCGAACCGACAGGTCGGGCAGGCGGGCGTTCTCCGCGCGCGTGATCGGGCCGAAGAGGACCCGCTGGCACATCCACAGCAGGTAGACCGCCGTGAAGACGATCCCGGTCGTGGCGAGCACCGCGACGAGGCGGTTGACCTGGAACGCGCCCACGAGGATCAGGAACTCGCCGACGAACCCGTTGAGCCCGGGCAGGCCGAGCGACGAGAGCGACACGATGAGGAACAGCGCCGAAAACGCCGGGATCACCTGCCAGAGGCCGCCGAAGTCGGCGATCGCCCGGGTATGCCGGCGCTCGTAGATCATGCCGACCATCAGGAACAGGGCGCCGGTGGACAGGCCGTGATTGACCATTTGAACGATGCCGCCGACGAGCCCCTGCTGCGTCAGCGTCACGCTCGAGTACGCGACGAGCTTCTTGAGGTCCGGCTGCACCGTGGAGACCCAGGCGCCGTAGATGATCCCGATCACCGCGAGCGCGAACATCCACGGGGCAAAGCGGAAGCTCGCGTCGGGGAAGAGCGGCAGGCAGAATCGGAGGAAGCCGTAGGTGCCCATCTTCAGCAGGACGCCCGCCAGGATCACGCTCCCGGCCGTCGGGGCCTCGACGTGCGCGTCGGGCAGCCAGGTGTGGAACGGGAACAGCGGCACCTTGATCGCGAACGCGAGCGCGAACGCGAGGAACATGAGGGACTGCGCGAGCCCGGGCGCCACGACGTAGCGGGTCAGCACGGGCAGGTCGAATGTGTAGATGGTCGTCGCCGCGCCGTGCTGCCAGTAGAGCGCGAGGATCGCCACGAGCATCAAGAGCGAGCCCGTCATCGTATAGAGCACGAATTTGATGGCCGCGTAGATCCGATCCGGGCCGCCCCACACGCCGATGATGAAGTACATCGGGATCAGC
>QHRS01000343.1 GCA_003221435.1 Candidatus Rokuibacteriota bacterium
CGACGGCCTTGGTGCGACAACGAACCTGTGGGCCGGGACACTGGCGGGCGCAATCGCGCTCGTGTTGATCGCCGCACCCGCCCGGGCGGCGTGCACGTACGCGAGCCTGGCGAGTGGAACGGCGGCGGCGACGAGCTCCGCACCGCAGCTGTTCACGCTCAACCAGTCGGTGAACTGGTGGACGGCGATCGGGGTGCGGGGCGCGGCCGCCGACAACTGGAACATGGAGGTGTTCCGGGGGGCGGGCGTGCAGCCCGACTGCGTGACGGGCCTGCTGGGCAGCTCCAGCCGCTCCGCCGGCGTGGACTTCGTGATCGGTGATTTCAACGCCGGTCATGACGCGCTCGGCCTCTACTACGCGAGGGCCACGCGTGTCGCCGGCACCGGATCGGCCGCCGTGGAATGGGATGGCGGCGGGGGCGCGGCGAACACGCTCACGATCAACGCGCCGCTCGTCCAGCGCACGGCCGGCGCCGGGGACGTGCTCGAGGTCTGGGACGTGTACCTGAGCGCGGGAGCGCTCTACACCTTCACGTTCAACGCGTCCGGGGCCGACCTCCGGCTCCTGCTGTTTCAGAGTCGCCCGGGTGTCTACTGGGTGGGCCGGGATAGCGCCCAGTTCGAGACCGCCGTGACACGAACCTTCACGCCCAGCGCCTCGGGCTACTATGGCCTCGTCGTCGTGAACGACAACGGCGCCGCGGGATCCTACAGCGTCGGCATCGGCCGATGCCTGCCCCCCGACGATCTGCTCTCGGGGACGCCGGTTGCCACGGGCGGCGTGGCGGAAAAGCTGTATCAAGTGAACCAGCACGAAGCCTTCTGGACCGCCATCGGCGCCCGGGGGACCGCGAACTGGAACGTGCGGGCCGACACCATGCAGGCGGCAGGGGAGTATCCGGACTGCTTCGGGAGCCCCGTCGCGACCTCGGCGATGGCGGCTCCCAGCGTCGACCTCGTCGTCGCCAACTTCAACAACATGGTCACGACTCCCTTCCTCGTGCGTGTGTTCCTCGACAAGGACCTGGGCTCGGGATCGGCCACGGTGGAGTGGGACGGGGCCGGCAAGCCCGAGGACATCATCCTCGTCAACGGCGCCACCATTCATCGCACGACCGGTGCCGGCGATGTCCTCGAATGCTGGGACGTGTACCTCGAGGCGGGAGTCAGCTATCAGGTGTTCTTCGACGCGGTCAACGTCGGCGCCCGGTTCCTGCTGTTCCGCCCCAGCCTGTCGTGGGGCGGTCGCGGAGATGCCGCCGCCCAGTGGTCCAGCGCCTCCGCGGCCCGCCCCTACATTGCGCCGGAGACCGGGTGGTACGGCGTCGTGGAACGTCGCCGCCGTGGTCCCCGGGTTGCGGCCGCCCACGCAGTTCGGGGCCATCACGCCGAACCCGGCGCTCGACGCCGCCGTGTTCTCGTTCTCGTTGCACGATGCCGCCGATGTCGGCTTCGACATCCTGGATGTCACCGGACGGCGCGTGTCCGACATTCCGGCGCGGCCGTGGGAACCCGGGCAATGGAAGCTCAAGTGGTCGCGGACCGGAAGCACCGACGGCCGGCGGCTCGCGCCGGGCGTCTACTTCGTGCGAATGAGGGTGGACCACCGCGTGCTGGCGCTCCGGAAGCTCACGCTCCTGGATTGACGTTTGCGGTCCCGAGCCATCGCCCCCGCGGCGGTGGCCCCGGCGATCATCCGCGGCTGCCCGCCGCGCGCGGCTTGCGAGTCACGAAGGTCACGGCCGCAAGCACGATGGCGTTCACGGCCAGCGCCACGACGCCCACGTTCAGGTCGGTGATCACGCCCGGCCACCCGGGGAAGAGCTTCGCGAGCGTGGTCCCCGACCACGAGAGGTAGGCCACGGTCGCCTCGCCCGCTGCGATGCCGGCGATCGCTCCGGCGCGGGTGGTGCGCGGCGTCTCGGGCAGGCTGAGCAGCAGCGCGGGGAGGAGCTGCGTCACGAAGTTGTAGCCGAGCAGCAGCAACGGCACGATGGCCTGGCCGCCGCGCAGGGTGAGCAAGGCCCCGAGCAGCGCGATGCCGGGCACGAGAGCCCGGGCCAGCCACGCGACCGCGGCGTCGCTCGCGGAAGGCACGAGCACCCGGTAGACGTTCTTCGCGAGAATCGTCGCCGAGGTCAGGAGCAGCATCGAGCCGGGGACGAGCGCCGTGAGCAGGCCGGCGCCGCCGATCACCCCCACGATCCAGCGCGGGAACGTCAGCTTCGACAGCCTGAGCAGCGACAGGTCCGCGTCGGCCCCCGTGAGCCCCGGCACCTTCAGGATCGCGGCGAAACCGGTGAAGAAAACGAACAGCAGCACGAGCTGATAGAGCGGCATGACGGCGGCGTTCTTGCGGAACACGTCCTCGGAGCGCGCCGTGTACACCGAGGCGAACGCGTGCGGCCACATGTAGAACCCGAGCGCGCTCAGGAGCACGGTGGAAACGAACCATGCGCTGCTCATCCCTCGGGCGGGCAGGGTGAGGAAGCCGGGCTTGCTGCTCTCGATCGCCTCGAACATCGGACGGAATCCCCCGTAGTAGTGCAGCGGCAGGTACAGGCCGAGCCCGACCGCCACCCCGAGGATCATCACGTCCTTCAGCACCGCGGTCCATGCGGAACCACGGACTCCCGACACGACCACGTAGGCCACGAGCGCCGTGACGCTCATCCACACGGCGGCGCCGGCGGAGACGGCGCCGTATGACGTCTCCGACACGATGATGCCGAGGCCTTTCAGCTGCAGTACGAGGTAGGGGACGATCGCGGCGACGCTCACGAGCGACACGAGCACGCCGAGCATTGGGCTCCGGTACTTGCTCACGAAGAAATCCGCCTGCGAATGCAGATGGTGCCGGGTGCCGTAGCGCCACAGCACGGGGAGCAGGAAGTAGGAAATGCAGTAGGCGATCGCGCCGTAGCACAGGATGTAGAACGCCGGCGCCCCGCGGCCGTAGGCCCAGCCGCTGCCCCCGAGGAAAGTAAACGTCGTGTAGATCTCGCCCGCCATGAGCAGGAACACGAACAGCGTCCCGAACACAGCCGAGCGACACGAGGAGGAACAGCGCGATGATGAGGAGCGCGGGGTTCATGCTCGCCAGGCGAGTTCCTTGCCGGGGCGCGCGAACCGCGCGAGCCCGTGACGAAGAGGATCGGCGAAACCGCATCGCGCGCTGCGACAGAGGCTTCCGTCGTGGACCCGCGCGCGCTGGAGGGACGAGTCGGCGTATCGGACGATCCGGGAGAGCTGCATTTCGACCCCCGGAATTTCTATGGACCCCGAATCATTCATACCGCGCATGATAATCGGGCCCGCAGAGCTCCGGACAACTTTTCTCTTGCAATTCCCGGACGCGGGACTAAGCTCCGACCCTGGTATCCGTCTCGACCCCGATCTCCTGGCCGCATCCCTTCAAGCGACGGGTCTCTGGCAAGTCGACCGGTAGCCTGGGGGTTACGGAAGATCGTTGAGTAGTGTTCGTCAGTTGAGATGTGCCGGTCACGTGGCCGCCCCCACCGTACAGTGATCGGAGCCGCACCTAATCAGTCCCCGAATGCCGGTTCTCCCTGGTTTCCTTTGGGCGAACAAAGGTAATCGATGGGCTTTGCGTAGGGTTTTTCGCGCCTCGCGCGAGGAGCGTCACGTCGGCGTATATCCCCAGCACCGATCCGATGGATGAGCGGGTGGCGCGTGATTGTCACGCGCGCTCCGGATTCCTCCGGATTGAGGGAAAGACCATGAATCCTACCGGTTGTTTCGTCCCCTCGGCGACCCTTAGGGATCTTCCTCAGCGCCCCGGCTTCTGGCCGCGGGCGCTCATGTTTGCCGGGCTCCTGCTGTTGCTGGTCTCTCGAGCGGCGTCCGCGCAGACCGCCACGGTGACGACCAACAAGACGGACTACGTTCCTGGGGAGACGGTTGTCATCACGGGCTCCGGCTACTTGCCGGGCGAGACGGTGGCATTGACGCTGGTCGAGAGCCCGCTCATCGACACGCACGGGCCGTACACGGCGGTCGCCGATGCGAACGGGAAGTTCGTCAACACGAGCTTCGTGCCGAACTCGGCGGACGTGGGCGTGACGTTCACGCTGACGGCCACCGGCCAGACCTCCGGCCGGTCGGCGCAGACCAGCTTCATGGACGCGTCCGGGAACCTCGACCAGGGCGCGAACGGCAGGATCACGGCCGACTTGCTCTCGATCAAGGACCCGGTGGCCTGGCAGAACGGCGACCTCAACGCGAACAACTCGCACATGATCGAGGGGTTTTCCGTACCCTACCGCCTGGTGCTCACCGGCCTCACGCCCGGCAGCAACCACGCGGTGCACATCGAGTGGGACATCCGGCAGGGGGGTCTCGCCGCGATCGACTACATC
>QHRS01000342.1:0-1708 GCA_003221435.1 Candidatus Rokuibacteriota bacterium
GGCGCTTTCGCTGCTGCTTTTCATCTTCTCGGGGATCACGATGGAGACGGTGATCCTCGCGGCTCTCGTTCTCTGGACGCTGCGGATGACCCGCGGGGAAATCGCCGCGCGGCCGGCACTGCTCGCTGGGATCGCCGCCGCCGCCGCGCTGAGCCGCGTGGACTACGCGCTGCTGGTGCCGGGCCTGGCCCTCGCCGCCTCACGTGACCAGGGCGGACCGCGGCTCGCGATGGCGGCGGGCGCGGGCGCCCTGGCCGGCATGGCCTGCCACTTCGGGCTCGAACGGCTCCTGTTCGGCGCTTGGTCGTCGGTCGCGGCGGCCTACAAGGCGGACGTCGCGGTGCACCAGGGCGGTCTGGCGCTGCTTGTGCGCAACCTGCGCGGCAGCGGCACTCGAATTCGCTTCCTGACCCTCGGCGCACTGGTGATACCGGCCGCATGGAGCCTCGTGCGCACCCGGCGCGTGCGCGAGCTCGCCGGCCTCGCGCTCATCCTGATGCCCATCGCTGTCTACTCGGCCTTGAGCGAGCTGCGCGATTGGTACTTTCTCGTGAGCCTCCAGGGTGCCTTGTTCGTGGCGACCCGCGCCCGTGAGATGCGGTTCGGAAGGGTGGCGGCCCCGCTCTGCGGGCTTCTCCTCGTCGCCATCCTCACCTACCTGGTCCGTGCCGCACCGGACATGCGCCGCACTGCGGCATTCGTCGCGCTCGCGAATCGCGCGCTCGGCCCGGACGACGTCGTCTATCAGGTGGATGGCACCGGGTTCACAGGGTACTGGCTACGCGCCCACGTCGTGAACGGGGACGGCGTCGTGAACTCCTGGGACTACCGCCGCCGCCAGCTGCGCGACGACCTTGGCAACTATCTCGAGGAGATCGGGGCCACCCACGTGCTGACGAACGGCTCCGCCGAGCCCGACCCGTTGCTCGCATGGCACGGGCTCGTCGTGCGGCGGGCGGAAGCGCGCCCGGTGCTCGACGCGGGTCCCACGCGGAACCCGCTGGTCCGCTTCCGTCTCTTCGCGATCGGCCAAGCCTTCAGCGGCTCGAGACGCAGGGTGGGGTCCTCCAGATCGTGGTGAACCCTGCCGCGGGTTCCCTGCAATTCGGGATCCATTCGGCGTACACTCCGCCGGCCATGATTCCGATCCGGATGCCCTTTCGCTTCAAGGAGATCTGGCGCCGCCATGGGCGCCGCCCGTTCGCGCTGCTCGATGTGGGTGCCGGCAACCATTCGGCCAGCCAGTTCAAGCGCTGGTTCCCGAGCGCTCACTACGCCGGCATCGACCTCGACAGGAAATACAACAACGATGAGCGCGATTTCGCAGCCATGAACGAGTTCTTCGAGATGGACCTCACCCAGCTCCGCTTCGCGGCCATCCCCGATGGGCGCTACGACGTGATCCTGATGGCCCACGTCATCGAGCACCTGAAGAACGGCGACGAAGTGGTCCGCGGCCTTGTGCCCAAGCTCAAGCCGGGCGGGATCATGTTCATCGAGTTCCCGGGCGAGCGCAGTCTGCATTTGCCTTCGATGAAGGGCACGCTCAACTTCTACGACGACCCCACCCACGTGCGGCTGTTCACAGCACGCGAGGTGGCCGACCTCCTGCGCACGCAGGGGCTCGAGATCGAACGAGCCGGCATGCGTCGCGACCCGATGGGCATCCTGCTGATCCCGGTGGCGGCGGTGCGCACCTGGCAGACGT
>QHRS01000342.1:1716-4482 GCA_003221435.1 Candidatus Rokuibacteriota bacterium
CCAGGCCGACCGATGCCGCATTCGCCGTCCCCACGGAATCCCTCCCGGCATCGGCCCGTCGCTGACGGCAGCGACGGGGGATCCTTGGCGCAAGCGAATCGGGTTGAGAGAGGCCGAGGCCGGACAGGGCGCCGCAAACCCGCCGAGGCCTGCCGCGAGCGTCCGGCGCGGGCCCAGCGCACCCGCAGGCCAGCCCCCGCGCCAGTCCCGCGCGGCGTCTCCTGCGGGTACTGACCGGTGTGCGGCATCGCAGGAGTCTACCGCTTCGGCGCATGCAGTCCGGACGAGGCGCAGCGCGAAACCGACCGCCGCCTCGTCGCCACCATGATGCAGGCGATCGAGTACCGCGGCCCCGACGACCACGGGCTGGAATCCCTCGGGCGCGCCACGCTGGGGGTCCGGCGGCTGTCGATCCTCGACGTGAGCGGCGGACACCAGCCGCTCGCGGATGTCTCCGGGCGCGTATGGGCGATCCAGAACGGCGAGATCTACAACTTCCCCGCGCTGCGCGCCGAGCTCGCCGGGCGCCATCCCCTGCGCACGCACACCGACACCGAGCTCTTGCCCTACCTGTGGCTCGAGCAGCGCGAGCGCGGCATCGAACGCCTCGACGGGATGTTCGCCTGCGCGATCTTCGACGCCGCCGCCGACACTCTGCTGCTCGCTCGCGACCCGCTCGGCGTGAAGCCGCTCTATCTCGCGCGCAGCCACGACCGACTGCTGTTCGCATCGGAGCTCAAAGCGATCCTGTGCGATCCGGATGTGCCGCGCGAGCTCGATCCTGATGCGATCGGGGCCTACCTCGCGCTCGGGTTCATCCCCGGCGAGGCCACGCCCTTCCGCGCCGTGCGCAAGGTGCGGCCGGGCTGCCGCGTGCTCGCAACGCCCGATGGGCTGAGCACGGAACGCTACTGGGGCTGGCCGCGCTTCTTCGACGCGCCATCGGGCGGCACCATGGAGGCCCTCGCGGACGAGGTCGGAGAGCGGCTCGGCGCCGCCACCCGCGCCATGCTGCTGTCGGACCGGCCCGTGGGCGTGCTGCTCTCGGGGGGCCTCGACTCGAGCCTGATGACCGCGCTGCTGCCTGCGGACGTGCGGCGTGAGACGCGCACGTTCGCGATCGGCTTCGAAGGCGGCGGGCACCACGACGAGCGCTCGCACGCGCGGCGCGTGGCCGCGCACCTCGGAACCCGGCACAGCGAACTCACGGTCGAGCTCGACATCGCAGGCGAGCTCGAGCGGGTGGTGCGATTCCTCGACGAGCCCTGTGCCGACCCGGCGGCGCTGCCGGCCTTCCTAGTCGCGCGGGCCGCCTCGGCCGAGGTGACGGTGCTGCTGTCCGGAACGGGCGGCGACGAGGTGTTTGGGGGATACCGGCGCTACCGCCTGCCCGCATTGCTGCGGCGCTCTGCCTTCCTGCCGCGGGCGGCCGCGCGTGCGCTGGCCCGCCTGCTCGCGGAGCGCGATCTGAACCGCTCCAGCGTCGCAGCCGAGCGGATGGTGATGGCGAGAAAGCTGCTCGAAGCGCGGGGGCGCGACGGATTCATGGCTGCCTACCTGTCGGCATTCGAGCCGGCGCCGCCCTGGCGCTGGGAGGAGGCCCTTGCAGCGCCTGTGCCGGTGTCCGGGGTGGCCGAGGCGCTGGGTGGCGCGCTCGCGCTCGAGCTCGGCAGGACGCCGGCGCGCAGGGAGGAGACCGCGTTCGCGTTCGACCATCTCTTCTACCTGCCGGATGACTTGCTGCTCAAGGAGGATCGCACCACCATGGGCGCATCGGTCATCGCTGGTGCGTTTCGCGGCCGGCCTGCCCCTCGGCACACGGTTCGGACCGGATGGCGGCAAGCAGGTGCTGCGCACGCTCGCACGGCGCCACCTGCCGGCGGACCTCGCGCTGCGCCCCAAGCACGGCTTCTCGGTGCCGATCGAAGAGTGGCTGCGCGGGCCCCTCGCGCCGCTCGCGCGCGATGTGCTCGGCGGCGCCGGCGGGAGCGGCGTATTCCGCCGCGAGGCGCTCCAGCGCTGGCTCGACGAGCACGAAGCACGGCGCGATCGCTCGGGTCCACTGTGGGCCGCGCTGTGCTTCGAGCTATGGTGGCGCGCCATCGGCTCGGCCCGTCCCGAAGCCCTGGCCGAGGCCGGCCGGCCGCTGGAGCGGGCGCGATGAGCGCCGCAGCGCAAGCGGGGGCTCGGCCGATCCGGGTGCTCCATGTCATCACGCGCATGATCGTGGGCGGCGCGCAGGAGAACACCATGCTCTCGTGCGCTCTGATCGATCGGGAGGGCTTCACGAGCGAGCTGCTGAGCGGGCTCGAGACGGGGTCCGAGGGCTCGCTCCACGAGGAGTGTCGCGCGCGGGGCGTCGCGGTTCACATCGAGCCCGCGCTCGTGCGGGAGGTGCGCCCGCACCTCGACCTGGTCGCCTTGTGGCGGCTGTGGCGCTTCTTCCGGCGCGACCGGCCCGACATCGTGCACACGCACTCGTCCAAGGCCGGCATCCTCGGCCGCATCGCGGCACGCTGGGCGGGAGTTCCGCACATCGTCCACACCGTGCACGGTTGGGGCTTCACCCCCGGGCAACCGCCGTACGTCCACCGGCTCTACGTCGAGCTCGAACGGCGGTGCGCACGATACTGCGACCTGCTGGTGGTGGTTGCGGACGTCGACCGAGAAGATGGCCTCCGCCTCGGCATCGGTACGCCCGCGCAGTACCGGACGATCCGCTCCGGGATCGAGATCTCCGCCTACGTCGACACCCAGGTGACGCGG
>QHRS01000030.1 GCA_003221435.1 Candidatus Rokuibacteriota bacterium
CACGCCGTCGTCGAACGCGGTGGCGCCGTCACCGCGCCGTCTGATCCGCCAACCGAAGACCTTCTCGTAGAACTCGGCCGAGCGGCGGAGGTCGACCGAGGGGATCTCGATGTAGCAGATCTTGCCGTTCGAGAGCGTGGGCGACATGGCCGTCACGGTACCGGGTCCCGATGTCCGGTACAACCAACTCCTGCGAACGTCTCGATCTCTTCGATCACGGCGTCCGGGCGGTCGAGCGGCAGAAAATGGCCGCCGCCTGTGACGGTTACGACTTCACCCTTTGGGATCAGGCGGCGATCACGCTCACGCTCCTCCAGTCTGGACCAGTCTTGCTCGCCCCACACGACTCGCACCGGCACGACGATCCGTGCGTACAGGTCGGTGGCTCGCTCCCAGCTCGCGGCGTGGTGCAGCAGACTGACAAAGGCGCGATAGTGGTCGCGACGGTTGCCGGCTGCATACAGTTCTCGCATGAGCGCTGGCGGGATGCTCTTCGAATTCGCCACGCCTCCAAGGAGAACGGGCTTCACCAGGGCGAAGGTCCTCAGCCGCATGAAAGTCTCGCCGACCACTGGGAGATCCGCGGCCGCCATGATCAGCCGGCCTACGACCGAGCTCCGCGCCAGCCCGCGGCCCTTCGCATAGTCGTATGGATTGACGGCAACGACTCGTGCGATTCGCGGGTTCCGTCGACCCGCCAGGATCAGCGAGACGGATGCGCCAATGGAGACACCGCTCAGGGTGAGGTCCTGGAGATCGACGGCCTCCAGAAAGGCTTCGACGAAGTCCGCAAAGAATTTCGCGTCGTAGCGAGCGCGCGGAATGTCTGAATAGCCGTGGCCAGGGTAGTCGACCGCGTACACGGTGAACACGCTCCCAAGCTCGGGTAGTACCTTCTCGAAGAGATCGAGTTGCGTGCGCAGCGGGTGGAGGAGGAGCAGGTTCGGCCCCTGACCGGTCTTGACGAAACGAACCCTGCAGCCGCGAACGTCGACGTAATGGATAGGAATGCCGGGAGCCCAGGGCAGTGTCTTCGGTGGCTCTGGGACGCGCCGTGCTCGTTCGACGAAAAAGGAGAACCCCCATAGCGCGATTGCCGCCGCAGCGAGCGTCGCTGTCGCCAAAAGTCCGTGGTTCACCCGCCATCTCCCTCCCCCTTTGACTGTACACGAACACGCACCGCCGGGGCCTGAGCAGCACGCTCAAGCCTGTCCATGCTATCGTGCCGCTCCCATGACCGCTCCTCAACGCATTGGCCCGTACCCGATCGAACGCGAGCTCGGACGCGGAGGCATGGGCATCGTCTACCTCGGACGCGATGCTCGACTCGATCGCCCGGTCGCGATCAAGGTGCTGCCCGAAGCCTTCGCGGCCGATGCCGAGCGCCTGGCCCGCTTCGAGCGCGAGGCCAAGCTGCTCGCCTCGCTGCATCACCCCAACATCGCCGGGATCTACGGGCTCGAAGAGGCCGACGGGCAGCGCTTCCTGGCGCTCGAGTGCGTGGAGGGGCCCACTCTCAGCGAACGCCTGGCGCGCGGGCCCCTGGCGCTCGACGAGTGCCTCGAGGTGGGGCGGCAGATCGCGGCGGCCCTCGAAGCCGCGCACGAGGCCGGCGTCATCCACCGCGACCTCAAGCCGGGAAACATCAAGCTCACGCCCGCCGGCGACGTCAAGGTGCTCGACTTCGGGCTCGCCAAGGGCGTAGGCGCCGCGGACTCGAGTCCCGACCTCACGCAGTCCCCGACCCTCACGTATGCCGCGACCGGCGTGGGAGTGATCCTCGGGACCGCGGCTTACATGAGCCCGGAGCAGGCACGCGGCAAGACAGTGGATCGGCGCACCGACATCTGGTCCTTCGGGTGCGTGCTCTACGAGATGCTCACCGGACACCGGCTCTTCGGCGGCGAGACGGTTTCGGACACCATTGCCAAGATCCTGGAGCGCGAGCCGGACTGGAGCGCGATTCCGGCCGCCGTGCCAGCAACGGTTCGCGATCTGCTGCGACGCTGCCTGGAGAAGGACCCGCGCAAGCGCCTGCGCGACATCGGCGATGCTCGCATCGAGCTGGAGGAGTCGGTCGCCGCCCGCACTTCGCAGAGTCGCATCGCCGCGGCCGAGATCGACGCTGCGCGGAGTGCGGCCCGGCCCCGGCTGCCTGCTTCGGCCACGCTCGTCACCGTTGCGGCGCTCGCGGTGGCAGCGCTCGCGGCGGCGTGGCCAATGCTCCGCAGGGAGCCGAGACCCGTAGTGAGGCTCTCGGTGGCCGAGCCGGAGGGGGCGACCCTCAACGGCGACGGCGTTGACTGCGCGATCTCTCCCGACGGACGCATGGTCGTCTTCACCGCCTCCGACTCGGCGGGGACGGTTCAACTCTGGCTGCGTTCGCTCGAAATGCTCGGGGGCCGGCCGATTCCAGGGACCGACAACCCGGCGAAGCCGTTCTGGTCGCCTGACAGCCGCTGGATCGGGTTCTTCGCCGACGGCAAGCTCAAGAAAGCGCGTCCCGAAGGCGGCGTCGAGACGGTGTGCAACGCTCCCAACGGACGTGGCGGAACGTGGTCGTCCCGGGGCACGATCGCATTCACGCCTTCCGGCGAAGGACCGGTCTTCGCGGTGAGCGCGTCGGGTGGCGAGCCGCGGCAGGTCACGACTCTGGATTCGACGCGCCACGAGACCGCACATCGTTTCCCGTGGTTCCTTCCCGACGGACGGCATTTTCTCTACGTGATTCTCCCGGGAGGATCGCGAGGGTTCCAGGTGAGAGTGGGATCGATCGATGGCGGCAAGGACCGCCCGATCCTGACCGCGGACAGCGCGCCCGTGTATGCGGAGCCCGGTTATCTCGTCTTTCTGCGCGACCGCAACCTCGTGGCGCAGCGCTTCGATCCGGGGTCCATGCGCCTGAAAGGCGATCCGGTGGCGCTGCCGGACACGCCCGCCGGATCCCAGACTACCGGCTTTCGCGCGGCGACGGTTTCGAGGGCCGGTACCATGGCCTACACGAACGGCGCCGTGTCCAACAGCCGGTTGGTCTGGTACGACCGCTCGGGTCGCGCGCTGGAGACGGTGCCCTTGCCTGCCGCCCAGTATCAGCTGCCCAATCTTTCGCCCGACGAGCGCACCGTGATCGTGGATCGTTACACGGGCCCCAACGAAGCGGACCTGCTGATGGTGGACCTCGCTCGCGGCATCGGCACCCGCTTCACGTACGGGCCGCGCATGAACGTCTACAGTTCCTGGTCTCCGGACGGCAGTCGCATCGCGTTCGAAAGCAACCGCAACGGTAATTTGGACATCTATCTCAAGCCCGCGAGCGGTGCGCTCCCCGAGAGCTCACTGGTCGTGGGTCGCAGCCAGTTCAAGCATCCCTCCAGTTGGTCGCCCGACGGACGGTTCCTGGCGTTCTACGAATTGGATCCCGGGACGGGGTTCGACATCTGGCTGGCGCCGACCGATGGATCCGGCCCGCCGGTGCCTTACCTCAGAACGCCATTTCAGGAGCAGTTCCCGGCCATCTCCCCGGATGGCCACTGGATGTTCTACGTCTCCGACGAGTCGGGGAGACCCGAGGCGTACGTGCAATCGTTTCCGACTCCCGGTCACAAGTACCAGGTCACGACAGGAGGCTGCCTGTACGGACTCTGGCGTAGGGATGGGAAGGAAATCGTCCTCGTCGGATTGGACACCCAGAGCATCCTCTCGGCCGAGATTCTCGAGTCCGACGCGACTTTTCGCGCCAGCGCGCCTCGCCTTCTCTTCCGTGCGCCTCCCAACGTGCTGGGGCTGACGATGACCCGCGATGGCAAGCGCTTTCTGATGCCCGTCCCGGAAGGCAAGACCGTCGCGCAATCGATCACGGTGACGCTCAATTGGAGCAACGAGCTGGCCGCCCATCCTGCGGTGCGGTGAGAGAGCGGACCGGCTCCGGGCTGGTAAGCGCCGAAGCCATTGCGACGGTTGCTGGACACGAGCGTCATCACGTCGCGACGAAAGCAATCATCCACCGGCGCTCCCATGCCGATGACCTCTGCGCGGGCGTGGAAGGCGATCCGCCCGGGGAGGTCCCCCTCATGAGCCGCTGGGCGAAGGCCGCACTCGTGTGCGCCGGTTACGTGCTGGCGCTCATCGCGGGCGGCGTGGCGAGCCACATGTACAACGCACGCGTGTCCGCGCTGCCCTTCGACACCTCAGGCGGCATGTACGCGGCGGGCGAGCTCTTGTCCGCGCTCGGCGCTTTTCTCGTGGTCGCGCTGGTGCCGACGGCGCTGGGGCTGTGGTTCCTGCGCCGAAACGGGACTCTGTGGCGATGGATCGGCTTCACCGCGCTGGGATTCGCAAGTGCGGGCCTGGTCGCGGTGCTCCTGCCGCTCATGATTCACACGCCGCCCCGCGATCCGGTGCTGATGGCGTTCAGCCTGCTCGGTCTCGCGCAGCTTCTCGGCGTGCCGCTGTGGACCCTCGCCCTTGTCCTGTTCGCGCTCATCGCGCCTACGCGGCCGGCGCGGCGGTTGCTGGGCGCGGCAATCGGCATCGAGCTCGTGATCGGCGCGTGTGCGGCAGTCCACTGGTTCGCGCCTTCGCCTCCGCTCTGAGATGGGTCCGGCCGATGTCTCGGGATCCTACGAGTCCCCTTCTAGAAGATCTCGGGGCACCACGGCGCCAGGTCTGCAGGGAACAGCGTATCGGCGCGCTCTGCCGCCCCTTCGCACAACTCCATCACGCGTCCTGCCCGGACCAGCCGACGAAACGAGAATCCGCCCAGGTAGACCGAGCCCAGCGACGTGATGTCGCAGTCCAGCTCGGCGTCCGCGGAGGTGCGCTCGGCCCCCGCGCCGCTGATCTGCCAGCGACCCGCGTTCCAGGGGCAGAATGCGTCCGTGACCTCGATCACGACCGGGGCGGCGTCGCCCATGCGTCGGGCGGCGAACGCCGCGGGAAGGTCCACGAGCCGAATCCACAGGCCATCGTGAACGCGGAAATTCATCTCGCGCGGCCGAGCCAGCAGGAAGAACAGCGGGTGGTCCACCGGCAACAAGAACGCCTTCACCCGCGCCACCCAGTCGACGTCCAGCACGAACCTCCAGATCTCGCGCGTGGCCTCGGGGGTTGCCCCGATCGCCTCGATGACCCGCAGATCTCCGACGCTGTTGCCCGCTTCGAACTGAGGACGTAAGCGGTAGAGCGCGTAGCCGCTCGGCCGGCCGTCGAGCGTCAGCAGGACGCGATTCAGCTCGCCCGCGCCCTGACGGCGATTCTCGGGATCCGCGAGCCGCCGGTTACGCCACCATTCCGCTCCACGTGCAATCATGCCGGGCTGCGCGAGCCGAACCCGCTCGTAGACCTCGGCCAGCGGCGCCAAAGCCTCGGCCTCGCCCAGGATGCGGAATGCTCCGCGGCTCCGGATCGGCTGAGCGAATGCCACGGCGGACTTCGCCAGGTCGATGTCGCCGCTCACCGACGCCATGCCGTATCCGAACTGGCCATAGATGGTGTCCTCGGATGCCCACAGCGTCGCCACCGGCTCGTTGCGGCGGCGGACATCGTCGAGCTGCGCCCGCATCATGCCGCGCAGAACTCCGCGCCGGCGGTGCGTCGGGAGAACTCCGACGATCGTGAGTCCCGCCGCGCGCACGACGCCGCCGGGGACGGTCAGTTCGAGCGGAAACGATGCACAGCCGCCCACCGCGGCGCCGTCTTCGCGCGCCGTGAATGCGCGGGACGGCTCGATGAACGGGGCGAAGCGCGTGGCGTCCTGAGGAGAGGGTGTAGCGCCGAAGTAGTGCATCACCGGTGCCAGCACGGTCAGTACTTCCTCAGGTGAGTCGCCTGCTTTGATTACGATGGGCATGGATTGCGTTCCTGGCGTGGGCGGGCGTCGGAGAATAGGAGCGCTGGGTGCGCGCGGGCCGGAAGATAGCGGATTTCATGGGTAGGCGTTCCGTCGCGGGGCCGCTCGAGACCGCAGGGCGCGGTGGGAGCTGCTTGGCAGGAATCGTGGGAACCATGTCATAGTGTCCGGAGGCCGCTCACCGGATACTTGGCTCCATGATCCGTACCGACTCAAGAACCGTCAGGGCAAGAGTGGAGGCGCGCCCGCGCACGCTGCGTGTCGCGGCGCTCGCCTATCCCGACATCCAGGTGCTGGACGTCATGGGCCCGCTCGAAGTGTTCGCGCGCACCGCGCGCTGGCTCAAGGACGAGGGCCGGGCCACCCACGACGCTTACAGTGTCGAGATCATCGGCCTCGAGCGCGGCCCGTTCCTCACGTCCTCCAGGCTCCAGCTGTTCGCCGAGCGAGGTTTCCGTGAGGTCGGTCGCGGGATCGACACGCTGCTGATCTCCGGCGGCCTGGGCACGCGACGCCACCTCTCGAACCGGCCGCTGCTCGCGTGGATCCGCCGGCAGGCCGGCTACGTGCGCCGACTCGCGTCGGTGTGCACCGGAACGTTCTTTCTCGCCGAGGCCGGGCTGCTCGAAGGGCGCCGCGCCACCACGCACTGGGCCTCGTGCGATGAGCTCGCCCGCGCGCATCCCAGCGTCCGGATCGAGCCGGACCGGATCTATGTGCGCGAGGGGTCGATCTACACGTCGGCCGGCGTGACGGCGGGCATGGATCTCGCGCTCGCGCTGGTCGAAGAGGATCACGGACGCGAAGTGGCGCTGGCCATCGCTCGCCAGCTGGTGCTGTTCCTGCGCCGGCCGGGTGGACAGGCGCAGTTCAGCGCGCAACTCGCGGCGCAGTTCGCCGAGCACGAGCCGCTGCGCGACCTGCAGGCGTGGATCGTCGATCATCCCCGCGAGGACCTGTCGGTCGAGACACTCGCCCGCCGCGTGGCGATGAGCCCGCGCAACTTCGCGCGCGTGTTCACCCGCGAAGTGGGCGCGACTCCCGCGCGGTTCGTCGCGGCGGTGCGCGTCGAGACAGCGCGCCGCTTGCTCGAGGAGACCTCGAAGAGCCTGGAGACGATCTGCGCGGCGAGCGGCCTCGGCACGCTGGAATCGATGAGGCGAGCCTTTCTCCGCATCGTCGGCGTGCCCCCGGGCGGGTATCGCGAGCGCTTCAATCCGCATCACCCTTCGGACGGAGACCCGCGTCCTCCCGCCCAAAGGAAGCACAGCGTGCTCTGAGGCGCGCGGCCGAAACCAGTGGCAGAAACTGTGGGCTCGTTGTCCTTCGCGCCCGGACGCAGCGCGGCGATGCTTCGAAGGGGTGGCGACCGGTGTCACGTCCGCCGATCGGCCAGCCATCGAAACGGGACCCGGCGGCCCCGCCGTCCCTGACCCGGAGGAACGTATGGGAAATCACTTTCGCATCGCACCCCTGGCTTTGGTTCTGGCGCTCGTCACGGGAGCGACTCCGCGCGGTGCGCGCGCGGACGAACCGGCCAAGCATTACGTCTGTCGCCCGTGCGGCCTGCCGTGCGACGCAACCGTGTTCGACAAGCCCGGCGTGTGCCCGAAGTGCGGGATGGCACTCGTCGATCAGGCGTCCGTCGTTGCGCGCACGGACCGCACGAGTGTCGGGATCCTGGTCTTCGACGGCGTGGAGATCATCGACTACACGGGGCCTTGGGAAGTATTCGGGAGCGCCGATTTCCGGGTCTATACCGTCGCCGCTAGCAAGGATCCGATCACGACCGCGATGGGAATGAATGTCGTGCCGAACTACAGCTTCGCCGACGCGCCGCAGCCCGACATCCTCGTGGTTCCGGGTGGCGGCGTGCGGGCCGCTCGCAGCGATGCCGGGACGCTGAACTGGGTGAGGGGCGCGAACCAGAAGACGAAGATCACGATGTCCGTGTGCAACGGAGCCTTCATCCTCGCGAGCGCAGGCCTGCTCGACGGTCTCGCCGCCACCACGACCGCCAAGAACATCCCTGCGATGCGGTCCGAGTTTCCGAAGGTCAAGGTGGTCGACGACCAGCGCTGGGTTGACAACGGGCGCATCGTCACGGCGGCCGGGCTCTCGGCCGGCATCGACGGTGCGCTGCATGTCGTCGAGCGGCTACGGGGCCGCGGCACTGCGCAGAACGTTGCTCTGAGCGAAGAGCACGACTGGCAGACGCATTCCCAGTACGCCCGGGCGGTGCTCGCCGATCTCCTGATTCCCGAGATCCGCGAGGAGGATCTGGCGGCCAGCGGCGACTGGGAAATCGTGAGCACCGAAGGCGGGCGGGAGCGCTGGGACGTTGCGTTCCGCGGACCCTCCAAGCTTCGGGCTCGCGACTTGTACGACAAGCTGTGCGACGTGCTCACAACCCGTGGCCGCTGGAACAGGGTCGAGGCTGCGAGCGGAGTCTCGCCTGCGCCGCAACTCGGCCACTGGGAGATCCACGGCCGCGACGGCCAGAAATGGACCGGGACCATGTCCGTCGCCGACGACACGGAAGGAGCCAATCGCTACGTGGTGGCGATCCACGTCGCGCGAGCCGGCCCTTGAGCATTGACGCGGGGCGCTCTTTCCTCTGCTAGTGTTCGCGCAGGGCTGGGCGGAGATCGCTCGAATGGTTTTGCGCGGCCTGAGCGCTGACTCCTTTGGGAGGTGAGACTCGTGAAGGCGTATGTCGTGACGACGGGAGCTATCTTCGGCCTGCTGGTTACGGTCCATGTTTGGCGGGCGTTCGCAGAGGGACCGCGCATCGCCACGGACCCCTGGTTCATCTTGATCACAGCGCTCGCCGCTGGTTTCTGTTTCTGGGCATGGCGCGTGCTGAGGAAGATGCGGACTTCATAGCCGGGATGCGTGGTGGCTCGAAGACCGATCTGCTCAAGATGTGGCGGACTTTGAAGGTTTCGATCACGGAGTACCAGCATGGGAAAGGGGGGTTAAGGTGTCCACGTCGATCGACTCGCTCAGTTCTGGTCAGCGGACTCCCGACGCCACGTTGTTTCCCCTGCTCACGTCGGAGCAGTTGAGCCGGATCGCCGCTCATGGCCGCCGCCGTTCCGTAATGCAGAACGAGGTACTCCTCGAGGTGGGAGGGCAAGGTTCCCGAATCTTTGTCGTGACGGCGGGCCAATTGGAAGCGGTCCGCCCCGGCCTCCGGCAGCCCGATTTCATCGCAATCCTCGGTCCGGGGCAGTTCACGGGCGAGGTGAGCACCCTTTCCGGGCGCCCGGGCTTCGTTCGCGTCCGCGCCTTGGTGGCCGGCGAAGTGGTCGAGATCGATCGCGAGCATCTGCTCGCGATCGTTCAGGACGATGCCGACCTGAGCGATGTCCTGATGCGCGCGTTCGTGCTCCGCAGGGCCGCCCTGATTGCACGTGGGCTGGGTGACGCCGTGATCCTGGGGTCCTCGCATTGCGCGGGGACATTGCGGATCCGGGAGTTCCTGATCCGGAACAACCATCCGTTCTCGGAAGTCGACCTCGACCAGGAGGCGGAAATTCAGGACCTGCTCGACCGCTTCCAGGTCTCCACCGCAGACATCCCGGTCGTGATCTTCCGTGGACGGGTCGTGCTCCGAAATCCGACGAACCGGCAGATCGCGGACTGTCTCGGGTTCAACGAGTCGATCGACCTGGTCAAGTCACGCGACCTCGTGATCGTCGGAGCCGGACCTTCCGGACTCGCAGCCGCGGTCTACGCGGCCTCCGAAGGTCTCGATGTTCTGGTGGTCGAGGCCAGCGCACCCGGTGGCCAGGCCGGCTCGAGCTCGAGGATCGAGAACTACCTGGGGTTCCCCATGGGGATCTCGGGGCACGACCTCGCCGCAAACGCGCACGCGCAGGCGCAGAAGTTTGGTGCGGAGTTGATGGTGGCAAGCGTCGCGGCACGGCTCGCGTGCGCCGCTCGGCCCTATTCCATCGAGATGGGCGACCGAGCGCGGGTGCCGGGCCGCGCCGTCATCATTGCCACAGGCGCCAGATACCGAACTCTGGACATCGACGACGCAGGCCGGTTCGATGGCTCGGGCATCTACTACAGCGCCACGCCGATGGAGGCCCAGCTCTGCCGCGACGAGGAGGTGCTCGTTGTCGGGGGCGGCAATTCCGCCGGGCAAGCGGCGGTGTTCCTCGCGCAAAGCGCTCGCCGCGTGCACATGCTGGTCCGCTCGAACGGTCTCGCGGACACGATGTCCCGATACTTGATCCGACGGATCGAGGAGCATCCCGCCATTGAGTTGCGACTCGGCACCCGGGTCGTTGGGATCGAAGGCAATGGCCACCTGGAGAGGGTGACGTGGCGGGAGATGAGCTCCGGTAGAACCGACACTCACGGCATCCGCCATCTGTTCGTCATGGCCGGCGCGATCCCGAACACCCAATGGCTGGAGGGGTGCGTGACACTCGATGCCAAAGGGTTCGTGAAGACGGGCCCCGACCTGACCCCGGAGGAACTGTCCGCGGCGCGGTGGCCGCTCCACCGCTCACCGTGGGTGCTGGAGACGAGCCTCCCGGGCGTGTTCGCCACCGGCGACGTGCGCAGCGGCAGTCTCAAGCGCGTGGCATCGGCTGTGGGAGAGGGCTCGATGGCCGTGGCCATGGTCCACCGCGTGCTGCACGAGTAGGTCCCACCGCCCACAGGGGCGCCTCGCCCGCGGCCCGACGTTATCCACGGCGACGCCATGGCCGCTGCAGCTCGTATTCGGGCACCGCGGTCGCGTGCGCGCGCTCCGCGCGCAGTAGCCCTCGTCGCTGCAGATGGGCGACGGCTCGCTGCACAGCCCGCCTCGAGAGCCCCGTCTCCTCGGCCAGCCACTGGAGGCTCCCTGCCACACGCCGGCGGCGGTCCCCGGCGACGTGGTGCCAGAGGCACAGGTAGACCAGGAATGCCGACGGCCGGCGGTCGTGCCCCGTCAGATCACGCATCAGCGTTTCGAGCACGTAGGCATCCAATCGAGTCGCGCGCTTCATGACTATAGACATTAGTGCTGCAGCATTCGATGCGCCAGCAAGATTCCCCTGGACGCGGCCCGCACGTCGCAGCGAATATCGATGCTCACACGTCGTCCACCGTCACGAGGAGGATGCATGACCGCCACCCAGACAGAGTGCCCCATCCGCCAGGTGAAGTTCGTGAGCATTCCATCGCGCGACCAGCCCCGCGCGCTGGCTTTCTGGACCGAAAAGATCGGCCTGCGCATCCTCACCGACAGTCCGTTCGGTGACGGCCAGCGCTGGATCGAGCTTCAGATCCCCGGCGCGGAGACCGGTATCGTCCTGTTCACGCCCAAGGGCCACGAGGATCGCGTCGGGACGTTCTTCAACGGCTCCTTCGAGGTCGCGGACGTCGAGAAAGCATACGCCGAGCTCAAGGCGCGCGGCGTCGAGTTCACGAGCCCGCCCGAGAAGCAGCCGTGGGGTACCTTCGCCGTCTTCCGCGACCCGGACGGCAATCAGTTCGTCTTGTCCGGACGCAGCTAACTTCAAGCACCGGTCCAGTTATCAGAACGCAAATTCGGCCCACGGCCACTCGTGAATCGGCCGCGTCGTCGATTTGCGCTTGACTGAGCTGCCAGCCTCTCCCATGTTCGCTACAGAGGACATGCTTGAAGCTGGCAGCGAGTGCACACACCCCTCGGCCAGCGGACGACCTACCCGACCCGCAGGCAAAGGACTGCCAGCTGCTCCGCGATTGCGAACGGCCTGGGCTCATCTTCCTCAGCCCTCATTTCGCGTGGCCACCCCCGACCGCTCACGTTTCAGGAGGTTGTCTGACAGAATTTGGGACTCTCTCGAACGACACAATTTCCGATCTAGGTGTTCATGCCCGCAGCATTCACTCCGTCCTCGAGTGCATCTCGGAAGGCATCGTCGTCGTCAATCGCAAGGGCGAGATCCTCTTATTCAGCCATGTGGCCCGGCGCATTTTGGGCGCTGGACCCGTCGATGTTCCGCTCGAGGCGTGGACCGCAACGTACGGCCTGTTCCTTCCGGACAGGGTTACTCCGTATCCCCACAACCGACTCCCGTGGGTTCGCGCCAGCCGCGGCGATTCGGTTCTCGACGCTGAGATCTTTGTCCGAAGCCCCATGCCGTCGGAGGGGACATCGCTCATCGTGCAGGCCATGCCATTGAAGGACGACGCTGACGTGCTTCACGGGGGGATCGCAGTACTCCGCGACGTCACCGCCGATCGACGGTCGCTGGACGCCGTCGAGCGCCTTTCCAATGCCGTGGAGACCGAGCGAGAGACGATCAAGGATCAAAGCACCGAGATGCGCCTTGCAGGGCTTGTGCAGAACAGGCTGTACCCACAGCCTCTGCGACGCGAGGGGATCGACATTGCTGGTGCAGCCGCCCCGGCCAAAGAAACGGGCGGCGATTACTACGACTACCTCAGAATGCGCGAGGGCCGGCTGGGCATTGTCGTGGCGGACGTGAGCGGCCATGGTCTCGGAGCGGCGTTGATCATGGTCGCCACGCGCGCGGCGCTGCGCTCTTGCGCGGACATGCCCATCGGCCTCGACGGGATCCTGGATCGCGTGAATGCGACGCTCCTGAGCGATCTCGAGTCGGGCCGCTTCGTAACCATGTTCCTCGCGAGCCTCGATACCCGCACTCTGACTCTGACGTACAGCAACGCGGGGCATCCGTTCGGGTATGTGCTGGATCGCGCGGGAGAGGTCAAGCGCGTGATGGAAAGCACGCGGATTCCATTGGGCATCATGCCCCATTGGAAAGGTCAGCGCGTGCCGAGCATTCCGCTCGAGCGTGGCGATGTTCTGGTTCTCCTCACCGACGGAATCCTCGAGAGCGTGGGGGCCGACGGTAATGCCTTTGGAGTCCGGCGTGCGCTTGCGCTCGTCAAGGAGCATCGTCTCGAGCCCGCGCAGCAGATCCTGGATCAGCTCCTGAAGGGGGTCCACGCTTCAAGGGAGGGCGTGGCTCAGGAGGACGACATGACGGCCGTGATCTGCAAGGTCGAGGACGTCCCCTGATATGCTCCGCCTGGTAACGTCGGATCCTTCGACCTGAGGTCGCTCGATTTGAAGGTTGACCCCAGCGTGACGTGTCCATGATTGCGTCCGGGTATGGTGCGGCTACTTCACGTCCGGCCTCTGGCGCGGTTTGAGTCTCGATGTGAGGGATGGCTCCCGGTCCCGTTCACCTGAGCGGAAAAATCGGTGGCGATCAAGGAAGCTCCGCCGATAGGCAAGGGAGAACCACATGTTGACAGCTCAGGACAACGCCGCCGTCGCTCGCAAGCATTTGGATGCCTTCAATTCCCGCGACATCGAAAAGGGCCTCGCGCTCGTGACCAATGACGTGAAATGGATGAACATCCCCTTCAACGTCAACTTCACAGGGCACGCTGGCTATCGCGAATTCCACAACAACTGGACGACGGCGATGCCGGACTGCAAGGTCGAGATCGTGAACGTCGTCGGCAGCGAAGAGTGGACGGTCGTCGAGTTCATAGGCCGCGGCACTCACACCGGGCCGCTGGCTGGGCCGCAGGGCACGATTCCCGCGACGCAGAAGAAGCTCGACCTGAAGGTCTGCGAGCTTCTCCGGATCAAGGACGGTCGAATCGCCGAGGCGCATGTTTACTTCGACGCAGCGACCATGTTGCGCCAATTCGGCTTGCTGCCGCAGACCTTGGGGCCGGCTCAGCCGACACCTTCCGCCCGATAGACAGCATTCCACGATACATCCGCCGTGGGGCTCACACGAGACCACGGCGGTTTGTCTTTGGCGTCGCTGAAGTCCGGCCCACGGCAGGCCGGTCCCCAAAAAGAGCAGGCTTGCGTCCCTCGCAGCCCTATGTAGAGATCCCGGTTCACAGTGTGCTCGCCGGCCGGGAGTCGATTGGCCGCCAGAACGGGAGGTCACTGCTCGGGCACGGCGCGTCGATGGAACTTCCTGGGCGGCCGGCGCGTAATCGAGGTGCCACGCCGCCGGGCGACTAATGAGCAACCGAGCGAATACACGTGGGCGGGGCGAGCCCAGGCGGTCGTAAGCTCTCGGGATGCTCGATGACCACCCACATGGGAGGACACCGCGGAGATGACGTCATCGGGAGGCGGCCACCGCCCGGACATTTCGATGCGGCAGGCGGCGCTCATTGCCGCGACGTGCCTACTCGTGATGTCCGCCCTATCGCCCGTGGGCTTCTTCTATCTGTTCCCCAGGCTCATCGCGCGCGCCGACATTCTGCAGACCTCCCAGAACATCCAGGCACACCAGGGATTGTTCTTGGCGGGGATCTTCTGTTACCTCGTCACGTTCATCTGCGACATCCTCGTCGCCTGGGCGTTGTACGTCTTCCTACGCCCCGCCAGCGCGTCGCTCTCCATGCTCGTCGCCTGGTTCCGGCTGGCATACGCTTCCATGGCCCTGGTCGCGTTGCTGAAGCTCGTGACCGTGCTGCGCGTGGTCAGGACGTCCGAATACCTCGACGCGTTTGGCCGCAATCTCCAGAACGCTCAGATCCAACTGCTGCTCATTTCGTTCCGCTATGACTGGGCATTCAGCATGATCGTATTCGGCGTCCATCTGGGGTTCCTTGGCTATCTGGTTTATCGATCGGGCTACGTCCCGAAACTCCTCGCCGCGCTGCTCGCGATCAATGGCCTGGCCTATCTCATCGACACTCTGCGACCTTACCTGTTCCCGGCGACCGCTCTGCCGTATCTGCCCGTCCTGTTCTTCGGAGAGCTGATCTTCATGTTGTGGCTCTTCTTCTGGGGATCGAAGATTCAGGATCCGGTCGCAGATGTCGTGCCCATCCGAGCGACCCCCTAGCCTGCGAGAGGCATGATTGGAGGACCACGTGAGCCCGACCCACGCGACCGCGCGGTTCGCAGGAGTGCTCTACCTCCTGTTCGCGATCCTGGCCGTTGTCGGCTACATGGTGATTCCCGGCCGGTTCGTGGTTGCCGGTGATGCCGCGGCGACGGCTACCCGGATCACGGAGGGAGTCACGCTCTACCGTGTGGGCATCCTGGCCGCACTCGCCGGGCACGTGCTGTTCATCTTCCTGGTCCTTGCGCTCTACGAGCTTTTCAAGGACGTCGACCGGAATCAGGCTCGGCTGATGGTGGTGCTGGTGTGCGTCGGAGCGACTGCCGAGATCGTCAACCTCGCCAACCGCATGGCGCCGCTCGTGCTCTTGAGCGACGTCGGCCCCGCGCCGGCGCTCACGAGGCCGCAACTCGAGCTCCTTTCGCTCGGGTTTCTGCGGCTGGGCAACAGCCTGGCTCAACTCCTGACGGTCTTCTGGGGCCTGTGGCTGTTCCCATTCGGCATGCTGACGATCAGATCCGGTTTCTTCCCGAAGGTGCTTGGCGTTCTGCTGTTGATCTCCGGCGTCGCCTACGTCGTGACGTGCGTGGTACGTCTCGTGTTTCCCGCGCAGTTCCACGTCATCGCGCCGATCGTGAGCCCGTTGTACCTCGGCGAGGTGGTGATGGTGCTGTGGCTTCCCATCATGGGCGCAAGGGTGCCGGCGAGGGCGAAAACATCCATTCCCATCAGCACACCCTGAGTGCACTCACGGACGCGCTCGACGAAATCCTGGGCGCAAGCCTCGTGGGGGTCTATCTTTACGGCTCGCTCACCCAGGGCGCCTTCGATCCCACGATCAATCAGCGACGTGGATTGTCTCGCCGTGGTGCGGCGCGACCTCAACAGAGCACGCTTGCGGAAGCTGCGGACCTGGCTCGCCGGGACCGCGCGTTCGGATCCATGGATGCACCGCGTCCATATGCAGGTGCTCGTCCGGGGCCGCCTGCTCCGCCCTGACACCCGCGGCACCACCAGCGGCTGGCCCGTGGGTTTCTGGTGGAGCGAGCTGACTCACCCCTACCTCGCCTTCGAGGAGCAGGGCTACGCGATCGAAGTGTTCAGTCCGCGGGGCGGCAAGTGCGATGCCGACGCCATGAGTGATCCGCGCGACGCGAGCGGATATTCGGCGACCGACCTGATCACGATGGGATTCATCGCGACCCCCCGGCTCGCCAGCCTGATCGAACGGACGAAGAACGTCACGGATCTCGACGTCGCCGCTTTCGACGCGATCGTCGTTGCCGGGGGACAAGCCCCGATGTTCACCTACGACAAGGAAACCGCGTTGCAACGCGTCTTCGTGGGCTTCTACGAAGCGGGTAAAGTCGCCGCCGTCCTGTGCCACGGTGTCGCCATCCTGCGCTACGCGCGGCTCTCGAACGGCGACCTGCTGGCGAAGGGCCGGACCGTCACCGGGTTCGCCAACGTCGAGGAGGACTTCGCGGACAACGCGGTGTGGGAGATGGGAGCGTTGTCCCGCGACAAGCACGTCATGCCGTGGCGCATCGAGGACGAGCTGAAGAAGATCGGGGCCAACTACATCCAGGCCGGCATGTGGCGGGCCTTCGCGGTTCGCGACGGCAACCTGATCACCGGCCAGCAGAACTTCTCCGGCGCCGAGACGGCCCGGCGAGTGATCGAGGCCCTCGGCCAATAGGGGCCGCGCTCGCGCCGCTCGCGACGGGGCGCGGCGGAAGCCGCTCGCGGCGCGCAGCATCACATCGAAGAGTGGGCGTACATGACACCCACGAACGAGCCGGCCCGCGCCCACATCGACCTGGTGCGCACGAGGTGAGCTGGATCGTGCGCGCCGTCCCGCGCGCTGATCTCGGTTGCCGGCTCCCCGCCCGGGGTCTAGCCTTTCCACAGACGTAAAGGCCGAGGGCTTCCACACGGCCGGCGCTAACGGAGGACCCCATGCGTACCGCGGCGGCGAAGTTTCTGATCGGGACTCTGGCCGTCCTGGGTGCCGCAGTTCCGAGCCTGCTTCGCGCTCAGATCAGTGACCCCGTTCCCTACCGGATGGCCCCCGGCTCCGTGCAGGAATACGGGTGCTTCGGACCGTGCGCCTGCGCCGTGATCATCTCGGGACCTGTCACCGGCAGCTTCGCGCTCTACCGAACCAGCGTCGATCCGCTCTACAGCCATTATGCGCTGATCGACATCAACTGGACCTACGCGACCGGGGATACCGGGACCGAGTTCACGGCCCATGCCACCGGCCGTGGCACGTACGACATCGGTGGAGAGGTGGCGACCATGCAACGCATGACGCTGGACCTGCTCATCGACGATCCCCGGCTGCCACCGTTCCCGCAGCACTACGACAGCGGTCTGGTTCCCGTTCACGCGACGTTCCCGGCGATCGACGTCGAGACGCATCTCAAGATCGACTCCTGCCGCGACTCGGTGTTTCGCGTGGTCGCGAAGCCCTTTGGCGCCGCCGCGGTGGAACCGGGGTGGAGCGGGCGCCTGATCCGGGCGACGACTCCCAATCCGCTGCGCAGCGAGCTGGACATCCTGTTCGAGGCTCCGGCCGCGGGCCACGCTCGCGTGGAGATCATGGACCTGCACGGGCGGCGGGTGGCGAGTCTGCTCGATGGGGAAGTCGGCGCGGGTCTTCACTCGCTGCACTGGAACGGCCACAACGCCGCCGGTGCCGATCCCGGAGCGGGGATCTTCTGGATCGAGGCATGGGCAGGGAGTCGCACCGATCACGAGCGGATCGTTCGGCTCCGGTAGCCGATTCGAACGGCCCCCCGAGTGATCGTCCATCTGGCCGACGATGGCCTCGCCTCGGCGGCGCACCTTACGGCCAGGGACGAGGGTGTCCACCAGGTGTGCATCTGGACGCCGGACAAGGATCTCGCCCAATGTGTCGTCGGGGACCGCGGTGGTGCAGGTCGATCGCAGAGCGGCCAGATTCGCGATGCGAACGGCGTTCGCGCCAAGTACGGTGTCGCGCCCGAGTCGATTCCGGATTACCTCGCCCTCGTGGGCGACGCGGCGGACGGCTACCCCGGATTCCAGCCGCGGTCGCCGTGCGCCCCACGATGGGAGCGATCTCGTCGAAGGGAACGGCGAAGACGTCGTGCAGCACGAACGCGAGCCGCTCGGCGGGAGTCAGAGTGTCGAGCACCAGGAGCAGCGCGAGGCCGACCGAATCGGCCAGCAGTGTTCCGTGCTCGGGGTGGGTTGCGTCCTCGCGGCTCACGCTCGGGCCGACGTGACAACGGGCTGGATCCTCGGGTCCTGACGGTCCCTATCGACAAGGCGTAGCCACGGGGGACGCCGTCGGGATTTCGGACCGCGGGCCGTTAGCGCGAGGTCGGCAACGCCCTGAGCTTGAGGTAGATTCGGGCGATGGTGATGACCCGCGGTACCCGCCTCGGCACCTACGAGATCCTCGCGCCGCTCGGGGCGGGCGGCATGGGCGAGGTGTATCGCGCGAAGGACACGCGGCTCGGGCGTGACATAGCACTCAAGGTGCTGCCCGAAGCGTTCGCCCGCGATGCCGGGCGGCTGGCCCGGTTCGAGCACGAGGCACGGACGGTCGCTGGGCTCAACCATCCGAACATCGTCGTGCTCCATTCGGTGGAAGAGGACAACGGCGTTCGCTTCCTGACGATGGAGCTGGTCGAAGGCGAACGCCTCGACCGGCTGCTGAGCCACGGCGGACTGCCGGTGTCGCGAGTCGTGGACCTCGGAATCGCGCTCTCGGATGCCCTGGTGGCGGCGCACGAGCGCGGCGTCGTGCATCGGGACCTGAAGCCGGCGAACGTGATGGTGACGCGCGAGGGGCGGGTGAAGGTGCTGGACTTCGGGCTGGCGAAGCTCGAGTCATCGGAGCCGGGCCTGGACGCGACGCAGGCGGCGACGAGGGTGACGCCGCTCTCGACTCCCGGGCAAGTGGTGGGCACGGTGCCGTACATGGCGCCGGAGCAGGTCCGTGGCGACGCGGTCGATGCAAGGACGGACCTGTTCGCGCTGGGGATCATGCTCTATGAGCTCGTCGCCGGGCACCGACCCTTCTACGGGGCGACGCCGGCGGACGTGAGCTCTGCCATCCTTCGCGACACGCCGCAGCCGCTCGCGAACGTCCGGGCCGACCTCCCGGCCGACCTCGATCGCATCGTCGGGCGCTGCCTCCAGAAGGAACCGCGCGCCAGGTTCCAGACGGCCCTCGAGCTGTGCCACGAGCTTCGCCGACTGAAGCAGACCGGGGAGAGCGTCACGCCCTCCCCGCCGGCGGGGCGGGACGACATCCGTTCGCTGGCGGTGCTCCCGCTCGACAATGTTTCGCGCGACCGCGCCCAGGAGTACTTCGCCGACGGGATGACCGAGGCGCTGATCTCGGAACTCGCGCGCCTGAAGGCGCTGCGGGTCATCTCGCGCACGTCGGCCATGAAGTACAAGGGGGTCCAAAAGGCCCTGCCGGAGATTGCGCGCGAGCTGAGCGTGGACGCGATCCTCGAGGGTTCGGCGCTCCTCGTCGGCAAGCGCGTGCGTGTCACGGTGCAGCTCGTCTCTGCGAGGACGGATGAGATGCTGTGGGCCGACCGCTACGACGGGGAGATCGAGGACGTGCTCGACCTGCAGAGCCGGATCGCGGCCACCGTGGCGAAGGAGATCGCGGTGCAGGTGACGCCGCACGAGGTGACGCACCTCGCGAAACGGCGCCCCGTCAACCCGGAAGCCCACGTCGAGTACCTGAAGGGGCGACATACCGCCGCCGCCGCCTCCCCACAGGCCATCGAGCTGAGCCTGCGGCACTTTCAGCGCGCGCTCGAGCTCGACCCCAAGCATGCCCCCGCCTGGGCCGGGATCGCGTACTGTCACATCGCGCGCGCCGGCCGCGGAATGGCTCCCGCGGCCGAAGCGAACGCGCAGGCCCGCGCGGCCGCGATGCAGGCGCTGGAGCTGGACGATTCCGTGGCTCAGGCCTACGCCGCGCTGGGGACGGTCGCGGTGTGGGAGATGGATCTGAAGGGAGCCATCCGCTACCTGGAGCGTGCGATCGATATGGACCCCGGATCGACCGGAGCGTACGTCGCCCTCGGGCGCCTCTATTACTGCTCCGAACGTCACCGCGAAGCGCAGGAGGCGATGTTGCGGGCGCTCAGCCTCGACCCGTTGTCGATGCTGATCCACACGAGCGTCGGGGATGCGTACTACTACGCCCGCGAATACGAGCGCTCGCTCGTCTACTACCGCAAGGCGGTCGAGCTCGATCCCCGCTTCGACGGCGCGCACACGGACCTGGCGCGCTCGCTCGAAGCGCTGGGCCGTTTCGAGGAGGCCCGGGGCGAGTACGAGGAAGGCCGGCGCGTGAGCGGCGGCATCGCCGGCCCGTCGTTCGGCCTCGCCCATCTCGAAGCCCGGAGCGGGAACGAGGCGGCGGCGCGGAGGATCCTACAGGAACTGATCGACGCCCGGACCCACCGCGTCGTCTCGTCGTGGGGCATCGCCGCCCTCCACGCGAGCCTCCACGACGTGGACGAAGCCTTCCGCTGGCTCGACGTCGCGGTGGAGGAACACGCAACGGGGCTCATCTTTCTGCGCGTCCACCCGCGCCTCGATCCGATCCGGCAGGATCTCCGCTACCAGTCCTTGCTACGGAGACTGGGGCTCGATGCCGCTTGAGGTCAATGGTGCCTTGAAGGAGATGCCATGAAGAAGCGAAGACTTGGGAACAGTGGCCTCGAGGTCTCGGCTGTCGGGCTCGGCTGTATGGGGATGAGCCAGTCCTACGGCACCCCGGAGGAGCGCGACGAACGCGAGTCCATCGCCACCATTCATCGGGCCATCGAGCTCGGCGTGACGTTCTTCGACACGGCCGAGGCGTACGGGCCTTTCTCGAACGAGGCGCTGCTGGCCCGCGCGCTCGAAGGGAAGCGCGACCAAGTCGTCATCGCAACAAAGTTCGGCTTCAAGTTCGACGAGAACGGTGCCGTCACGGGCATGGACAGCCGGCCGGAGCACATCCGCGAGGCGGTGGAGGGCTCGCTTCGTCGGCTGCAGACGGACCACATCGATCTGCTCTATCAGCACCGTGTGGATCCAGCGGTGCCGATCGAGGACGTCGTTGGCACCATGGCGGAACTCATTCGGGAAGGCGAGGTGCGTTTCCTCGGCCTCTCCGAAGCCGGAGAGAGAACGATCCGCCGCGCGCACGCCGTGCATCCGATCTCCGCGCTCCAGAGCGAGTACTCGCTGTGGGAGCGAAACCTCGAGCCGCGAATCATCCCGTTACTGCGCGAAATCGGCATCGGCCTCGTCCCATTCGCGCCGCTCGGCCGCGGCTTCCTTACGGGGTCGGTGAAGCGCGCCGAGGAGTATCCGGAGGGCGACTTCCGCCGCAACGATCCGCGTTACCAGGGTGAGAACTTCGACGCCAACATGCGGGCCGCCTCGGCCGTGCGCGAGCTGGCCGCGCGGAAAGGGACGACCCCGGGCCAGATCGCGCTCGCCTGGCTACTGCACAAAGGGCTGGACATCGTGCCGATTCCCGGCACCAAGCGGCGGCGCTACCTGGAGGAGAACGCGGGCGCCGCAGCCGTAACGCTCAGCACCGAGGAAATTGCCGTGCTCGACGCGGCGCTTCGCCCGGAGAACGTATCCGGGCCGCGCTACGGCGAGAAGCAGATGGCGCAGGTCGACCGCTGACCTGCTTTGTCCCCAGCGACCGGCGCGGTCGGTCGGCTGCGGATCGCGCGTGGGGAATCGAGCGTGGCGCAGCAGGCCTGAGGGGCGTACGCTCGGCGTCAAGCGTATGGAAATTCATACGCCCATACACTAGCAAGAGCGATTTACCCAAGAGGAGATCCCGATGGCACCGCAGACTACCAACGTCCAGGTCAATCCCTCCGACGAGACCATCCGTCTCGGGCCGCTCGCCGTGCGCTTCTTGGTCACGGGAGAACAGGCGAGTGGCAGCGTCGCGGTGTTCGAGCTCATGGTCCCAAGCGCGCAGCGTCTGACCGCTCCGGCGCATAGCCACGATCACTTCGAAGAGACGATCTACGGCATCGAGGGCGTGCTGACCTGGACCGTCGACGGCAAACTGATCGACGTCGGGGCGGCGCAGGCCCTCTGCATTCCGCGCGGCGCCATTCACCGGTTCGACAACAACGGCAGCCAGGACGTGAAGGCGCTTTGTGTCATCACGCCAGCCGCGATCGGTCCGCAATATTTCCGCGAGGCTGCCGAGGTGATCATGGCGGCGACCGGAGGACCGCCGGACCGAGTGAAGATGGCCGAAATCATGCGCCGCCATGGCCTCACCCCGTCACCGTAAGAGGAACGGGCCGCGCATGCTGCCCGCTTCGACATGATCCCGGTGCCGGCGTGAAGGCCATTGTCTGTCACCGTTACGGCGCTCCGGAGGCTCTTCGGCTCGAGGACGTCGATAAGCCGACTCCGGGGGACGGCGAGGTCCTGATTCGAGTGCGCGCGGCTTCATTGAACGCTTACGATTGGGGTCTCATGCGGGGCCGGCCTCCGATCCTTCGAATGTTCTTGGGCCTGCGCAGGCCCAAGGTGAACCGACCCGGTCGCG
>QHRS01000346.1:0-1520 GCA_003221435.1 Candidatus Rokuibacteriota bacterium
TACGGCCAGAGACGGCCACGGCCAGTAGTGGCTCTGCCGGGCGGCCGACAAACAGCCAGAGACGGCCACGCTGATCGCCACCTGAGCCGCACCCACCGGGACTCCCGGAGTCAGACGGGTACCGGCTCCGCGCTGTCATGTGCCACTGGCACATCCCGAACGGGGTAGGAGAGGCGCGTTTGGCAGCCTTGGGACGGCGGGCACCCGCGGGCATCTTGTGGCACAGGAGTCCCTAAGTTACTTTCAATATTACTCTTACCGCTCCGCCCAATGGCGGGGAGCTTGCGGCTCCCTCTGCCACCTCAAGATCAGCCCGGCAGGCCGACCAGCCACTACTTGCGAGGCCGCGCACGCTTCCCATGACCCGCAGAGCGAGAGCTTCGACGCCGTCCGCTCCTGCCCTCCAAATCTGCCCGTGTGAACCCAGCCGCCTCCAAATCCCGCATGACCGACAAGGGCATGTAGTTCGGTCCCCTCGTGCGCGGGCGTCGTGGGGCGAACACGCCGAGTTCCTTCTTCGGCTTCACCCAACGCTTGAGCCGTGACTCTGGAACCGAGACGATCTCCTCGAAGCTGAGTTCAACACCGTCTTCAAGGTCATCATGGATCACGTTCAGCTCTCGAAGTCCGCGATACTTCACGTGAACGCGCTTGTGGTCGGTGTTCAAGTACCTGCGCTGAGATGAACGTCCCAACTCGCACGCCTTCTTGTATGCCTCCTCGGGCGACGCAGCTTCAACGAGGTGCGTGTTCACATGAACCAAGTTGCGTCGATCATCCTCGATGACGTGCTCAAGCACAACGTCGGCGAGGTACCATCGCGCGTCCTTCGGGACGTAGCCCATCGTTGAGCAACTCCGAGTAGAACGATCGCAAGCGATCAGGCGTCAGCGCACGCGCGCCCGAAGCGTCACCTTGAACAGCGAGTCGGCCTTCTGCTCGAACACCAGCGTATCCGATCGCGTGATCCAAGCGAACGAGGTCGGGCCGATCCACGTGATCGGCGGACCTTCGGGGTCGGAACCGAGAACGCGCGGAGCCTTCTGTAAGGCGCTCCACAGATCGCGCGTACTCTCGTCGAATGGGCTGAACATGTAGGAGGCGGTTACGGTGCGGGAGTCGGCCCTGCCGGTCCCGATGTCGTCGATGAGAAGCCACGTGACTGTCTCACTGCTACCGAGGGTCACTCGTAACCTGTGGAACACTCGGTTCTCGACGTGAAAGCCGGGGCCGGAAGTCGTATCCGGGATGACAGGCCCGCGTGGCCCGACGGTCATGTACTCGGCGTTGGCCACGATCTTCGGCAGCGGCGATCGAACCATGCGAACGCTGGTGCTCGCCACCGAGTTGCCCTCGGTCGTTACGGCCGAGCCGAACACGCCCACGCGCGCAGTCGGGGAGTGCGTCGGGCGTGGGTGTGGGACCGCGACCGAGTCAGCGGCGACCAGCACCAGCAGTGTGAGGACGAAGGGCACACTATTCTCGGTGCGAGATCGAGAGGCTCGTCAGCGACTCCGACT
>QHRS01000346.1:1723-2464 GCA_003221435.1 Candidatus Rokuibacteriota bacterium
GTTTCCGCGAAGGGCGGTGCGTGGGGAGGAGCTGTCCCGACCTCGTACAGCCCGGTTCGGTCCTGCCGCAGCCGACGGATGGACGTGTAGGGGCCACCAGTGGGTGAGGACGGGTCGTCAAGTTCGTCTTCCTCGCGGACGTACTCACGACCGTTGATTGTCTCCGTCCGCGTCAGGGCTGTCTTGCGAGTCCAGTTCCCATGCTTCTGGTCCCGGCCGCCCGTAGAGACGATGGTCTTCGAGGACTCGCCCGCGTACTCCCACTGGTTCCCGAGGTCGAGCGGGTAGAACTTGGTTGCTGCATCCGATCCGAGTTCGGAAGCCGCACCGTTCAGTTTTACGGATGCGCGAGTGGGCGTTGTCGGAAGGCGATCAACGCGGCTGCAACCGACAGCTACAGGCAGGAGCAGGGCAAGCCAGCAGAAGAGGGGGCGGCACATGTTGGACCTCCACACCGAGGGGAAGGCGACAACAGTGTACCGCCAAGCACAGCCCGGTTGTAGCTCCGATCCGGCCCTCGCGGCGCGTCGTCGTTCAGTTCACACCGGGGCTATCGCCACCAGCCCGTGCCCGAGCATCCGTTGCTCGTCCGGCTCCCATGCTTGCGGGATCGTGATCGTGGCCGTCCAGTGCTTGGCCGGAACGTCGCGACCCGAAACGACGAGCGTCAGACGGTAGGTTCTGTCCCGAAGTCGGTTGAAAAAGAGCGTGGCGCCTCTTCCGACGTGATCGCCCCGAGAA
>QHRS01000122.1 GCA_003221435.1 Candidatus Rokuibacteriota bacterium
CGCGATGCCGTGGTCGCGGGGCGCCTTTCTCTACGAGATCGAGCAGAACCGCGCCGCACGGTGCTGGGCGTGCCGGGAGGACGGCCTGGTCATCGGCTACCTGTGCCTGTGGGAGATCGCCGACGAGATCCACATCACCAACATCGCGGTCCACCGCGCGCACCGGCGCCGGGGTGTCGGGCGGTTCGTGTTGACCGAGACCCTCGAGAGCGCACGGCGGCGCGGCGTGCGGGCGGTGTTCCTCGAGGTGCGGCCGACCAACACCGAAGCCCGTGGCCTCTACGAGGCGCTCGGCTTTCACGTGATCGGCCGGCGCAAGGGCTATTACTATGACACGGGCGAGGACGCCCTCGTCATGGAAGCGGAGCTCGGAGCCGCCCGGCTCGGGAACCCGTCGTAGCAGAACCCAAACGAGTCGCGCGCCAATCCAAAGCATCCAGAGCAGTACCATAATCTACCGCCCGGAGGACCAATCATGCTGCGTTCGCTGATGATCGTGCTACCGCTCCTGGTCGTATTCCTGACGGGGCCCGCGCACGCGTATAACGGAGGCCCGCTGTGGATCGTGACCGATCTGACCCCGGGGTGCGCCGGGTGCCACTCGTCCATGCAGAAGGAGCAGGTCCGCGTCGAGCGTGAGGCCTTCGCCGTCGCCCAGCTCGTCGAGAACAAGCATTACAGGGCCATCGAGGACGGGCGGGGAGAGTACGAGAAGATGAGCCCGGAAGATCGGAAGAAGCTCCTGGCTGACGTGAAGCTGATGGACGAGCACGCGTCGGTCACGCTGACGGTTCCGGCCGCCGCGAAGCCCGGGCAAGAGATCCAGATCACGGCCAACGTCCGCGGCGGTCACGGCGTCGTCGGCGTGTTTCTGATGGAGAGCGATCTCCGCTTCCAGGGGCGGCCGCTCGCGAGCGACGGGTGGGTCATCGTCGGTCCACCGAAGGTCGTGGGGGCCGACGGCAACGAGCAGACGAAGTGGGTCGACAGCCGCGGCCCCGAGCTGAAGAAGAACCTGAGCGCCGTGCTGATCTTCGACCAGCAGAGCGATCTTGCCGCGAAGAAGTTCCCCCAGGGCAAGGTGACGTGGACCGTGCGTGCGCCACAGGCGCCCGGCACGTACAGCGTCGCCGTCGGGTTCGCCTACGGGACCGAAAAGGCCTCGCCGGTGGGACGTGTCACGACGCCCGCGGGCGCGGTCCTGCCGCGCGGCGGGGGGCTCGGTCCGTCGGCGCATCTGCTGTTCTCGAAGGTCCAGCAGGTCGGCGTCAGGTAAGCGCGGACGAGGGCCCGCCGGTGCCCCGCAGGCTCGCGATCGGCGCGGGGGCACTGGCGGGAGCGGCGCTGCTCTCCGGTCTGTTCCTGCTCGCGCTCGCCGCCAAGGAACGCGACGACCGCTTCTGCATCTCCTGCCATCTGCATGAGCCGAAGTTCGCGCGCTTCAAGGCCGCCGCGCCCGCCGATCTCGCGGGCGCGCACCACGCGAAGAAGAACGTGCGCTGCATCGACTGCCACGGCGGCGGCGACGCGGTGATGCGCGTGTGGGTGTGGACGGTCGCCGGCGTGGACACGCTCCGGTTCCTGGTCGGCCGTTACCGCGAGCCCGAGCGGATGCGCCTGCCGCTGCGTCCGGCCGAGTGCCGCCCGTGCCACACGCCGATCCTCAAGGCCGCGCGGGCGCTCGGCGCCGAACAGGCCGAGGGCGCGGGCGGACGGAGCGGCGACACATACCATGCGATCCGGGATCACGACGGCGTGCGGATCACGTGCGTCCGCTGCCACTACTCGCACACGACCGACAGCGAGCCCGTGCTCCAGTTCATCTCGCGGGCGCGTGTCCAGCCCGTCTGCCACGAGTGCCACGAATCGCTCGGCGCCGATTGACCTTCGAGCCGAACTGGCTTGCGCGCGAGCGCCGCAGACGAGCCGAGCAGATGAGTCTCCCGGGGGGCCTCGTTCGGTCGCGAGGCCGTGCTGCCGGGGAGGCCCGGGTGAAGTTCGCCGCGTCCAGGCGAGGCCCGACTGAATGCTCAGGCGCGGACGTCGATGACGATCTCGCGCTCGCGTGGGCCGTCGCACTCGACGAGCGCGATCCCCTGCCACGTCCCGAGCAGAAGCCGGTGGTCGCGCACGGGGATCGTCTCGGATGGACCGAGGAACGCGGCCTTCAGGTGGGCGGCGCCGTTGTCGTCGACCTTGTCGTGCTCCCACACGCCTTCGGGGAAGAGCTTGCCCAGCGCCGAGACGATGTCCGCACGGAACCCCGGATCGGCGTTCTCGTTGATGATGATCGCCGCGGTCGCGTGCCGGACGAACACCGTGCAGACGCCCTCGGCGACGCGCGCCTCGGCGACCGCCGCCGCCACCTCGCGCGTGACGTCGATGACCTCGAACTTCCCCCGGCTCCGGACCCGGATGCTGCGCTGCATCGCTCCCGGGATCTTGCTCAAGTCGTCTTCACGAGCAGGTCCCGGTAAAGTTCGAGGTATTTCGCCGCGACCATCTCGATGCCGAACCCCGTCTCCGCGAGTTGGCGCGCCGCCGCTCCGAACCTGACTCGCAGGGGTGGGTCGCCCACGAGCACCTCGATCCGGTTCGCGAGCGCCGCTGGGTCGTCCGGCGCGACCAGGAACCCGGTATAGCCGTCACGGATGGTGCCGGTGGTGCCCCCGTCGATCCGAGCCGCGACGACGGGGAGTCCGGAGGCGAGCGCTTCGAGGAGCGCATTCGAGAGCCCCTCCCGCCGCGATGGCGCCGCGTAGATGTCGGACGCCCGCAGGTACTCGTCGACAGCGTCGGTGGCCTCGACGAAGCCGACTCGCTCGCCGAGCCCCGCCCGTCCGATTTCACCCTTGATGGCCGCGACTACCTGGGAGTCCACCTCGATGTGGGTGGGATCGGTCGAGCCGATGAACAGCAGGTAAGGCTGTCCCGTTGTCGGCGGAAGGCGCCGCCACGCCTCGAAGAGGATGTGCGGCGCCTTGTCGCGGGAGAAAAATCCCACGGAGACGATGATCGGCGCCGTGGTGGGCAGCCCGAGCCTGACCCGGAGCGCGCGAACCTCCTCGGCGGAGGACGCGGGCCGAAAGCGTCGAAGATCGACGCCGTTGGGAATTTCGCGGACCCGTGCCGGCGGGATCCGGGACGCCCGAAACCTGGCGGTCATCCCGGGGCTCACGCTCACGAACGCGTCGGCGCGCGCATAGACGCTGCCGGAGAGCCCAGCTCGAGACATCGTGAGCGGATCATCCCCACCGACCGACGTGGGCTTTTCGACGATGCGCTTGCCGAAGAGCCGCGCGAGCGCGTAGATCACGAGCATTTTCGACGTGAAGCCGTGGAAATGGACGATGTCCACATCCCGCCGGAGGCCGATGAACGTCCGTAGCAGGCGCCACCCAGCGACCGGGAGTTCTCCCCGGTGGCCGCGGAGGGCCACGCGGTAGACGGGCACGCCATCCACGCTGGCGAGCGCGGGCAGATCCGACCGTCTGGACGTGGCCAGGACCGTGAAGCCGACGGAGGCCTTGAGCGCGTTGACCAGTGTGCGACACTGGAGGCCGCCTCCGCTCAGCTCCGGATAGTAGGCCCCGGTCAACATCAGCACACGGGGAACAGATCGGCCGGGTCTCACTGCGTGAAGGCGTGGGCGGCGCGCCCGATCGGTCGAGCTCGCGGTGGACGCGCTCGCTATCCCCTGACCATCGGGATCATGTCGGGGTTCTCCATGACTTTGTGGTGCCAGGTCACACGGTCGCGGAACTTATCCACGAGGTACCTCTGCCACCCCTTGAGATCGGCGTTCGAGAGGTGCGTCGTCGACCAGAAGTCGTTCGAGTACTCGTCGGTCTTCGCCCAGTCGACCGATCCGTGCATCGTTGGGTCGTAGAGATCGGTGCCGGGGTAGGGGCAGACAATCGTGATGCCGAACACCTCGGGATCGAGGCGCTCGACGAGCTGCTCGGTGAGTCGGAGGTCGTCGACGGTCTCGTCGGGCAGCCCCATGATGAAGTAGCCGCGGCGCTCGATGCCGAACTCTCGCGCCCAGCCGAAGACCGCGATCATCTTCTCGACCGAGATGCCCTTCTTGATCTGCCGCAGGATCTTCGGGCTGCCGCTCTCGCAGCCCATATTGATCTGCACGCAGTTGGCTTCCTTCATCCACCGGAACATCTCGCGCGTCGTGAACGCCGCGTGGACGTTCGCTTCCCACGGCAGGGTGAAGCCCCGGCGAATCTTCTCCTGGCAGAACGCGATCACCTTCTCGGACGATGTGTTCCAGGTGGCATCGGCGAACTTGAAATGGTCCAGGCGGTAATGCCGCGCGACCCTCTCGATCTCGTCCAGGAGCCGGTCCGGCGTGACGATCCGCACCGGGTTGGTCACCCGATTGAACTTGCCCGTCACCACGCGCTCCGCGCAAAACACGCACTGAAGCGGGCACACCCGACAACTCTGAAAGCTCGTCATCCGCTTGCCCGTGTACCGGTGGGCGAGCTCGATGTCGCGTTCGTTCCGGATCAGCTCCCGGTCGGCGAACGGCAGCTCGTTGATGTCGTCGACCGGATCGCCCTTGACCAGCCGTTCCCGATTGCCCTGCGCGATCGACAGGAACGCCCGCTCGCCCTCGCCCAGGACGACCTGGTCCACCCCCGGGGTGTTCAAGCAGTCGTCGGGTACCGCGGTCGGATGGAAGCCACCGAAGACCGTCCAGGCCTTTGGGCTCACCGCCTTGATGCGGCGCGCCAGCTCCGCGCCATGGGCGAACGTCGGGCTGGTGCATGAAAATCCCACGATGTCGCTGTCCGCTGCGCCGCGAACGATCGTCTCGTCCGTGTCGAAGAAGGCCTGGAAGAAATTCATCTCCAGGCGGCCCGGGTGGTGGGCCTTGAGGTAGGCGCCGATGTACCCCAACCCCAACGCTTCCCAGATGTTGAAGTACCGCGGCTGGATCAGCGTGACCTTCATCGCGCTCTCTTGTCGCCGACGCCGCGCCCGCGCGCCGCTCTGTTGATGATGTCACAGATTTGCCGCACTTTGCCCATCATCTGCGGATAGGTCGGCAGGGCGAGCAGGCGATTGTAGACGTAGTCGGTGTTCGGCAGTCCGACCGCGAGCGGGTCATAGTAGACCTTCGTCTCGAAGCCTCGATCCGAAAGCGCGGCATGGATTCGATCGCGAACAGCCGGAGTATCGAGCCGGATCGCGAACACGCTGTGGTTCGAAGCGCGTGGGACGGCCTGTTCCCTGAACCCCGCGCGCAGCAGCTTGCGATACCGCTCGGTCACCTGCAGCTTCTTCAGGTACGTCTCCTCGTAATGCGCGACGGAGTTGAGGCCGATGACGCCGGCCATTTCGAGCATGCGCGCCGAGAGTCGGCGCAGCTCGGTCGCCTCGCGGGCCAGCGCGGAGTCGTTCGTCAGGATCATGCCGCCCTCGCCCGCCGTCGGCAGTTTGGTGAAGGAGAGCGATACGACTTCGGCCAGCCCGCGACGCCCGAGCCTCGGGAGGGCGTAGCCGTGAGCGGCGTCGTAGATGACGGGAGCCCTGGTCCGCACGGCCGCCTCATTGCCGAAGGTGTCGACCGCGAGCACCGCATCGTATCGCGCCCGAACGGAGCCGAGGTCGATGAGCCACGTCTCCGGGTCGATGTCCGCCCACACCGGCGTGCAGTGATTCAGCAAGAGCGCGTACAGGGTGCTGGGCCAGGTGAATGCCGGGAGCGCCACCCTCGCGCCCGCGAGACCCGCCGCGCGGACTGCGATGACGAGCCCCTGGGTGCAGTTGGAGCAGGCGATGGCATGCTTGACGCCGAACCGGTCGATGAAATGCTGCTCGAGCCGGCGGACGTGATCACCGTTCGAGACCCATCCCGACCGCACGATTTCACGGATCGCTCGATACTCGGAGGCGCCGAAGTGCAGGGTGGGCCGGCTGAACCGGTATGTGCGCCGCACGTCCGTCCTCGCGAACAGCGGCCCGAGCCGGTCGAAGATCGTTCGCTTGGTCACACGGGAAACCCTCGGTGACAGTACGGCGGAATTGGCAGGGAAATCAAGCGAATTCGCCGTCGATGGCGGCCGTTCCGAAGGCCAGGAACACCCAGAAGAAGCGGAGGTGTACGATCTCGACGGCGAACCCGTCGTAGAGGAACCCCGTCAGGAACACGAACGCCAGCAGGGCGATGCGGCCACGGCTTCCCGGAGCACGCGCTGCTCGGAAGAACCCGATCGCACGCGACGCGAAGAACCAGGCCATCGCGCCGAACCCGACGAGGCCGGCGCGGGCCAGCCAGCCGAACCACGAAGAGTGCGGGTCGGGCCCCGTGCGGTAGCGGTCGACGACCTGCCGGGGGTCGTCGTTGAAGAATCGGGCCGCCGCCTCGAATTGGGGGAACGCCACGAATCGCTTCAGGTTCTCGCCGAAAAGCCCGGGGCCGATTCCGGTAAGCGGGCGCTCGAGGAACATCCGCACCGCGGCCCCGTGGATCAACGCGCGTTCCTCAGGCACTGCATAGAACCTCACGGACGCAAAGCCGGTTTCCGCGTTCCGCTCGTAGGAGAACGGAAAGAAGTTCCATGCCAGTGTGACGGCGCAGAGCAACGTGAACCCGACTACAATCTCGCCGAGGACGATGGTGGAGGCTACCTGCCACGGACCGCGGTGAGCGGAGAGGAGCGACAAGAGGAAGAAGGCGAGCAGGACGCCGCCGGCGGCGCGCGAAGCAGTCAGGAACAGGGTGACGCCCATCACCCCGAGCGCCAGCCCGACAAGCACAAGCGTTCGTCGTCGCCGCTGCGGCATGACGACAAGCACACACGCGAAGAACACGGCGGAGTTGATGAAGACGGCCAGGGTCGTGGGGTGGGCGAAGGGCCCCATCGTACGGAGGGCAATGTTCGCCTGCCATCCGGGCGCCGTTGACGTCTGCACCAGCCAGCTCCGCCATCCGCCATCGCGCATATGGCCGCTGCGCTGGCGACGTACCAGGTCGAAAAGCGCCAGACGCGCTCCTCGGTGAACGACAACTGCGCGATCAGCGTGTATGCGACGATCGAGTACCCGAATCGTGCGAGGTCGGGAAGCCCTCGGGCGGGCGCCGGCGAGAAGACCACGGCGATGGCGATGCCGGCCAGCAAAATCAGCGGCGACCGCCAGGCGGCGCGCGGCAGTGCGGCTCGCCCCTCGGTCAAGACGGCCCAGAGCCACACGCCGACGAGCAACGCGAACGCAAGGTCCGCCGGGACAAGCCGCTTCCACGCGAGTCCGGGGAGGACAGGAGCGGCGAAGCTGAATGCTGGCCCCGTGGAAACCATGACAGCCAGCGCAAAGATCAACGATACGACGAACTTGAGCGTGTCGAGGGGACGCCGGGGCCCGATCGGCGCTACGGGCATGGATCGACCGGGTGCGCAGCCGATGGCATGGACGCCTAGTCTATCAACAGGCTGCTGAGAACCCTGACATTTGCCTGCTCGTCCTGTCTTGCATACACGCAGTATTTCCTCAGCCTGCCAAGAGAAGTTCGAGGAGGCCAACTCGGCCGCGGCGATTATCGCGTTCCGCTTTTTCAAGGCCGCGGTTAGACTGACGATCGCCGACAAGATGCGCAGCCAGGTCCAGCGCGTGACATCGTCCAAGCGTCGTCTCGGGGATCCGCCCTTCGCACTTGTGGAGCGCCACTCCCGGCCCGGCGCCCGGATGGTCTAGAGAATCCGCGTCGTGCTTCGCCCCGATGCCGGGGACATCCGGGCCGCGCTCCTCATCGTCTGCTGCCTCGTCGCGTTCTTCGGGGAGCCGATCTTCACCTCGAAGGTGTTCTCGCCCGCGGGCCTGCTGTTCGACTACCCGCCGTGGAACCGGCACGCGCCAGCGGGGTACGCCCGCCCGAACACCGGCCTCATGGACCGCGTGAACCAGCACGATCGCTGGCGCCAGTTCAACCGTGAATCGCTCCGGCACGGCGAGTTGCCGCTCTGGAACCCGTGGGCCTTCGCCGGCGTGCCCCACCTCGCCAACTACCAGTCGGCGCCGCTCTACCCGCCGAGTCTCGCCACGTTGCCGCTCCCGTTCGAGACGGCGCAGCTCCTGATCGCGATGTTCCACCTCGGCATCGCTGGGCTCTTTACCTGGCTCTTCCTGCGACGGAGTGGAGTCGAGCCGCCGGGCGCGCTATTGGGCGCACTGGCGTTCATGTTCTCGGGCGCGCTCGTGCTCTGGCTCGGCTCGCCGGGAGGCTACGTCATCGTCTGGCTGCCGGCGCTCATGTACTTGACCGGTCGCTTCATCACGGAGCCCGGCGCGGGCGTCTGGTTCGGGCTCTACGCGGCCGTCAGTCTCCAGTTCCTCGCGGGCCACCCGGAGTCTTCCGCTTACATCCTGACGATGGCCTGGGTCTTTTTCGCGTTCAGGCTCGTGGAGC
>QHRS01000344.1:0-292 GCA_003221435.1 Candidatus Rokuibacteriota bacterium
GAAACCTACTGGCCGTCGCGCGGGTGGGTCTACAAGACGTCGATCCCGACGAAGGCCAGTTCGGTCGACGTCCACGACGAGCTCCTGTATTTCCACCGACTGCTCACGCTGCTGGACGACGGGATCACGAACCGCCTGAACATCGACGGTGTGCTGAAGACGCGGCGGGCGCCGACCGAGTATTCGGCGCTCTACGAAGTCTACCGGGGGAAGCAGCTCGACCTCCTCGAGCGGATGCGACGGATGGACGTGCCCGACAAGTTGAAGGCGATTCACGGGCGGTTGATCGTCT
>QHRS01000344.1:319-3376 GCA_003221435.1 Candidatus Rokuibacteriota bacterium
GAACTTGCGTGTCTCTGCGGGATCAAGCTTCACAGGAGGGATGGGCGATGTGGAGCGAAGCAGGAACTCTTGACAGCTTGGGCTGAGATCAAAGGCGTGTACCCGAACCTCGATACCGAGACCAGCGAGGCGATCGAGCATCACCTCTGCGGCTTCGATGTCATTTGACCCGGACACGTCCACGCTAGAGCCCTCGCCCACTGGCGCAGTCGGAAAGCTCTTGAACCAAGACGCTCGCCGATCAGCGCAAATGGGATTGGGCGTGCTCCCGAAGGCGCTCGCCGTGGCGGTCGGGACGTACCACGGGCTCGTCGGGTTGCTGGGGCTTTTCCTGTACAGAATGGGGCCCGAACCCTTGGACATGCTCGTCATGTCCCTAGCACTCGTGTCCACGCCAGCCGCTTTGACTCTGGGCGCCTGGGGTTCTCGGCGCTTCGCCGCGGCGTGGCTCGCCCTCGCCGGGCTCGCGTGGGCGGTGTTCGGCTATCGCGGCGTGTTGCACGAGTGGACATACGCCGCGCTCTACTATGGCCCGCCGCTGGTCGCCGCGGTCGTTCTGCTGCGCAGGAGCTCAGGCGCCGTCCCCGCAGTCGCTGATGTGCGCGCCACTGCGGATTTGACTGCCGCGACGCCTGGACCGTCGCTGGGACGGAGCCTCGCGATCGTCGTCGGCCTCTGCCACGCCATGCTCGGGCTGTGGCTCGTGGTCCGGGTCAGTGTCGACGGCCGGTGGGCTCCGGGGTGGTGGGTGGCTGTCGCCGTCTCCTTGCTGTCCACGCTGCCGGCGATCGCATCCGAGCGGAGCGAGCCGGTTTTCCGAGGCCGCTGGCTGATCGGAGCCGCGTATCTCGGTCTGCTCGCCATCGGCCGTGAGGTGTACATGGACGCGGTCCAGTGGGCCTTTGGGCTTCTCGTGTGGTGGTTGCCCCAGCTTTTGCTGGGTGTCCTCTTCCTGAAAGGACCGAGACCGATCTGGCGCTCCACATACCGCGCGCGCGGGAGATCCAGCGATGACGAGCCGGCTCACCTGAGCGCGTTCTTGCGGCGGTCCTCCAGTTCCTCGATCGTGCGGGGCCAGTCCTGCCGGAGCAGCCGGGACAGGCTGCGGTCCGCCAGGAGCCGGCCGCCGGTCTGGCACCGCGGGCAGTAGTTGGTCTCGTTCTCGGCGTAGACGATCCGCTGGACCCGCGACCCGCACTCCGGGCACGGCTTGCCGTAGCGGCCGTGAACGGCCATCGCCTCGCGGAACGCGGTGACGTTCTCCGGAAATCCTGCCCCGGTCTCGCGGCGGAGGCGGTCGGTCCACTCGAGCAGTGTGCGCCGGGTGGCCTCGAAGAGTCTCTCGATCTCGGCCTCGCCGAGCTGGTGGGTCAGCATCACCGGAGAGAGCCGGGCCCGATGCAGGACCTCGTCCGAGTATGCGTTGCCGATCCCGCTGAACAGCCGCGGATCGGTGAGCGCCCGCTTCAGCGTGTGATTCTCGCGCGTGAGGGCGGCGCGAAAGGCTGCGAGATCGGTGGCGAGCACCTCGAGCCCGCCGGGGTCATGGTCATCGAGCCCGTTCTCGCCTCGGACGAGGTGAAGCGAGGCGCGCCGCTTCGAGCCCGCCTCCGTCATCACGAGGGTTCCCGAGGAGAAGTCGAACGCCGCGAGTCCGGGCTTCGCCGGGATCTTGGCGCCCGCATTCCGCCAGTGAAGTCTGCCGGCGATCATCAGGTGGATGACGAGGAAGAGCTCCCCGTCGAGCGCGACCACGATGCGTTTTCCGAGGCGGCGCAGGCTCGCCACCCTCCTGCCGATCGCGGCGTCGAGCGGCGGATCGACCGAGCGGAGCAGGAACGGGCTCGACAGGCGGACCCGCTCGAGCTGGGCCCCGACGATTCGCGGCTCCAGCGCCTCGATGTAGACGACGATGTCGGGGAGCTCAGGCATCGCACGAGTGCGTCCGACTCAGCGGCAGATCATACCCCGCGGCGGCTCTCCGGTATACGCCAAAGGCTTCGCGCCCGCGGCGCCGCAAGAATGGCGGACGCCGAGTTCATGGTACGCTCGCGGTGTCAGTGAACCCTCAACGCGGAGCCCGTAGCTGATCGCGGCGATCGTGCTCGCCGGCGGCCTGAGCCGCCGGATGGGGCGGCCCAAGCTCCTCCTCGACCTCCGCGGCCGACCTGTCATCCGGCGCACGGTCGAGGCGCTCGTGGGGCGCGTCGAGGACATCGTTGTCGTCACCGGTACCGAGGACGCGGCGCTGCGCGAGGCGCTCGCCGGCCTCGAGGTCCGCCTCGTGAACAATCCGCGCCCCCAGAACGGCCAGGGATCCTCGATCGCGGTCGGGGTCGGGGCGCTCAAGCCGTGGACGAGGGCGGCGCTGATCGTTCTCGGGGATCAGCCCCGCCTGCCCGAGTCGGTCGTCCCCGCGCTCGTCGAGACCTTCACCCGCACCGGCAAGCCCATCGTGGTGCCCGTCTACCGCGGCGTCCAGGGCAATCCCGTGCTCTTCGGCAACGAGGTGTTCGCCGAGTTGGCGGCGCTCGCCGGCGACGCCGGCGGCAAGGCCGTCGTGGAGGCCAAGCCGGAGCGGGTTGCCCGCATCCAGTTCGACCTGCCCATGCCCGCGGATCTCGACACGCCCGAGGACTACGCGCGCCTTCATGTAAAATAGGACGTCATGCGCCCAGAGATCAGGTGGAAGCCGCGGACTACGTCACCGACGCGCCCGTCGCGACCGCTGTGCACCTTGCGATGACCCTCAGGAAGGCGCTCTTGATCGAGGGGCACGCGGGCGTCGGCAAGACCGAGGTGGCCAAGGTCATGGCCCGCATGCTCGGAACCAATCTGATCCGGCTCCAGTGCTACGAGGGCCTGGACGCGGCGATGGCCCTGTACGAGTGGAACTACCAGAAGCAGCTCCTCCACATCAAACTCGGCGAGACATCCAATCGCTCGCTCGACGAGAAGGAGCATGAAATCTTCTCCGAGCCGTTCCTTCTCAAGCGCCCTCTGCTCCAGGCGATCACGCAGGAAGACCGGGCGCCGGTCCTGTTGGTTGATGAGGTC
>QHRS01000345.1 GCA_003221435.1 Candidatus Rokuibacteriota bacterium
AAGCAGGTCACCGTGAGCGTCGGGCCGAACGGCAGCCCCTTGCCGTCGAGGCCGGGCACGCCCGTGAACCCGAGAATGATCGGGTTCACGAAGATGATGTAGGCCATGACCATGAAGGTCGTGAGCCCGGCCCGGATCTCCGTGGCGACATCGGTGCCGCGCCGGGAGATCTCGAAGCACCGTTCCATCGCGTGAGACCGCGCTGCGACGTACGCCATCGGCTAGCTCCGGCGCTCCCTGCCCCCCGGCGGGAAATAACGCGCCTCGCGCTTCTCCTGCCACGCGGCGTTGGCCTCCTCCATTTCCGGCGTGGTCATGCACTGGTCCTGCAGCCGGAGCATCTCCTCGATCAGCGTGCGCGGGTCGCGGTGGAACGACTCGTGGAGGAGCCGCTTCGTGTGCGCCGTCGCCGTGGGCGCGGCGGCCCGGCAGCGGTCGAGCACCGCAGCGAGCGTGCGGTCGAGGTCGGCGGGCGCGCACACGCGGGTGACGAGTCCGATGGCCAGGGCGTCGGCCGGGGCGATCTCGTCGTTCAGGAGCGCGAGCGCCTTGGCTCGCCCGAGGCCGACGATCCGCGCGAGCCTCAGCACCGCGCCGTCGGGAATCAGCCCGTGCCGCGTCGCGCCGAGCCCGATGACCGCGTCGTCGGTCGCGATGCGGATGTCGCAGGCGAGCGCGAGCTGGAGCCCGCCGCCGATGGAGTGACCGTGGAGCACGCAGATCGCGAGCTTGCCCATGTCCTCGAGCGTGCCGAGGGCCCGTGTCCAGTTGCGAAAGAACGCCGCCCTGATGTCCCCCGCGGCGAGGGCCGTGCGGTCCATCCCGGAGCAGAACGCACGCCCCGCCCCGCGAACCACCACGGCCAGCACTTCGGGGTCCGCGGCGGCGGCCTCGGCGTGGTCCGCCAGCTCGGCGGTGACCTGCCGGTTCAGTGCGTTGAGGAGCGCGGGACGATTCAGCGTGATCCACGCGATCCCGTCCCGGACCGCGTACGTTACCGTCTGTTCCACCGGCGGACTCCCGTTTGCTATAGAATCGCTGTCGGCCACTACCGCCCGACGCCGAGCACCGTAGGCAAGAAGCCCAGGGGTGTCAAGGAATTCAGGAGGGACCGCCATACAGCGCAGCCGCCGGGATTTTCTCAAGCTCGCCTGCGCCGGGACCATCGCCGCCGGCGACGAAGATCGGCACGGCCGTGCTCGGCGACTATGCGATGGCGGGGCCCGTCATCGTCGCGCTCGACCGGGGCTACTTCAAGGACAACGGGCTCAACGCGGAGTTCGTCCCGTTCCGAGGCGGTCCCGATCTGCTCAAGGCGGTCATCGGCGGCGAGGCGGTGATCGGCATCACCGGGGGGACGGACATCCTCGTGTTCCGCGAGGCCGGCGCGGCGATCAAGATGGTCGCGACCGAGACGGAGGGCAACCATTTCACGCTGAACGTGGCGGCCGAGATTCACACGGTCGGCGACCTGCGCGGCAAGGCGATCGGCGTGACCAGGGTCGGGGCGACGACCTGGGTCTTCGCGCGCATGCTCGCCCGGCAGAACGGCTGGGACCCCGAGCGCGACGTGAAGATCGTCGCGCTCGGCGGGCTCGACGCGCAGGTCGCCGCGCTCGCGCGCCGCGAGATCCACGCGATCGTCTGGGGCGACGGCGGCGCGGTGCTGGAGACGCAGGGCCAGGCGAAGGTGCTCAAGCGGCTCGACTCCGTCACGCCGAAGTGGATCAGCCAGATCGTCTACGCCTCCGAGGAGACGATCCGCAGGCGTCCCGACGACATCCGGAAGACGCTCCGCAGCATCTTCCAGGCGCTCGCGTTCATGACGCAACACACGGCCGAAGCGGCCGCCATCGCGGCGAAGACGATGAAGTGGGACCCGCAAGCGGTCCTGGCCGCCCACAAGCTCTCGAGCCCGCTGTTCCCGAAGGACGGCAGCATCGACGTGGCCGCGCTGCGCACGATGCAGGACACGCTGCTCGAGCACGGCGTGCTCACCCGGCGCCTGCCGCTCGAGGACCACTTCACGACGGCGTTCACGCCGGTCCGAGTGTAGCGTGGAGCGCCCCTCTCGGGCGCCGTCGAGGAGGTGCTGAAGCGCCTGCTCGGACACCGCATGTAGCGGCAGAAGCTAATCAGGCTTGACATGGACCGGCGCAGGGCCTTAGGATAAGACCTCTTCTCAGAGCCTCGGGTTCCGGGGCGCCGTAAGGGTTTCGCGTGCGGGCTGCTCCCTAAGGGGAGCCTTTCGAACTGCTCGGAGGGTTCCCAGGTGTTCCCAAAAGGGCGGCCCCTGCTGATCCGTCTGGTCTCTCCCTTCACCAGGGACATTACTTGCTGAGGCGTGAGCGGCAGGTCCTGTCGCTGGTAGCGCTCGTCGCCGCCCTCTCCATCGCCCAGGACACGCAGGGGCGATCGGCGATCACAGCCCTCGCCTCGTTCGAGGTCTGGGCTGACGGGTTCAAGGACCTCCGCGGCATCGCCGTCGATCCCGCGGGCAACGTCTTCGTCGCCGACCGTGACGCCGGCACCGTCACGCGCATCGCGCCCGATCGGAGGCACACGACCGTCGCCCGCAGTCTCAAAGGTCCCGTTGGACTGGCGTTCGACATGGCCGGGCATCTCCTGATCGCGGAGGAGCAGGCGGGCCGGGTCGTGCGGGTCGAGGCCAAGGGCCGCCCCACGGCCATCGTCTCCGACGTCAAGCAGCCGCGCTGGCTCGCGATGCGCGACGACGGCACGCTCTACATCTCCGCCCGCCGGCTCACCCGCGACACCGACCCCGAGCCCGATGACGAGTCCGCTGAGCCCGAGGTGATCCTGGCGCTCGGTCCCGCCGGCACCCTGTCCGTCTTCGCCGAGGGCCTGCGCCACCTGCAGGGGCTGGCCGTCGACCACGACCGGCTCTTCGCC
>QHRS01000123.1:0-6481 GCA_003221435.1 Candidatus Rokuibacteriota bacterium
TAGGTAAGCGATTCATGCGACTCGTCTTCATGCTTCGTATGCGCCAAAAACCACTCTAACCCCTTCGTTCCCACCGCCGTCCGAAACTCTTGAGATTCCAGGAAGTGCCCGCTTGCCACCTCAGCGATAATCTCTACCGCCGCGAACCGCAGAAACATGGCGGCAGGATCAGTCCACGCTTCCATTTTAGTGATGAGCTTCTTCACGAGAGGGATCGGGGGTCGCTCGAGATCCTGATGGGTGAGGCCTACCGCTCCCGCTGCCTTGATCCAGAGTTCACGATGTTCTGCTTCGTCTCTCTCAATGAGCGTGAGAGTCTTATCAGCAAGGACGAGGAGTGAAAGAAGATCATCCGCATTCCCGGGGTGGGTGAGTAATTCATGTTTGATGAATTTGACACACCCACGCCTGACGATCTTGGGGAACTGATCCACAAAGGGCCAGAAGGTGACTAAAAGTTGCTGCAGGGCGGGTATATTGCCTTCGCGGCAGACCTTCGAGGCGATTGAACCTTTAACCTTATCCTTCACGTCCTCTTTTATGTCGTGGACCCAGTCTGGTAGGGGTCTGGAATATCGATCAGTAAGCGTTTCCACGGAATCCTCCCTTTTCCGCCCTCGCAAGGAGGATAAGGGACATAAAGGCCCTTTTCAGCACCATAGGTTTCTAAGCCGCAGAGTGGTGATGAGAAACAGCGGAGTCGGCCGTCGGTATCAGGTGTTCGACCAGTGGCAAGTAGATGAGAAATGTTGTGCCCAAACCAGGTTGACTCTCTACGGCAATCTGGCCCCCATTTTGCTTGACGAGCCCATAGACCATCGCGAGTTCGAGCCCAGGTGCGCCGCCATACTCCTTGATCTTAAAGAAAGGCTCGAAGAGATGAATCCGTACTTCTTCGTCCATCACCCAGCCGGAGGCGCTCATCGCCAGGATGGCGAACTTTCCTGGGCCGATAAGGCCGTGCGGGTGGTGCGAGATCGCCGACACTTGAACGTTTGAGGTCTGAAGGGTGACCTTTCCACCGTGTGGCATCGCGTCTCGGGCGTTGGCAGCCAGCTTGATGATGACCTGCTCAACCTGTCCGAGGTCAACTCTCACCCACCCCAGAGTGGGGTCGAGCCTTGTAGCTAGATCGATGTCCTTGCCTACCACCCATTCCAGCACCCCACGCAGGTTGGTCACGAGGGCGTTGAGGTCCAATACTGTCGGTTTAATGCGTTGACTGCTGCTAAAAGCTAGCAATTTACGGGTCAACTCCATACCCTTGTCGGCTGCTTTCTTGATTTCTTCGACCTTACCGAGTACCCGGCCATTTTGATCCAGACCACTCGACAAGACCAGGCTGAGCCGAGAGAGAATCGTGAAGATCGTCTCAAAATCGTGGGCAATCTCTCCTGCAAGCTTTCCCAGGGCTTCCAGCTTCTGAGCTTGGAGAGCTTTTTCTTCTAGCCGTTTCCGCTCAGTAATGTCTCGGGTTATGAACACAAACGCCATAGGGCTCCCGGCGGGGTCTCGTGTCAGAGAGCCCGTAATATCCAGGGAAAGGACCTTGCCCTCTTTGTTGCGGTAGTGCATCTCATAGGCCCGCATGACCCCTGTAGCTTCTAAAGCGTCAATCTTCTCCTGCTCCAGGAAGCTGCCCAAGGTCGTGGACACCGGTTTGCCGACCAGTTCCGTCTTCGCATATCCAAACAATTGGGTGGCCGCTTGATTGGCGACCCTCACAACCCTTTCGGAGTCCAAGACGAGCAGGGCATCGGCCATCGTGTAAATAATCTGGTCTGCAGCGAAAGCCGGGGTGATCTCCTGCAGGCGATAGCGCCACACCGCTCTGAACATCAACACGACGAAGCCGAGCACCGGAACGTAACCGAAGGGGTAGACCTGAATCCCATAGGCGGGCAGGTAGTCGATTGCCCCCAGATAGGCGACCGCGAGGGCGACAAGTAGAGCTTTGAGCCGCCGCTGTTGAGTGCCCCGAGTGACGCGGATAAGTTGCACCTGCAGGAGTCGTAAGCTTCCGAACAGTACGCTGAAGAAGCAGACTAGGAAAGGCAGAGTGAGAGGTCCGTATCGCGCGTAGTAACCCCATGGATAATGGTACAGCCCGGCGATGAAGCGGTCTGATGCAAGGATGCTGGAGTAGAACAATCCCGATAGCGCCAGACTGCCCCAGGCAATAGCTCGCAATTCATGAACGCGCTGGACTATCGCTAACGTGAAGAGCAGGACCAGACTTGGAATAACTACAACCCCAAGGTGCTCAACCTTGGCCCACCAGAGCGCAAGAGGTTCGTCAAGGGTGGAATAAAGTGCCCCCGCAGAGAGGAGCCAGATCGCAACGCTCATAGTGAGTGCGCAAAACGCGAGGCTCACCTTCGAGCCACGTTCACGAACGAGTGCCGCGATTCCCAAGATGGCGATCAAAATCGCCACCACCCACGGGCCTGCCGAGTGAGGGGTTACCGCGTAGTTGGCGGGATTTAGCACCTCTGTAAGCATAGGCCTCGTTTCTCTGACGAGGATGTTTCAGTGGAGCAGTTAAAGGCAGCTATCCCCATCCGCCACAGAACCGCCCCCTAATGATGCTCGGACTCTAGGGAGGTCGCGGGATAAAGGCTATCGGGTAAACACCTGAATCGGGGAGGGGAAAAAACGGCGCGCCCCGGCAAAAGGGGCCAGCTTCGACCAGGCCGACTCATGGGTTTGGCTCCTCGCCAGAGGTGCCCGTTTCGAGGTCGCGCCGAGGGTAGCTCGATGGCGCCGGTGCCCGCACGAGCTTCTCCGCACGCACCCCGATCAGCCGGATCTTCTTCTGCGTCGGGTTCTCGCGGTGGTCCAGGAAGGGCAGCAGCAGGCGGACGGCTCCGGTGTAGAGGGCCTCCGCGGTGACCAGGGGCTCCCGGGCGGTGTGCGACCGCGTGAAGGTCGCGAAGTCCGCGAAGCGCACCGTCACGGTGACGGTCCGGAACGCCGGGATCCCCTGACGGCCGAGGCGCTGAGAAACGCTTCGGGCGAGCTCTTGCGCGCGCTCGAGAACGAACGCCGCGTCGAGGGTGTCGTGCTCGAACGTCTCCTGCTCGCCGATGGACTTCGGTTCCCACTCGTTCGACACCGGGCTCTCCGAGAGCCCCCGCGCCTTGGCGTAGAGGTCCTCACCCCAGCGGCCGAACCAGTCGACGAGCTGGAAGAGGTCGAGGTCGCGGAGCTGACGGACGGTGTGAATGCCGCGATCGTGGAGCAGCAGTTCCGTTTTGGGCCCGATGCCGGGGATGACCCGGATCCGGAGCAGGTCGAGGAACGCCTGGACCTGCTCCGGCTGCACCACGGTCAGGCCGTCCGGCTTCTTGAAATCCGAGGAGATCTTCGCCACGAGCTTGTTGGGCCCGATGCCGACCGAGCAGGTGAGCCCCTCACGCGCGACGATCTCGCGCTTGAGCGTCAGGGCGCGCTCGGCCGCCGCCTCGAAGCTCCCGAGTGACGAAAGGTCCAGGTAGGCCTCGTCGATGCTGGCCTCCTCGAAGGCGTCGGCGCTCGGGGCCAGCACCGCCATGATCCGCTCGGAGACCTCCCGGTAGAGCCGGTGATTGCCGGGGAGGAAGATGGTTTCGGGCTCGCCACGACGCTGGGCCGCGTTCGCCAGTCGCCAGGCCCGGGTGATCGGCATGGCGGACTTGATGCCGTACTTCCGGGCTGCGTAATTCGCGGTCGTCACCACGCCCCGGCCCTGCCCGTCCTTCGGGTCGGCGCCGACGACCACCGGCCGGTCACGGAGCCGAGGGTTGTACCGCTCCTCGACGGCGGCGTAGAAGGCGTCCATGTCCACATGCGCGATGATCCGCACGAGGCTGCCCCCTTTCCGGGCCGAAGGGTAGCACGGCGTAGCGCGCGCGATCTCAGCTCACGTCGCCTCGCTTGAGGACGCCGACCTCGAAGAGCAGGGTCGCGCGCTGGATGAGGCTCGCGATGATCTCACCGTAGAACCGCGGCATCGAATCGAGGTGCGCCTTTGTGATCCGGTCGCTGAGGCCGAAGCGGGCACGACTGTCGCGGCCGACGTAGTCGCGAGTGAAGCCCTGGTCGAGGAGCGGCCTCACCCACGGATAGGTCTCCTCCGTCAGCTCGACGACCGTCGCGCCCCTGACCCTGCCGTCTGGCCCCAGGGCCACCGCGACGCGGACCGGTCCGTGGAGCGTGAACTCGGTCACGAAGATCGTCGCGGCCACGAGCCGGCCGCCAGCGTCCCGGCCCAGATAGAAGCGATAGAAATCCTCGTCAGGGGCAAAGCCCATCCGCTGCTTGATGCTCGCGCGCTCGGGGCCGCTCAGGCGTATCTCCCGGACGAAGAACCTCTGAGCGCCCGCCAGCAGAGCGATGAGCACGTCGCGGTCGGAGACGAGCACCACAGGCGGGGTGATGTGTGCGAGGGCGACGCCCGCGCTGAGCGCGATCACGGCCGCCGCTGCTGATAACCGTCCCGTCATCGTCCGTGTCATGCATGTGCCTCCCGCGTGATCCAGAGCTCCCACATCGAGCGCGCGGCGATCAGCACGTACCCGAGCGCAAAGAGGCTGCCGCCGGCCGTGACCAGGAGGGCCAGCGAGGGCGACACGAACCGCGTCAGCCACATGCCGCCGATGTCGATGAGCGTGCCGACGAAGGGCAGGGCCACGATCAGGGCCTTCGTTCCCTCGCGGAGGGAGGAGAACAGGAAGATCAGCCCGAGGAGCCCCGCAATCAGCGTCTGGCCGAAGAGGTGCGTGTGACTGGTCTGGATCAGCAGCGGCGTGCGAATCCAGACCTTCGCGCCGCTGCTGACCTGGCCGAGCGTGATTTCCTTCTCGGCACTCATCTGGCCGTGGCCGAGCGGCATCATCGGCATCTCGAGCGCGAGACTCGCCTGCACATCGCGGGGCGAGAGGCCCACGGCCGTGGCCGCCTGCGTGACCGCGGCGAGGGCCCCGCACCCGATGCCGAGCAGGAACAGCGTGCAGAAGACCTTCGCGCTCAACGGAAGGCGTGAGAGGTAGATGCCGTTCATCCCGGCCCTCCTAGTAGTTCACGACGAACTGCAAGGTTACCTGGTGGCTCATGTCATCCGCACTCGTGATCGGGACGCCGGGCTTGGCGTCGGAGAAGACTGGCCGTTCGGAGAGATTCAGCCGGTACTCGAGCCGCAGATCGACCCAGTCCAGGCAATGCCGAGTCCGGGCATTGGTGACTCCCAGCGGACGGAGGTCGGGGATCAGGCGCGACAGGTGCAGCATCGGCGTGAACGTGAAGGATTGCAGCAGGTGCTCGACGCCCGTTCGCGCTGCGTCCTGGTCGTCGAACACGCCGTACCGGAACGTCAGGCCGAGCCAGTCGACGAAGTCGTAGTGGGCGAGCGCGTAGAGTCCCCACCAGTTGACGGTCTTGTTGCTGAGCGCCGCCGCCAGGAACGGGATGCCCCGCGGGCGAAACGACACGCCCTGCTCGCCGCCGTACACGAACTCGCCCGCGAGCACCAGGCGCCGAACCGGCGACCACGTCATGTCGAGATCGAGCACCCAGCGGTCTTGCCGGTCGATGTCACCCTGCTCCGGCCCCCACCAACCGCCGACCCCGACGTTCAGCAGTTGCGCGCCGTAGAGGGGCGTGAAGCCGATCCGCCCGCCGAGGCTCTTGTCGCGGTTGTTGTCCTCCAGCGGGTCCTCGGTCGTCTCGTTCTCCCAGCGGTTCACGACCCAGGCCGTCGCGTCGAGCCACGGCGCGAACTGGTACGACCCGGTGAATCCCGTCATGCTCATGGGCCGACCGAACCGGATGACCTCGGACGTCGTCGCGTTCAGGTTGAGCGGCGCGTCGTGGCGCTCGATGCCGAACGGCGTGTCGAAGCGCCCGAACGAGAGCGCCAGGCCGTTGCCGAGCGGCGCGACCGCGGTGATGTTGAAGCGGTGCAGGCTGACCTCGGTCTCGATTCCCTCCGACCCGAACCGCTCGACGCAGCCGGCGCCGCCGGCGGGGCAGCCGAAGCCGGACGGGAGGGTGTCATCGACGCCGTGGCTGTGACGGTGGCCCTGGCGCTCCACCTCGATGGCGGCCCCCGCCGAGAGCCACGACGCGAAGGTCTTGTAGACCCCGAAGGTGAACTGGTCGAAGCGGAAATCGGTGCGCCCAGGCTCCGAGGACAGTGGCGCGTTGCCAGCGAACTCGGGCACCATCTGAATGTGCGAGTTGTAGTTGGCCGAGCCGACGAAGAAGCCCGCGAACCTGAGCCCGCCGACCTCGGGCTTGGGCAACCCCATCGTCTCGAGCAATGTCCCGCGCTCGAGCTGGATCTCGCGCTCGTCCGGCCGGGGCGTGATGGCGGGCGGCGGCGCCTGCGCGGCCACGGGAATCGGGACGGGCGCGATGGTGCTCGCCTGCTGGGCGTTCTCGAGCCGGTTCAGCCGCTCCTGCATTTCGCGCAGCTGGTTGCGCAGCAGGTCGAGCTCCGAGG
>QHRS01000123.1:6581-7300 GCA_003221435.1 Candidatus Rokuibacteriota bacterium
GCGGTAGCGACGGGGACGAGGATCTGCTACGAGGCGCGGAGCGGCGGGGCGCGGGCGGCGGCCCGGGCCGGCGGCGTTGACGGCAGCGCGGCCGGTGGCGGCGGGATGACGGGGGCGGACGCCGTGTCGCCCGTCGAGACCGTGACGGCGACGGCCGTGTCACCCGGCAGGCGCTCGGCGGTGGTCGCGAACGGACAATCAGGCCCGGTGTCACCCGGCTCGAAGAGGTGATGGACGAGGTGGGGCGCGACCGCGAGAGTGAACGTGGCCAGGGCTGCCGCGGAGAGCAGGGCCAGGGCGCGCCGCATGGCGCACAGCATAACCCAAAACGCAATCCGGTACGTGACGTCGCGGCCCTCCGTCTGTCCACGGTAAAGCAACCCCTCGAAATTCCTGGTTCCACACGGCGGGATGCGCGGGCGTGACACGCCTTCGCCGCCTGCTTGCACTGGCGGCTTGGACGGGCAGGCAGGAACAGGGGTCATGCAAGGGAAGGTCATCGTCATCACCGGCGCGACCTCCGGGATCGGGCAGGTCGCGGCGGAGCGGCTGGGCGGCATGGGAGCGCGCGTGGTGCTGGTGGCGCGCGACAAGGTGCGCGGTGAGGCGGCGCTGGCGCGGCTGCGCGAGCGGGCTCCCGGCATCGCGCACAGCATCCACTACGCTGACCTCTCCCGCCTCGCGGCGATGAAGCGGGTAGCGGCCGAGATCGCCGCGGC
>QHRS01000123.1:7454-15519 GCA_003221435.1 Candidatus Rokuibacteriota bacterium
ACCAGCGCGGGTGGTCAACACCGCCTCGGCTGCCCACAGGCGCGCCAAGCTCGACTTCGACGACCTGCAATCGGCCGACGGTTACCGCGGGTTCAAGGTCTACGGTCGCTCCAAGCTCTGCAACATTCTGTACACGCGCGAACTCGCGCGTCGCTTGGCCGACACCGGGGTCACCGCCAACTGCCTGCATCCCGGGTTAGTCGCCACCCGCTTCGGTGACCAGAGTGGCGGCCTCCTCTCCAACGTCGTCCGTGTGGCAAAAGTGTTGGCCATCTCGCCCGAGGAGGGCGCGGACACCATCGTCTACCTCGCCTCCTCACCCGAGGTGGCCAACGTCAGCGGCGGCTACTTCTACAAATGCCGCCCCGCAACACCCTCGAAGGAAGCCCAGGATGACGCCGCAGCCCAGCGGCTGTGGGGGGAGACTGCAGAACTCGCAGGGACCGAGAACTAATCTTCCGTGGACGCGCCTGCGTCGGCCGACACCGGATGGCCACCGAGAGAAAAAGCGTTCAGGCAATCGCGGTGGCTCTGCCTCGTACCTGCTCCGCGCGCTGGGAACGTTCCCGCAGTCGGTCGCTAGGTCCGGGGCCGAAACGGCTGTAACGCGATATTGAATACGTAGAGATTTGCCGTGTAGCTCCCAGGGCGGCGCGACGGTTCGATGATCAGCCGCTTCCGCTCGTCTTTGGCAATCTCATTCAAGAGGAAATCGTTCCGATTGTGTTCCTCTCCGGCAAAGTACATCTGAGTGAACATCATGTGGAACATCCCGCCGTGCACCTTGAAATGGACATGGGGCGGTCGCACCCAGCCTCCGCCGACCGGATACGCGCCTGGCTTGATGGTCTTGAACGAGTACATCCCATTTTCGTCGGTGATGGTCTCGCCAAAGCCGAGGAAGTTCGGGTCGAGCGGTGCCGGATTCGGATCCGCAACGTGGCGATACCGGCCTCGGGCGTTCGCCTGCCAGACTTCCACCATGGCGCCCTTGACGGGTCGACACTCCTCATCGGTGACGCGACCTGTCACGTCGATGATTTGGCCCTCGGGCAGGCCGGTTGCCCCCGTTGCCACCGTCAGGTCATTGTTGTGCGGCATCGGCCGGGTCCGGTCATATGCGTTCAAATAGAACGGCCCCTCTTCCTGGTGGGGCGTCTCCTGACACAGTTCTGCGAGCGCCCGGCCGGGGACAGCGAGTGCCGCGCCGGAGATCAGAGCGGCGCGTAAGACGTCTCGTCTCGAGATACGGCCTTGCAGCATCATGACGACCCCTCCCTCTGATAGACCGCCCGGTTCGGATTCAACCCGTCACCGCCTCGCCGCCCTCACGACGACGAGTGTTTGTTCCCGTACGATGATCCGACGGCTCTGGTTGACCCGGACGTCAAGCCGCCGGCGAGATCATGTGCTCGCACCTGTCGCGTGTCAAGAACCCGCGGGGCGAGCCCGGGTGCAGCGCCAAGGTCGATGGTGCGCGGTTCAGCGTGAAGATCTCGCGCGCGAACCGGCCAGCCGTTTCCGGCGGCGCTTGCCGCGCGATAGCTCAGGCTGCACCGCGGTTCTCGAGGAAGCGCCGACGGTGTCAGCGTCGAGGCGATCCGGGGCGTGCTCGAGCCTCTCCTGGCAGCGCAGGCAGGCGTCGGCAGCCGGGATCGCCTCGAGGCGCACCGGGGCGATCTGCTCGCCGCATTCTCTGCAGGTGCCGTAATTGCCCGCGCGGACCCGCTGGAGCGCGGCCTCGAGTCGGCGCGCGCGATCCGCGAGCCGGCCAACATTGAGGTGCTCGCGCTCCCGATGCTCGACGGCCTGGGCCGCGTCGAAGAAGTCGCCGCGCGTGGACTCGGCCGCTGCCGGGTCCTTCTGACGCCGGAGCAGCACGGCGATGGTTTGCAGTTCCTTCAGAATGTTCCGCTCGATCGTCTGCAAGTTCATAGGCAGCCATCCTGTTCTGACTTATGCGTTGGAGGAACAGGAATCCCCGAAGCCCGCGTGCACCGCGCGTGTGAGCGCGCCGTCCGAGGGCCGGGCGTTGACCGCAAGTTATGGATTGGGGCGATCACGTGTCAACGCTTCGTTCGTCCGCGCGGGCACTCGTTTCCGTGCATCGGTGAGCCTTGTCGGCCCGCAATTGGTGGCAATTCTCCCTTGTGCGGCCGCCGTGCCTTGCGGGCTCGTCGTTTTTGGGGCGGCGGGGGAGCGGAATCGCTTCAGGCCGTCATAATTTCGTTATGGGGACGACGGTGGAATTGTGGATGGCGGTGCGGGGAGGCCACGTCACGGACTTGCGCGTGACCGGCGCGAGCGGCATGATAGGAGCCGTGAACCCACGGTCGCGCGCGTGCACCGTGAAGACGCTGCTTCTGTCGGGCTCCATCGCATACGCGATGCTCGCCGGTCTCTGCATCCCCGGCGATGCCGGCGCCGAGATGCCGGCAGCAGGTGCTGGCGTCACGCCGGGGAGCTCGGGGATCCCGCCGGCAGGCGCCGGGCTCATCCGTGGAACGCCCGGCGTACCGCCGGCGGGCGCGGGAGCAACTCCCGGAAGCGTCGGCGGGGTGGTTCATCGGCCCCAGGTCCCACAGTTCTTCCTCGCCAATCCCCCGCTCGTCTGGGCCCCCGGGTTCTGGGCCTGGGACGGGTTCGAATGGGTCTGGGTGCCCGGCTACTGGTGCGTTTGGGGCCAAGGGTTGAGTAATCCGTGTGAGTGAGCGGAGTCTCCCGGTCGCCGCTATCGGCGCTTGAGGCTCTCGGGCGAAGGCGACCGGACCGCAGTGACCGCCAGCGCTTGGTGGGAAGGGCTCGGCCACCCGAGCACGGTGCTCTCCGCGCGGGCGCGGAAGGTTCGCGGGGTCCCCGATGCGCGCCGCGCTTGTGGTGCCGGAGGGTGACGGAGCGGGCACTGACCGTCCGCGGCGTGTCCGTGCGCCTCCTCTCAGGCGGCGACGGCCCCGCGCTGCTCTTCCTTCACGCCGCGGGCGGCGCCGGGCGGTGGCTCCCCTTTCACGAGCAGCTCGCGCGGCGATTCACGCTTCTTTTTCCGAGTCACCCCGGGCACGGCGGCTCGGCCGCGGCCGACTGGATCGACCACATCTCGGATCTCGCCTTTCACTACCTGGACCTGCTGGACGAGCTGCGCCTCGAACGGGTGCATCTGGTGGGCGCCTCCTTCGGAGGCTGGATCGCCGCCGAGATCGCGGTGATGGCGTCGCACCGTCTCAAATCGCTCGTGCTGATCGATCCGGTCGGGATCAAGGTCGACGGCTGGATCTATCCCTTCCTGTTCGCGATGGAGCTGCCGCAGCTCGTGGCCACTGTGTTTCACGATCCGATGAACGCCCTCGCGCTGGCGCCGGCGGATCTGGGCGTCGACACGCTGGTGGAGCTCTCGCGCGAGCGTGCGGCGCTGGCCCGCGTGGCCTGGAACCCGTACCTCTACAATCCGCTGCTCAAGCGCCGGCTGTGCCGGATCACCGCGCCGACGCTCCTGTGCTGGGGCGAGCACGACCGGGTGGCGCCGCTCCAGTGCGCGCGCGCCTGGACGGCGGAGATCGCCGGCGCCCGGCTCGAGGCCTTTGCGGGCTCGGGTCACGTCCCGCACATCGAGGAGCCCGCGCGGGCGGCCGCGGTCGTGAGCGAGTTCTGCGCCGGGCACGAGGAGGGCCGGTGAAGTTCTACTACTTCCACCTGATGCCGTACCCGCTCGAGCACGACGAGCCGTCCTCCTGGGTGACGTTCTCGAATCGGCACTACGATCCGCAGGTCGGCCACACGCTGTACAACCAGTACCTCGATCAGCTCGAGTACGCCGAACAGCTCGGCTGGGACGGCCTGTGCGTCAACGAGCACCACCAGAATTGCTACGGCACGATGCCGAGCCCGAACGTCATGGCGGCCATGTTGGTGCGCCGGACCAGCCGGGCTCGGATCGCGATCCTCGGCAACGGGCTCCCGCTCAGGGAGAATCCGTTGCGCATCTCCGGCGGCCGGGTGATCTCCGGCTTCGTCCGCGGCATCGGCCCGGAGTATTACTCCACCGGCGTCAACCCGAGCCACTCGCGCGAGCGCTTTTACGAGGCGGCGGACCTGATCATCCGCGCCTGGACCGAGGCGGGGCCGTTTCCCTACGACGGGCGGTTTTACCGCTACCACTTCGTCAACCCCTGGCCGCGCCCGCTGCAGCAGCCTCATCCGCCGGTCTGGTGTCCGTCCCAGGGCAGCGCCGAGACGGTGGAGTGGGCGGCCCGGCGGCGTTTCCCGTACCTGATGGTGTTCACGCCGATCAAGCGCATCGCCCAGATCTACGGCGAGTACCGGGAAGCGTGCGAGCGGAACGGCTACACGGCGAGCCGGTATCAGCTCACCGTCAACCTGCCGATCATCGTCGCGGAGAGCGACGCGCGGGCGTATGCGATCGCCCGCCGGCACGCCCTGTGGGTGTACCACGTCGGGCTGCGCATGTCGCTCCCGTTCTGGCAGCCGCCCGGCTACACGACGGAGCCCTCGCTCAAGCGCGTGCTCACGAGCGGGATCAAGCTGCCGACGGAGCTGACGTTCGAGGATCTCGAGGATGGCGGCTACATCATCTGCGGTAGCCCCGCGACCGTGCGCGACAAGCTCAAGATCTTCTCCGACGAGTTGCGCGCGGGCATCGTCTGCTCCGGCATGAACGGCGGGAGCCACGAGAAGACGCTCGAGATGATGCAGCTCTTCGCCGAGGAGGTCATGCCCCACTTTCGGGAGGACGCCGGGGTGGACGAAACGGCCGGCGTGGGACGCTGAGCCCGGGGTTCCCTCTGCCGAGGAACCTGCGTAAGATGGCGGGCGTGCCTCGGTTCAATTCTCGTACTCCGCGCCGGCGCCGACTCCTGGCGGGTCTTGTCGTGCTCGCCCTCCTGACCGCCGTTCGCGCGGTCGGGGCGCAGCCATTTCGCATCACCTACAGCCGCAGCTCACGCGACGCGGAGGGCTCGACCCACACCGTTCTGGTCGGAACGGTCTTCAACACCGCCCGGCGGAGCGCCCTGAACGTCTATCTCACGGCGGAGGCACTCGACGCTGCGGGGCACGTGGTCGCCACCGGCGTCACGTACGTCAGCCCGGGGATCGACGGGAACGGAGCCGCCGACTTTGTCGTCAAGGTGCCACGGACCCTGGGGACGACGAGCTTCCGCCTGATGATCACCTCGTTCCGCTACGGGCTAGGTCCGCAGGGACCCTGACAGAGCCTCGGAGGGGGCCGTCGAGGCCCCCTTCGATGATCTCAGGGGCCGGTCCTGGATTCGACCGGTCCCCTCACGCCCGCGGGGCTCGTCTGGCAGACGCCGGTCGTCGGCTCGCAGACCATGAGCGGCGGAACGTAGAATTCGCGCTCCGAGGTGCGGCGCTCCCAATGAGCGGGGACGTGCACGCCCTGCGGCGCGCCGGGCGCCGGGATGTATCGATCGGGTACCCAGACCATGTCCGGCCGCGGCGCGTCCCGCCGCGGCACGACCGGGACCGGGCGCGTCACCGCGCCGCGGAGCTGATCGAGGGCGCTTCCGGACATCGCGGTCCCTGCCGTCAGGAGGACGAGAACGAGGGCGCCCACTGACAATCGCGCCGAGCAGAATGCCCCGCGCATGATTCAGCGGATCAGCGCCCAGCCGAGCGTTTGCAGCTCGCGATCGAGATGCGGCCGCGAGCGTCGATTTCCCCGTCGTCGCTGACTGCCGTCTCCAGAGGTCTGCCGAGCGCGCCGCTCGGTGACTCGCCGATCCAGGATGACCTGAACCGTTTCCTCCTTCGCGAACACCCGCGCGAGGTACTCGAACCGCTTCGACGATTCGCGCGACACGATGAAGAGCAGCATCCTGTCCCCGTTTCCGTGGGCTCTGTAGGGCGGGTCGCCCCCGTTTCCCCGAGAGGGCCCACTGACAGAGCGTAGACCCGCGGATGCAGAGCGGTCAAGACGTGTCCCGGCGGACGCCCAGGATGCCTTCACGGTTCCCGGGGCGGCGGCGGGCTCGTGGCCGTCATCTTCGTTCCGTGGTTTACTCTGATCCTGCCGAGGCCCTCAAGCTTCTTTGAAGTCGGACGCCGCAAAGAGCGTCCCGGGAAAGCGAGGCGGGCATATGGACAGACGCGACGGTGAAACGATCCGGGCTCGGGGAGTCGACCGCCGGGCCTTCCTCAAGGCGGGCGGCGCGGCGGGGCTCGCCGTCGTGGCGGGCGGGCTCGAGGGAATTCTCGCCAGCGGGACGCCGCCCGCGTACGCGCAGCCGACGGAGTTGCATCTGCTCCACTCGATTTCCTTCATCCCCGAAGGCGACGTGGAGCTCCGGCGGCAGATCGCGGAATACAACCGGCAGATGAAAACGGCCGTGCGCCTCGAGACCATCAACCTCAATGACCTCCAGGCGCGCATCACGGCCGCCATCCAGTCCCGGACCGGCGCGGACGTCATCCTGATGGCGCACAACTGGCCCCACCTGTACCAGAACGCGCTCGCGGACGTCTCCGACCTCTGTGAATGGAAGGCGAAGGACCAGGGCGGATACTTCCCGCAGGCCGAGGCGGCGGCGCGCGAGGGGAAGCGCTGGCTGGCGCTCCCGTACGATATCGTCGGGTTGCTCATCGCGTATCGGCGGTCGTGGTTCGCCGATGTGGGCGTGCGCGAGCCGCCCAGGACGCTCGACGAGTACCGGAGGATCGGGGCCGCGCTGAAGACGAAGGGGCGACCGATCGGCCAGACGCTCGGGCACACGCTGGGCGACGCTCCCGCGTGGGCGTACCCGCTGCTGTGGGCGTTCGGCGGCGCGGAAACGGATCCGAGCGGGAAGAAGGTCGCGCTGAACTCGAAGGGCACGATCGAATCCGTGAAGTGGATGGTCGCGTTCTGGCGGGAGGCGTGCGACGAGGGCGCGCTCGCCTGGGACGACACGAACAACAACCGGGCCTTCCACGCCAACGAGATCAGCGCGACCCTGAACGGCGCGTCGATCTACATCTTCGCCAAGCGCAACCCCGACAAGATCAAGGACGACACCGGGGCGCCGATGTGGAGGGACATCGCGCACTTCCCGATTCCTGACGGCCCCCAGCCGACCCCGGGCTACCACATCCCGATCTCGCACGCCGTGCTGAAGTACTCGCAGAATCCGCAGCTCGCCAAAGAGTTCCTGCGCTGGCTGCACGCGAAGGAACAGTTCGGCAAGTGGTTCGAGATCGAGGAAGGCTTCAGCGTCGGGGCGACGACCTTCTGGGAGCATCATCCCATCTGGGGAACGGTGGACGACGCGATGAAGGCGTACCGGACCGCGGCGCAGGCCTCGCGGATGTTCGGCTACGCGGGCCCCTCGTCGGGCCGGGCGACCGAGGTCTACTCCAAGTTCATCATCGTCGACATGTACGCCAAGGCCGTGCAGGGCATGGCGCCCGCCGCAGCGGTCAAGTGGGCCGAGAGCGAGCTGAAGAAGATCTACGAGGCATAGCGCGCGAGTGGTCTTCAGAACCAGTCCCCAGGACCGCCGCCTTGACAACTCCGGGGTAGAGGCCGACACTCGGCCCGCGTTATAACGCGCTGGGTGACGCTGTGCTCCTGCTTCCGGTTCCTGGACAACCTTTCGGCGGCGTCGCTGACCATCCTGGCCGGCGGGGGGGTGCGTGCGCGCGCGGTCCCCCGCGTCACATTCCGCGACGCAGCAGCCCTGCCGAGCGTTCGCCGTTGCTCGGCCACAGCGTTGCCGGTGGCGGGCAAGGTTTGACGAGCAGACGGGCAGGCGGGTCTTTGCTCCTGGGGATGGCTTTAGAAAGGGCGCAGTCAGCGGGAGGAACGCGAATGATGAGCACGAGAATGGTGGGGGTTCTCGCTGCAGTGGCACTGCTGCTGTTCGGGGTGAGCGCGGAGGCTCAGCTCGCGAAGAGCGGAACGTACACCAGCCACTTCGGCTGGACTGGCAGCGGAAAGTTGTTTGAGATCGAGAAGGATCATCAGTTCTTCGTCGGCGAGTTCAGCGGCACCAACTTCAATGACGCGGGCCGCGGCTTTCTGCACCTCACGTCGTGGGTTTGCCCGGGCGTGAAC
>QHRS01000119.1 GCA_003221435.1 Candidatus Rokuibacteriota bacterium
GCATGGCCGTGAACGCGTACGTCGAGTTGCCGATGATGAGCGCGAGCACGCGGGCCCAGGCGCGCCCGTACACCATCGCGGCCGCCGCTCCGAGGCCGATCGCCGAGAGCAGGGCGAGCGCAACAGGCGATCGCGGCGCCCCCTCGCCTTCACGGGGGCCTCGCGTTCTGGCGGGCTCGCGCGTCCCGCTGGCGCCGCCCGGCCCGAACCGCGCCGCTCCCGCCCCCCCGGCGCGCCCCCCGACAACCATCGCCGCAAGTCCCACCGCGACGCTGAGGGCGGCCGCGACGTAGAGGGTCGCGGTCGCCCCGAGGGCGGGAAGCGACACGTACCCCGCAGCCGCGACGCCGAGCGCGGCGCCGAGCGTGTTCACGGCCCAGAGCCGGCCCACGCGCGACGCGACTCCCGCCCCGCCGCCGCCGGCGGCGCGCGCGAGCAGCGGCAGCATCCCTCCCGTCGCCGCCGTCGCGGGCAGCAGGAGCAGCAACACGAGGCCAAACCGGATTAGGCCGAAGCCATAGTTCGAGACGCCGAGGCCGAGAGAGACGCGCGCGAACGCGGGAAGCAGCGACGGGATCAGAGCGCCCCAGACGCCGGTCGCGCTCGCGAGCGCGCCGTAGAGGAGGACGGGGTCAGGTCGCCGGTCCGCGATGCGGCCGACCAGCACCCCGCCGAGCGCGAGACCCGTCAGGATCGCGGCGAGCACCGCGGTCGTCGCGGAGACCGTGTCGCCGAGGATCAGAGCCAGCACGCGGAGCCACACGAGTCCGGAGACGAGCGAACTGGCACCGGAGAAGAAGAAGCAGAGGAAAATCACGATCCGACCCGCATGATATCATGCCCGTCGTGCCTCCCCGCTTCCGCTGGAAAACCCGGGTCCTCGGTGTCGGCGTCGGCGTGCTCGTGATCGCGGGGAGCCTCTCGTACCTCGTCTGGCGCCAGTCGGCGCCGGGCGTGCGCGTCTCGATCACGCCGCCGCCGCGCTTTATCGGCCGGGCGACGCCGTTCACGATGACGCTCGAGGCCGCGCGCGGCAACATCATCCGCGCCGACGTCCGCATCGTGCAGGGCGGCGCGGCCGCCGTGGTGCTGAAGCAGTCGACAACGGGCGCGCGCCGGCTCGAGGTGCCACTCACAGTGCAGGGCGCGGCGCTCGGCCTCACGGAAGGCGGAGCGATGCTCGAGGTGTGGGCGACGGACGACTACTGGCGCCCGTGGCGCCGAGACCCGAGGGCGGCCGCATCGATGCCGGTCACGATCGACCTCACACCGCCGTCGATCGACGTTCTCGCGGCGACCCAGTATCTCTACCAGGGCGGGGGCGGGCTCGTCGTGTTCCGCGTGACCGGCGGCGACTCCGCCGAGGTGCGCGCCGGCGCCCTCACCTATCAGAGCTTCCCCGCGGGCAAGAGCGGCACGCGCCTCGCGCTCGTCGCGCTGCCGCGGGATTTCGCGCTCGGCACCCCGGTCACCGTCACGGCCAGCGACGAAGCCGGCAACACCGCGTCACGGGGCATTCCCGCCGAGATCCGTCCCCGGCGGTTCCGGTCCGATACGATCCGACTCTCGGACAGCTTCCTCCAGATCAAGGTCGCCGAGCTGCTCCCGCAGCACCCGCCATCGCAGCCGCTGATCGACGGCTTCCTGCTCATCAACCGCGACCAGCGCCTGCACGCCGAGGAGGAGAAGCGGCGGGTCGCCCGGACGACCGCAGACCACGCGCTGTGGGCGGGGCCGTTCCTCCAGCCGCGCAACACCAAGGTCTTCTCGAACTTCGCCGAGACGCGGGCGTACGTGTACCAGGGCAAGGTGGTGGATCACCAGGTGCATCTCGGCTACGATCTCGCGTCCGTCAAGCAGAGCCCCGTGCCCGCGGCCAACAGGGGTGTCGTCACGTTCACCGGCCCGCTCACGATCTACGGCAACACCGTGATCATCGACCACGGCCTCGGGCTGCAGTCGCTGTACGGTCACCTGTCGAGCATCGAGGTGAAACCGGGCGATGCGGTCGAGAAAGGCCAGGAGCTGGGCCGGACCGGCTCAACCGGGCTGGCGATGGGCGATCACCTGCACTTCGAGGTCCTAATCGGCGGCGTCTCGGTGACGCCGGTCGAGTGGTGGGACGCGAAATGGATCCACGATCACATCGGGCGGCCACTCGAGCAGGCGGGCCTTCCCGAGCTCGGCGGCGCCGAGGCCCGGCCCGCCACGAACCCGGCCCCGACCTCCGCCAGGCCTGGGAGGAGCCGCCGCGCCGATCGACAGCGCTAGCGGGCCGGCTAGGATCCTGTCGCAGTAACCGGCTTCGAGCGCCGGCTTTGCCGGCGCCCGACCTGGGGGAGGCTCGGAGGGGGCCGTCGAGGCCCCCTTCGACGTTAGAACGCGCCGTACTTCCCGTACGCCTGGAGCGGTAGCAGCCCGCGCCGCACCGCCGCGCGCACCTTGTTTTCGGTCCCGACGAGCTTCTCGCAGCGGAGCAGCACGTCGTGGGCGACCCTTCGCGGCACGACCACCACGCCGTCGAGGTCGGCCACGATGATGTCGCCGAGCACGACGCGCACGCCGCCGATCGTCACGGGCTGTGCCCAGTCCGTCACCTGCCACCGCGGGAGCGAGTCCTGCGGCGTCCGGAACCTCACGAACGTCGGAAAGCGGAGGCGGGTGATGGAGGTCGCGTCGCGGGTGCTTCCGTCGACGACCGCGCCCCGGACGCCGCGCGCCCGGAGCGATTCCGCCGACAGCTCGCCGAAGTGAGCCGCCACGTTGTCGTTGGCCTGAATCACGAGCACCGAGTCGCGCGGCACGTCGCCGAGCATCCCCAGGAACTTCCGGATCACCTCGTCGCGCGGGCCGGACCGACGCGGCCGGCCGCGCGCGGGGAACGCGTAGCCCGCGACCCGCATGTCCGGGTGGAGCGGCTGAATCGCCGGCGGCAGCGTCTGGCGCAGCAGCCCCAGCTCGTCCATCACGTCGGTGACCGCAGCGGTGTAGATCCGCGCGAAGCGCCGCGGCAGGGCATCCGCCCGTCTGGCGGCCCGTCGCAGTAACCGGCTTCGAGCGCCGGCTTTGCCGGCGCCCCCGAGTCTTGGGGGAGGCTCGGAGGGGGCCGTCGAGGCCCCCTTCGACCTTCTAGCGGCCACGGAACACCGCCTCCCGTTTCTCGACGAACGCTCTGGCCGCCTCGCGGTGATCCTCGGTCGCGCCCGTTCGCGAGTGGTGCCACGCCTCGAGGTCGAGCAGCTCCGCCAGCGTGCCGCTCTCCGCGGCGTTCATGTTGCGCTTGATGTAGCGGTACGCGATCCGCGGGCCCTTCGCCAGTCGCGCGGCCAGCTCGAGCGTCTCGCGCTCGAGGTCGGCGTCGGCAACGACGCGGTTGACGAGGCCGATCGCGAGCGCGCGCGGGGCGTCGAGCAGCTCGGCCGTGAAGTAGAGCTCACGCGCCCGCGCGGTGCCGACGAGCCGCGTCAGAAAGTAGGAGCCGCCGAAGTCCCCAGAGTAGCCGACCTTGGCGAACGCGGTGGTGAACTTCGCCGTGTCCGAGGCGATCCGGAGGTCGCACGCCAGCGCGAGCGAGAGCCCCGCGCCGGCCGCCGCGCCGCGCACCATCGCGATCGTCGGCTTCGGCATCTCGTGCAGCCAGCGGGAGACCTCCATGCGCGCCCGGAGCTGCTGCGCCCGCTCCTCGAGCGAGCCGCCCGCGAATTCCGTGCCCTCGACCATCGCCTTCACGTCGCCGCCGGCGCAGAACCCTTTGCCCGCGCCCGTGAGCACGACCGCGCCGATCTCGGGATCGGCCGCGAGCCGCACGAGGGCTCCGTCCATCGCCTCGAGCATCGCGCGCGACATGGCGTTCAGCCGCTCGGGCCGGTTCATCGTGAGAACCGCGACGCCATCCTTGATCTGCTCCAGGAGATCCATCGCTCCACCTCGCGTGTCGAGAATGACCGGACGTCTGGCACCCCTGCGACGCGCAAGGGCGCCTCAATCTATCCAAGGGCCGGCGCCTGCACAAGGACTTCAGTGCGCCGGACTCTCAGCTCGGGCGTAGCAGGGCGGCGAGGGTACGCGGATGGATGAGTGCCCGCGGAGGGACGAAGTCGCCGATCACGCCCATCAGGAGGTCGAGCAGGCCCGCACGGCGTTCGAACAGGCGCGCGGCGCGGTTGGCTGCCCAGCGCCGGCCGATCACGAACTGCAGGGCGCGCGTGACTCGCTGTTTACCACGGAATGCATCCCGGCGAGCCCGTTCGTAGGCCGCGAGCCTCGGCACCGAGCAGTCGGACGCGCCGAGCGCGGCGATCGCCGTCTCGGCCGCCAGCTCGGCGCTCCGGAGGGCGGTGAACATCCCCTCGCCGGTGAACGGATCGTAAAATCCCGCCGCGTCGCCGACCAGCATCACGCCGCCCACGCGCGGGAGCGCGACGCGGTACGCGAGCGGCCCCAGCGCCTGGACGGGCGCCTCGCGCGAGAGGCCGGGGAACCGGGCCGCCAGATGCCGGACCTGCCTGACCCGCTCGTCGAAGAACGCGTCGAGCCGGCCCCGGTAGCGCGTGGCATGCGCGAGCGGGAGCACCAGGCTCAGGTTCGCCACCGCCGGCGTGACCGGGTTGGCGATCGAGTACGCGGGCGGATCAACGAAGATCTCGCCGCGATCGGCGAGGCCTTCGAGGCCCGACGCGTAGGTCATCAGCGCGACCCGCTGGAGCGGGTGCCGCGACACGAGCCCGAGTCGATGCGCGATGACCGAATTCCGGCCGTCAGCGGCGATCACGAGCGGAGCGCGGAAGGATCGCGCGCGCCCGGCGGCGTCCACACTCTCGACGCCGACGAGACGGTCGCCGTCCGCGATCACGTCCGTCACGCGCACGCGCTCATGGAAGTCGGCGGCCGTGTCCCGCAGCCGGTCGGTCAGGATGCGATCAAAGACGAGTCGGGGGATCGCGAGCGCGTGGTCCCGGTAGCCGCGCCAGGGGGCCGACGTCGGATACGTGCCGGTGAGGCGCGTGCCGTCGGGCGCCGTGATCACCATGCCGCGGAGCCGCACCGCGCCCGCGTCCTCGACGGCCTTCAGCACGCCGAGCCGGTCCAGGACGCGCGACGCCTCCGGGCTCAGGTACTCGCCGCAGATCTTCGGGCGGGGAAACTTCGCGCGGTCGAGCACGAGCACGCGCAGGCCGCGCTCGGCGAGCAGGATTCCCGTGGCCGCGCCACCGGGACCGGCGCCGACGACGATCGCGTCCCAGGTCACGCCCGATGGCTCCCGACGGCGAGCACGCGGACGAGCCAGGGATAGCGGCGCACCTCGAGGCGCGGCACGCGGGCCTTCGCCGCGAGCGCGCGAATCTCGTCGGGCGAGTAGCTGCGCCGGACGGAGAGTGGCCCGTCGTGGCGGGAGATCGGGTGGCAGGCGAGCAGGCGGGTCGCGAGCCACACGAGCGCCACCCCGGGGCGAGCCCGCCAGAGGTCGTTCACGACGAAGCCAAGCCGGCCCGCCCGCGCCATCTCGCCGAGGGCCCCGACCGCGGCGTCGCGGGAGAGATGGTGGAGCGTGAGGGACGAGACGATCAGGTCGACGCCGCCCGCGGCCACCGGCAGCGCCACCGCGTCACCGCGCACGACGCTGATCTCCGGATACTCCGCTACGGCTCGCCGGGCGATGCGGGCCGCGTCCTGATCCCAGTCGAGCGCGATCACGCGAATAGGGCGGCCCCGCCGGCGCCGGCGTCGAGGATCCGCGCGGGCCGGTCCGGCGGGAGGTACCGGAGCGCGCGTGCGACCGCGCGCAGCGTCAGCGCGTGGCCGCCGAACCAGGCGTTGAGCCGCGCGACGTCGGCCAGGCTCGCGGCGCGATCGGCCGCGGGGGTCGGTTGGTCCAGGATCTCGACGCCGTTCTCGACACGGCGCACGTCACGCCGCCATCAGAAACGGAGCAGCGCGCCCTCGGCCGCGAAGCCCGGCCCGAGCGCGATCATCAGTCCCCAGTCGCCGGGCACGGGGCGCTCGACCCGCAGCACCTCGTCGAGCACGAACAGGATCGTCGCCGACGACATGTTGCCGAACCGCCGGAGCACCTCGCGCGAGCACGCGACCTGCGCGTCCGTGAGGCTCATCAGCTTGCGTGCCTGCTCGATGACACGCCGCCCCGCCGAGTGCAGCACCCAGTAGCCGATGTCGTCCGGCTTGAGTCCCTGGGTCTCCATCAGCACCTGGGCCATGTCCTTCATCATCGCGGCGCCGATGCGGCGCACCTCTTTCGAGAGGACGACGCGCGGGCGGCCGCCGGGGTACTCGAATCCCATCGCGGGCAGGTGCTCGGAGCGAAACAGCGTGCGATGGCCGATGAGGCTCGGCCCTTCCGCGCGTGTCGACAGGGCCACGGCGCCGGCGCCATCGGCGAAGATCGCGTGGGCGACCGCGCTCTCGAGGCGGTCGTCGAGATAATACGCGGCCGAGCAGATCTCGACGGCGAGCACGAGCGCCCGGTGCGACGGAAACGCCGCCAGGTGGTTGTGCGCTTGCTGGAGCGCCACCATCGCGCTGGCGCAGCCGGTGTCACCGACATGGACGCGCTGGATCTCCGGGCGGCAGCCGAGCCGCGCGATCAGGTGCGCGTCGAGACTCGGCGTCATCCGGCCGGTACACGTCGTGGTGGCGATGAAGTCGACATCGCGGGGCTCCCAGCCCGCGCGCTCGAGCGCCCGGCGCGCCGCGGCCTCGCCGATTTCGAGGGCGCCGCGGCAGAAGCGGTCGTTCAGCTCGTCGACGCTCTCGTCGGTGCGGACGTGGTCGGGGTCCAGATAGAGGTAGCGCCCCTCGATCTGGCTGTTGGCGAAGAACCCCTGACGAACGAGATCGCCGTAGCCCGCCAGCTCCAGCACCCGGGTCTGCGCGAACCGATGCGTGGGGGTCGCGGTGGCCACGGCGTTGATCTTCGGGATCGACATTGGACCTCCCTCGCGTAAGATTCTTCCCGACTCATCCTACTGCGGGGGTCTGACCCATGCCAGTGCTGAGCTTCGAAGGCATTACGCCGAAAATCCATCCCAGCGCGTTCGTCGCCGAGACCGCGGTGATCATCGGCGACGTGACGATCGAGGCAAACGCCTCGGTCTGGTACAACGCCGTCGTGCGCGGCGACACGGCGCCGATCGTCATTCGCGCCGGCGCGAACGTCCAGGACTGCTCGGTCGTCCATGTGAACGCCGCCGATCCGGTCGACATCGGCCCGGGCGTGACCGTCGGTCACGCGTGCGTGATCCATGGGTGCACGCTCGGCGAAGAGTGCCTGATCGGGAACGGCTCGACCGTGCTCGAGCGCGTCCGGGTCGGGGCACGCTCGCTCGTCGCCGCCGGCTCGCTCGTGGCGCCGGGCACCGAGATTCCCGAGGGCGTGCTGGCCCTCGGCGCGCCCGCGCGGGTCAAGGGCCCGCTCGCGGGCACGCCAGCCGAGGCGTGGGTTCGCAAGAATCCGGCTGGCTATCAGGCGCTGGCCCGGCGCCACAAGGCGGGTGCGCGGCCGATCTGACCCGCCGAGCGCCCCGGGCGCGCCGCGACGTCCGCGTTCGCCCTCACCGCGGGGCGCTGGCCGGCGGCGGCTCGAACCCGAGACCGGCGAGCACGGCCTGCCCCTCGCGACTCAGGAGGAGATCGAGAAAGGCCTGAGCGAGCGCCGGATGCCTGGCGTCTCGCACGACCGCCGCCGGGTAGAGGACGGGACTGTACGTGTCTTCCGCGGGGCGGAACGCCTCCGTCACGCGCCCGGCACGGGTGGCCGCGTCAGTCGTGTAGACGAAGCCGGCGTCGACCTCGCCCCGCGAGACATACTCGAGCGCCTGGCGGACGTTCTCCGCGAAGACGAGCCGGTCCCGAAGGCGCTCCCACAAGCCGAGCGCCTTGAGGCTCTCCTCGGAATACTGGCCAACCGGCACGGTCCTCGGATTGCCGATCACGATCTTCTGAACGCGCGGGCCGAGCAGGTCGGCCGGCACGGCGATCCGGAGCTTCGAGTCGGCCGGCGTGATGACGGTCAGGACATTGCGGGCGAAGACCCGGCGTGTGCTCGCCCGGATCAGACTCTTCCGCTCCAGCTCGTCCATCTGGCGCTCCCCCGCCGAGATGAAGAGGTCGACCGGCGCCCCCGCGTCGATCTGCTGCTGCAGTTCGCCCGACGACCCGAAGTTGTAGCGCAGCGCCACGCCGGGCCGCGCCCGGCTGAATCGGCGCCCCAGCTCCTCCACGGCGTCTTTCGTGCTGATCGCGGCCGAGATCGTGACTTCCTCCGCCCCCTCCGGCCCGGCGAGCGGCAGGAGCGCCGCGAGCACGATTCCGCCGAGCACCACCCACCGCACCAGCGAGCCCGCGTGGTGGGGGGTGGCGCGGGCCCGGTTGTCTCCCACCGGTCATTCGGCCGATGGCTTGCGGGCGCGGACGAAGGCGCTCATGAACTTCCCGTCCACCGCGCCCGAAACCGCATCGACATCGATGCCGGCGCCCGCCAGGAATTCCCGCGCGTCGTCCGTGCGGTAGATGCGGGTTGGCTCGAGATCGATCGCCTCGAAACCGGCCTTGGCCAGCCTGGCCCGATACTCGGCTTCCTCGAGCGCCCCGGCTACGCAGCCGATCCACAGCTCCACGCTCCGGCGGATCGCTGCCGAGGTCTCCCCGCGCACGACGATGTCGGAGATCGCCAGGCGACCGCCGGGCTTGAGCACGCGAAACGCCTCGGCGAGGACGCGGTCCTTGTCGGCCGACAGGTTGACGACGCAGTTCGAGATGATCACGTCAACGGAATTGTCGGGGAGCGGGATGCGTTCGATTTCCCCCTTGAGGAACTCGGCGTTCTCGATGCCTGCCCGGCGCTGGTTCTCGCGCGCCAGCGCCAGCATCTCATCCGTCATGTCCAGACCGTACGCCTTCCCCGTCGGGCCCACGCGCCGGGCCGAGAGCAGCACGTCGATGCCGCCGCCCGAGCCCAGATCGAGGACGGTCTCGCCCGGGCTCAGATGGGCGAGCGCGGTCGGGTTCCCGCATCCGAGGGAGGCGGCAACGGCCTCGGCGGGGACCTCGCTGGTTTCGCTCTCGGCGTAGAGGTTCGACGTGATCGGATCGCACTCGGCGCGCGAAGCCGTCGCTCGGGAGCACGAGCGACCCTCGCTCGTCACCCGGAGCGCGGCGAGACCGTACTTCTCCCTGACCGCCTGCCTGATCTCCTCGTCTCGCATCCGTTCTCCCTCCCGGAGCCGGTCAGCGTCCCCGGAACTTCGGGGCCCGCTTCTCCTTGAACGCCCGCACGCCTTCGGCGTGATCCGCGGTCTCGCGAACGATCGCCATGTGGGAGGACACCAGGTCGAGGTGCGTGCGCAGGTCGAGCTTCAGGCTTTGATAGACGAGCCGCTTGATCATCCGGATCGGCACCTGCGGCCCGTCGGCGATCCGCGCGGCGAGCCCGTACGTGTACGCGCGCAGCTCCGAGGCAGGCACGACGTGGTTCACGATGCCCAGGCGCTCGGCGTGGATCGCGTCGACGAAGTCCGACGTCCAGAGCAGCTCGAGCGCCCGGGCGGTGCCGATGAGCCGCGGCAGGAAATACGTGTCGCCGTCGCCCGGGACGAGGCCGACCTTGACATAGCCGGTCGAGAAGCGCGCCTCGTCCGACGCGATCCGGAGGTCGCACATCAGGCACATGCCCATGCCCGCGCCGACGGCGACGCCGTTCACCATCGCGATGACGGGCTTGTCCATTGTCTCGAGGGTCTTCGGGATCCAGTGGATGTGCTCCCACAGCTCGTTCTTGTGATCCAGGGCCGCCGGCTCGCCCTCGCCCATCCGCGCCACGTCGCCGCCCGCGCAGAAGGCCCGGCCCGCACCCGTGACGACCACGACGTTGACGTGCTCGTCCCGCTGAGCGTCGTTGAGCGCCTTCGCCCACGCGTCGATCATCGGCCCCGTGAAGGCGTTCAGCTTGTCCGGGCGGTTCAGCGTGATCGTCGCGACGCGGTCCGTCACCTCGTACAGCAGATCGTTCATAGTCCTCGGACGGGGGCTTCGCCCCCCTTCCGAACCTCCCCCCAACCCGATTGCGCCGGCAAAGCCGGCGTTCGAGCCGCCACTCCGACCATTGCCACCCCGGCGCGAGGTACGGTGCGGCCCACGATCAGTCTTTCGGCAGGCCGAGCACGCGCTCGCCCAGGATATTGCGGAGGATCTCGGACGTGCCGGCCCGGATGCCGCTCGCCCGTGCCAGCAGCGCGTAAAACGCCCACTGGCCCTCGTCGGGCGCCCACTCGGCGCCTTCCAGGAGCTGCGAGTACGGGCCGAGGATCTCGCTCGCGGTCTCGGCCACCTCCTCGTCGAGGTGGCTCCAGAAGAGCTTCGCCGTCGAACCCTCCGGCCCGGGCGCGCCGCCGCGGAGGATCTTCGTCAGGCTGCGATAGCCGTTGAGCCGGAGGCACTGCTCGCCGATCGCGAGCGCCGCGATCCTCTGCCGCACCACGGGCTCGGAGGCCCGTCCGCTGCGCCGCGCGAGCGCGATCAGGCGGCCGAGCGCGCTCCGCAGGCTGATGTGCCGGATGAACGTGAGCAGGTCGCGCTCGTACGCGAGTGTGGTGATCGCGACGCCCCAGCCCTCGTCGACCCGGCCGACGACGTTGCCGACCGGCACGCGGACGTTGTCGAAGAACACCTCGTTGAATTCCGCCTCGCCGGTGATCTGGCGGAGCGGTCGCACCGTGATCCCCGGCGTCGTCATGTCGATGAGCAGAAACGTGATGCCCCTGTGCCTGGGCGCGCCGGGGTTCGTCCGGACGAGCGCGAAGCAACAGTCGGCGACGTGCGCCATGCTCGTCCACACCTTCTGACCGTTGACGACGAAGTGGTCACCGTCCAGGACGGCACGGGTCTGTAGATTGGCGAGGTCGGAGCCCGCGTTCGGCTCGGAGAACCCCTGGCACCAGAGCTCGTCGGCAGTGAGGATCCCGGGCAGGAAGCGCGTCTGCTGCGCGGGCGCGCCGTGAGCCATCAGCGTGGGGCCGAGCATCGACAGCGCGCCGCGGTTCACGAACTGCGGCGACTCCGCCCGGGCCATCTCCTCGTAGAGGATGATCTGCTCGAGGACCGAGGCCCCCCGCCCGCCGAACTCCGGCGGCCAGTCCAGGCCGACGAAGCCGGCCTCGTACATGCGCTTCTGCCAGGCGCGCAGGCGCCGCACCTCCTCGCGGTCGGCGCGCGTCGCGGTGAAGCTCCGGCCGCGCAGCTCGTCGGGCACGTTGGCCTCGAGCCAGCCGCGTACCTGCTTGCGAAGCGCCTCTTCCTGCTCCGAGAAGTCGAAGTCCATGTCGCGCCTCGATTCTAACTGACCCGAGACCGGGACGGTGTGGGCTTCACGGCGGGGGTCGGTGGCGGACGGCGGCGCGGCGCCCGACAGACTTCCATGAGGGGGGACCGGCGCTTAGTGCATGACACATCCGCCGTCCACGTTGATCGCCTGGCCGGTGATGTTGCGGGCCTCTTCAGAGGCGAGGAACGCCGCCACCGAGCCGATGTCCTCCGGGGTCTGCTCGCGTCGGAGCGGGACGAGGTCGGCCACCCGCTTGTCGAAGACCTGCCGCGGCGTCATGCCGGCGAACGCGGGATTCGTTTTGGCGAGGTGCGCGGCCAGTCCCTCCCAGAACGGCGTCCACAGCACGCCCGGACAGATCGCGTTCACCGTCACGCTGTGCGAGGCCAGCTCCTTGGCGACGATCCGCGTGAACGTGATGACGCTCATCTTCGAGACCGAGTAGGGCGGCATCGTCAGCGCCGCGATCGGGCCCGCGATCGACGCGATGTTGATGATGCGCCCGGCCTTACGCTCGATGAAGTACGGCGCGATCGCCTTGGAGGTCAGGAAGATCGACTTCACGTTCACGGCGTAGACGCGATCCCAGTCCTCTTCCGTGTTATTCGTGAACGGCATGCCCGGCGGCGCGGCGACCCCGGCGTTGTTGACCAGGATGTCGATCCGACCGAGCCGGTCGCGCGTGCGGTCCATCATCGTTTTCACGTCCGCACCGCTCGTGACGTCGGTCTTGAGCGCGAACGCCTTGCGGCCGAGCGCCTGCACTTCCTGCGCGACCTTCTCGGCGTTCACCACCTGGATGTCGGGGATCGCGACGTCGGCGCCCTCGCGCGCCATCGCGAGCACGATGCCGCGGCCGATGCCGCTGCCGCCGCCGGTCACGATCGCCACCTTGCCACCGAGCCGCATAGAACCTCCCCCGCCTGGCTCGCGCTCGAATCTGGCTTCCCGCGTTTCGGTGACCGCCGCCGCGCCAT
>QHRS01000120.1 GCA_003221435.1 Candidatus Rokuibacteriota bacterium
GGCCGACTCGTCGCGGGGTTCCCGGTCGGCACGTCGATGGACATGAATTTCGCGTACGGCATCAACCCAGCGACGCTGCGCGAGCGATACTTCGAGGCCCACGACCTCGTCATGCAGGCGTGGACCCGCCCCGAGGTCTTCGCGTTCAACGGCAAGTACACGCAGGTCCGCTACGTGAACATTTGGCCGCAGCCGCTCCAGAAGCCGCACCCGCCGGTCTGGGTCCCGGGCGGCGGGAGCCTCGAGACGTGGGAGTGGACGGCCAGACTCGACTACGTCTATTGCTACCTGTCGTACTTCGGCTACAAGCGCGGTAAGGCGACCATGGACGGGTTCTGGAACGCGATCGAGAAGCTCGGCGCGGACGACAACCCCTATCGCGCGGGCTTCCTTCAGCTCGTCTGCGTGTCGGAGACCGACGAGCAGGCCGAGCGCGACTACTCCGCCCACGTGCACTACTTCTACCAGAAGTGCCTGAACGTCTGGGAAGGCTTCGCCGAGGCACCCGGCTACCGCACCCTCAAGACGCTGCAGGCGGGCGTCCAGGCGCAGATCGGGGCGCAGGCGCGGAAGATCCGCCAGTCGCTCGACTGGCAGAAATACCTCGAGCAGGGCTACGTGATCGCCGGCGGTCCCGAAACGGTGCGCGAGCAGCTCCTGCACTGCATCAAGACGCTGCGGGTTGGGCACCTCATGGTGCTGCTCCAGATCGGCAGCATGCCGAAGGAGCTGACGCTGAAGAACACGGAGCTGTTCGCGACGAAGGTCATGCCGCACGTCCGGGACGTCTGGCCGGGCTACACCGATCGGTGGTGGCCGGCGCGCGCCCGCGGCGGAAACGGCGCATGACGCCGGCCCAGCGCACCGTCGAGCTGCGCGGCGGCGCGCTCCGGATCCGCGTGCTGACGGCCGGCGGCGGCCGGCCGCTCGTTTATTTCCATTCGTTCCATGACCGTGGCGGGTGGCCGGCGCTGCTCGATCGACTCGCGGAGCGGTACACGGTCTACGCCCCGCTGCATCCGGGGGTTGCCGGATCCGAGGGCGTCGAGACGCTCGACGACGTGCTCGACCTGACGCTCGCGTACGACGAGCTGCTGACGGCGCTCGGGCTCGCGCAGCCGCACCTCTGCGGCCACTTCTTCGGCGGGATGGTGGCCGCCGAGCTGGCGGCGGTCTTGCCCGGGCGCGTGGGACGGCTCGCGCTGATCGCGCCGCTCGGCCTGTGGCTCGATGCGGTGCCGACGGGCGACGTCATCATCCTTCCCCGCGAAGAGCTGCGCGCCGCGCTGTGGAAGGATCCCGAGTCCGAGGCCGCGCGCCGCTGGGCGACGCTGCCGGAATCGGAGGAGGAGAACGTCGCGGCGCAGATCGAGTCGATCCAGCGGCTCTCGGCCATGGCGCGCTTCGTGTGGCCCATCCCGGACAAGGGGATCAAGAAGCGACTGCATCGAATCTCCGCGCCGACGATGCTGCTCTGGGGCGACGCGGACCGCGTCAACCCGATTGTCTACGGCGAGGAGTGGCAGCGTCGGATCAAGGGGGCTGAAGTTCGGCTGCTCGACGGCGGGCACATGGTGCTGCACGAATCCCCCGCCGCCGTCGCCGACACGATCGCCCGCTTCCTCGGCTGAGGTCCGTCGCGCCCAGGGAGCCTCGATGATCACCAAGTTCTCGGTCCTCTACGTCGGGCAGATCGAGCTGGACAACATCGGCTTGAGCGGCACGCCCGCCGATGCGCGGCGCTATCCCAACGAGCGTCTGGTGGAGGCGTTCGCGACGGCGAAGGACATCGCCCAGACGATGGACGACCTCGGCTTCTACTGCCTCTGGACGGCCGAGCACCACTTCCAGCGCGAAGGCTACGAGGTCTTTCCGAACCTGATCCTTCTGTCGACGTGGCTCGCCACGCAGACCCGGCGGCTCAAGTTCGGGTGCGCGTTCAACATCCTCCCCATGTGGCATCCCCTCCGCCTGGCCGAGGATTACGCGGTCGCGGACATCGTGACCGACGGGCGCGTCATCCTCGGCGTCGGCCGCGGCTACCATACACGGGAGGTCGAGACCTTCGGGGCGCCGATGCTCGACAACGCGGCCAACAAGGAGCTGTTCGAGGAGCAGATGGAAGTGCTGATGAAGGCGCTCAACGAGGAGGCCTTCAGCCATCACGGCAAGCACTACGACATCCCGCCGCCGGTCCAGTACCGGGGGTACGAGTTGACCGAGATCACGCTCGTGCCGCGGCCGATTCACCGCCCGATCGAGATCTGGCAGCCGATCGCCAGCGGCAAGACCCTCGATTACATCGCCACGCGCGGGATCAAGGGCATGGTAACGCTGAATGGCGAGATGATCTTCGACCAGGTGGCGCGCGCGTACCGCGACGCCGCCGCGCGAGCCGGCCGCCCGCTCCAGCTCGGGCAGGACCTCTGCTGGGGCGTCGGCGTGTATCTCGCGCCGACCCAGGAGGAAGCGATGCGCAGGCTCGAGCCGGCGCACGACGAGCGTTACAAGTGGTTCGCGCCGTTCGGGTTCGTCCGCTACGCCGACGAGCACGGGCGCCCCTGGGGGACGCCGGGCGCCCCGGCCCGCATCCCGACCCTCCGCGATGGCGTCGAGCAAAAGGCCTGGCTCTGCGGGCCCCCGTCGATCGTCATCGACGAGATCACGCGCTTCGAGGCCCGGTATCCGGGGCTCGATCAGATGATGCTCCACTGGGCCGAGGGGATCCCGCCGGCGGAGTTCAAGGAGCAGCTCCGCTGGTTCGCCAAGGACGTGATGCCCGCCTTCCGGCGCTGAGGCGTTCCGGACTGTATACACCCACCCGGTAGTCTTTCTCTCGGCGGAGCAGCCCCACCCGTTGTATTTTTTGTTTCTCTTGCCTCGGGGCCGGGTGATAATACCCGTGGCAGTCCCATGGGGGCGCCGCGCGGCGACTCACTCACAACAGACGGAGGAGACGGAATGGCGAAGGGCAAGCGGTTGGCGTTCGGGGGCTATTCGATCAGCTTCAAGGGCTGCAGCGACTCGATGTCGTCCGTGTTCGGCGAGAAACCGATCGGCCCGTCGGAGATGACGAAGAAGCTCTGGGTCTACGTCAAGCGGAAGAAGCTCGCAGGCAAGTAGCGCGGCGCACCACCGGATCCCGGCGGCTCGCGTTCAGCGAGCCGCCTTTTTTCTCGTATACTGTCCCCGCCATGCGCCCCCGGATGTATAACCGCGACGGCTGACCCACCTGCGAGGAGGCGAGAGAGTTTCTCTCGCAGCACGGCGTGGTCTGCGACAGCGTCTCCGTGGACCGGTCGCCCGTGCCCCGGGCGGAGGCGCTCGAACTGGCGTCGCGGGCCCGCCGGCTCATCGTGAAGGTGGGCAAGGACACGCTGCGCTTCGAGGCGGGGCGCAATCGGATCTCGCGCGAAGAGGCGGACAGGTATCTCGTCCACGAGGACGGGTTCCTGCGGGTGCCGGTGCTCGTGATGGGCGATCTCCTCGTCCGCGGCTTCACGCGGGAGATCTATCGCGAGGCGCTCGACGCGCCGACCGGGAGAGGAGCGGCGGGATGATCATCAGGGAGACCGAGCGATCGACGTACCTGGACGTGTCCAAGATCGAGTGGGAGCCGACGAAGTACCCCGGCGTCTCGGTCAAGATGCTCTACCGCGATGCGTCCGGGAAACGTACAACGCTGACGCGGATGGCGCCGGGTGCGCGGCTGCCCGATCATCGCCACACCGGCGTCGAGCAGAGCTTCGTGCTCGAGGGCACGCTCGTGGACGACGACGGCGCGTGTACGGCGGGGAACTTCGTCCATCGGCGCCAGGGCTCCGTCCACAGCGCCTGGTCGCCCGACGGCTGCATCGTGCTCGGGATCTTCGACGCGCCGAATCAGTTCCTCGAGTAGGCCCCGGCGGATGCCGGCCGTCAGGACCTCCCGGGCGATCAGCCGCGTCTGCCGTGGAAGGAGCGAACGGGCTTCCGGACGGGAACCTGGCGCGACTCGTCCGGCTCCGGTGCGAGCCCGGCTTCGACGAAGCCGTATTGCAGGATCTTTCTGGCGTCCAGGAAGGATCGGCCGCGGCTTCGCGCGCCCAGGACGACCATGAGGAACTGTTGGCCGCTGCGCCACGCCGCCACCGCGAGGTTGTATCCCCCTTCCTGGGTATAGCCGGTCTTCAGCGCTTGAACTCCACCGGGGTCGTTGAACAGCGGAATGCTCCTCGCGTAGACCCGCCCGCGGTAGATGAACGTCTGCCCGCCGAGGATCGTCCGGGACGCGGGGTAGTCGCGCAGGAGGCGGGAGATCAGCTCGGCCATGTCCTTCGCGGTGCTGCGTTGGGCCGGATCCGGCAGCCCGTGCGGGTTGGTGAACCGGGTCTGGGTGAGCTCGAGCTCGTGAGCCTTCAGGTTCATGCGCGAGACGAACGCCTCTTCGTTGCCATTGCTGAGATGCTCGGCCACGGCCGTCGCCGCATCGTTGGCCGAGGCGACCCCGACGCCCTCGAGCAGGACCCTGAAGGCTACCTGCTCGCCCGTGCGGAGCCCCATGCGGTACCGCGGCGTCAGCATCGCGTGCCGGCTGACCCTGACGGGTTCGTCCCACTGCACCAAACCGAGCGCGATGTCCTCCAGCGCCAGGTAGAGCGTCATCATCTTCACGAGGCTCGCGGGCGCGTGCGCCTCGTCGGGATTCTTCGCGTAGATCACCTTGCCATCGGGGTCGAGGAGCAGGACGGATTCGGCGCTGAGCGACGGCGGACGGCCGTTCAGCGCGGACGATCGGGCGGGGATCAAGACGGCGAGGCCGAGTGCGGCCAGTGCGAGTAGGCGGGCCCGATCCACTTCAGTATTGTATCAGTTAGCGAACTGCCTGCTTCAACTCCTTCGACGGCTTGAATCTCGGGACGCGACCGCCGATGGCGACGGGCCGGCCAGTGCGGGGATTGCGGGCCGCCCGTGGCTTCAGGCGTCCCACGGAAAACGTGCCGAAGCCGACGAGCGTCACGGGCTCCCCGCGCTTGAGCGAAGCCCGGATCGTCGCGAGCATCGCGCGTAGCGCGCGATCGGTGACCGTCTTGGGCCATCCGGAAGCATCAGCCATCCGGACGATCAAATCGGCCTTGGTCATGAGACCCGAATGCTAGCAGACGTGTGCTATCCTCGCAAGACTATGACGCGCCTCTGGGGGCTCATCCTCGGTGTCCCGGTGCTGCTGGTGGCACCGGGCGCGATACACGCGGCCGAGGGCCGCCCGATCGACTGGAACCGTCTCTCAGCCGACGGGCAGCGGCTCATCCAGCCCGTGATCCAGAAGCCGCAGATCTCGCGGGATGTCGCCGACATCAGGTACCCGAGCCGGCGCGAGATCTGGGAGTACCTCCTCGACTACCCCGATTTCGCCGCCGACGTCGCCCGCGTCCTGCGCGAGGGGAAATACCGCGTTCATCGCGTCGGGGACCACTACGAGGCGGACGACGGGCGCGGCGTGACCGGCATCATGAAGCCGCTGTACGCCGAGGCCGGGCGGCGCATCTTTTATCTCGAAGGACGGTACGACACGAAGTGGTTCCCCACCCTGAAGGGGCGGGCGGTCCTCGTCCTCGACAGCGACTACACGGAGCCCGCCGGCGGGACGCCGGAGGCCGACGTGAGGGTCGTGGGCTATCTGAGGATCGAGAACTTTCTCGTGGGCGCGTTGGTCGCCATCGCCCGGGACTTCAGCGAGAAGACGTTCGAGCGCAAGGTGCGGAGGTTCTTCTCCCACGTCGAGCGCGTGAGCCGTCGCGCCTGGGAGGACCCGCAGGGGCTGGTCGATCTGCTCGCCACGCAGCCAGATCTCAATCGGGAACGGCTCGCCGAGTTTCGCCGGGTCCTGCTGAGCCAGCGCCGCGCCCCCCAGCGCGCCGCGCTGCTTGGCTCCCGCGCTTGAGTCCGGGCTCGCCCTACATTCCCAGCGCGCTGCGCGCCTCGTCCATGACCGCGTCGGTGATGACGCGGTGGCCTTTTCCCTCGGCGTAGCGCTCGATCGCCTGCCTGGCCATCGGGCGGATGAACGACGGGATCCGCTCGATGCGCGCCTCGGCGTCGGGGCTCCACCGGACACTCGCCGGAGCGGCCGCGTCGTCGCCCGGGATCATCGACGCGAACGGGCAGCCGGGGCCGCTCGGCTCCTGCCGCACGACGTCTTCGCCGGCGACGTGGACGTCGGCGGACGCGGCCATCGACGCGCGGAGGTGTTCGAACGGGCGCTCCGGCTCCGACCGGCCGCCGACCTTGACCCCGAGGCTCCGGACCAGCTGCGTTTCGAACTGGTTCGTCAGCATCGCGACCCGAAAACCGCACTCGGGGCAGCGGAAGGTAACAGTGAGCGAGCCCTCGTCGGGCCCTTCGGTCCTGAGCAGCTTCATCGGCTCGTCGCAGTCGAGGCACAGGAATTTCATGACGTGGCCATTCTATCACCGGGTCCGCGGGCTTCGCCGGGGGCAGTGGGGCCGGGCGCTGAAAAGTTTGGGCCCTTAACGCTTCCGGGATCGGGACGTGACTACGTGCAGTGACGGACGCCGCGCTGCGACTCCAGCACTGTCACCATTGAACGCACTCGTCGATCTCAATCATGGCTCCCGCTAGCCGGAGGCCC
>QHRS01000121.1:0-1340 GCA_003221435.1 Candidatus Rokuibacteriota bacterium
TCCCGTTAACCACCAGACCGACTATCTCTGAACTACCGCTGACAGAAGCCGTTCCGCTGTTGTCACATTCTGCCGTCGCCCTCGCCATGAGGAACTCGGCAGATATGGTGTTCCCGTCTACAGTCAGGTTCAAGTTCGCCACCGATGCTTCTGAGTGGCTGCGGTGTCCCTGACCAATAGTTGAGGCGTGGAGAACTTCAGCCGTAAGTACTCCACGGACAGTCGCCTCGAGAAGAGATTCATGCTTAGCACCACCTGTACTGTCCAGACCTCCGGTATCAGATAGGACTATTGGTTGAAGTCCCAGAACCGTTGCTCGCACCACTGTGGCCCGGCCGCTAAAAGTCGTGGCCTGTCCGCTAGAAGGCGTTTTGTTAGCCGCGCCGGCAGCGCTTTGCGCAGGCCAAAGCAGCAGACTCACCAGTAGAAAGCTGATCGTAGCGGAACTCCCACACCACCGTGTTCTCGCCTTCATCGGTGACCCCTCCTTCGTCGTGTCATTTCGAGGAAGACCCCCCTTGCCCGCGTCGACTCCCAAAAACCCACCTCCTATCCGTCGGCCCGCGGGCAGCAATGCTCCCGACTGCCTGGCTGCGGAGAAATCGGGGCGGGCGAAGCGATGGAAACGTTCGGTCTGCGCAAAAAGGCAAACCCCATGCCAGTCGCTGGCGATTACCATTGCGTCGTAAAGTCGCTTCGCACCGGACACTTCAAGAAAGGGGAAGGAGCCTTCGCGTGAGAACTGCCGCAGCGTCGCGGCGCCACGTGGGGCCGAAGCAGAAGAAAATCTTATTCTACAAAGACTTCAAAGTGCCGCACGGCTGCGACACCAGATCGCCCTATGAGGCAGAGAGGTTCCACCTCCGCATAAGGCGCTGGAGCGTCGAGCGGTGAACACCGAGAGCTTTGGCCGTCTGGGTGACATTCCCGCTGTGCTCCGCGAGGGCCTTCTCGAGAAACTCCTTTTCCTGCCGCTCGAGGGTCATTTGCTTCCAGCCGTGGAACGTGTACCTGTCCTGACGTCGAGCGCTTCTCACAACGACCTCGGGAAGCTCTTCCGTTGTAATGAACGGTCCCCTGACATATGCGACGGCCCGTTCGACCACGTTCTTCAGCTCCCGCACATTGCCCGGCCACTCGTATCCGATCAGCAACTCCACGGCCTCCCGGGTCATACCGTCGATCCGGCGGCCGTAGCGCGCCCCATACCTCTCCAAAAAATGAGCCGCCAGGAGAGGAATGTCTTCCCGTCTCTGCCGCAACGGGGGGACATGGATCTCGATGACTTTGAGACGGAAGAAGAGATCCTGGCGGAACCGCTCTTTCCTCAGTTCCTCGTG
>QHRS01000121.1:1423-8422 GCA_003221435.1 Candidatus Rokuibacteriota bacterium
TACCTCGTCAAGAAAGAGCGTGCCACCATCAGCGGCCTCCAAAAGACCCTCCCTGGAGAACTGTGCGCCGGTAAATGCGCCGCGTTCGTGACCAAACAGCTCCGCCTCCATAAGCTCTCGGGGGATCGCGCCGCAGTTGATCGCGACGAACGGCCTCCCTTGACGACTGCTGTTGTCGTGGGTCGCTCGAGCGACCACCTCCTTCCCCGCACCGCTTTCGCCGAGGATCAGGACGTTGGCGTCCACCGAGGCGGCCCGTCGGATGTCATCGCAAACAGTGAGCATCGCTTGGCTCCGCCCAATGATTCCGCTCAGCATGAAGGACCGCCCAAGCTGGCTCCGCAAAAAGGCGTGGGCCTCCCTCGTCCTCCGTTTCTCGAGGGCGCCTTCAACTACCGCGAGGAGTTGCTTGATTGCGGAAGGTTTCATCAGATAGTCCGAGGCCCCAACCTTCATGGCCTCGACGGCTGTCTCCACCGTGGGGAAACCCGTTATGAGGATCACGATGATTTCCGCGTCCGTCGCCTTCGCGATCCTGAGAACCTCAAGCCCCCCTATCCCCGGCATCTTCAAATCGGTGATCACGACGTCTAGAGCGGAGGTCCGAAGGATTTCTTCCGCCACCTTCCCGGAAGAGGCTTTGACCACGTCATACCCCCCGCCGGAGAGCGTCTCAGCATAGGCCTCGAGTACATCGGGGCTGTCTTCAACGACGAGGATCCGTTCTGCCATCAAAGGGAGCGCAGCTTAGGCCCGCCCTCGGCGCCGCGCCAGGCGTCGACGGGGAAAGAAATCTTCGGCGAACGACCGAGCAACCGGCATGCCATTGCGGCCCCGCGCGAGCCGTGTGCTTAAGGTGGCCCCAGGACACCGCTTGGCTAAACGGGAGAAGGATTTTGTGACCGAGAGGTTCGGCGTTAGGTGATGCGGGCCGGGTGCCCGTGCCAGAAGTCTGGCGCCGACCCCATGGTGGCGGCGCCATAGGTCAGCGCCGACGCCAGCGCTTTCCAAGGCACGTTTTCCCGCCGCGCCCCGGACCGTTCTCCTGCCCTCGGGCCGAGCCCGAGGTTCCACCAGATTGGGCGTTTACTTCCAGCCACACCCGCGGTAGCGTGGGGCTCGCTCGAGGGCGTACAGGCTCGAGAGCTTACAGGCCATGATGAACGCCTTGGCGATGGAAACCGCAGGGATGTTGCCGCTGCCGGCCCTGGTGGTCGATGACGACCCCCAGATCCGCCTCTACTTGGCCGACATCCTCGAAGCGGAAGGGTTTGCGGTTGCGTCGGTGGCGGAAGGTCAGGCCGCGCTCGAGTACGTGAATTCGTCGACTCCCGGCATCGTTCTCCTCGACCTGAGAATGCAGGGCCTCGACGGGATGGAGACACTCAAACGGCTCAAGGCCACTGGCCTCCAGGCCCCGGTGATCATCCTGACCGGTCACGGCAACATCCGCTCGGCCGTCGAAGCGATTCGGCTGGGGGCCTACGACTACCTGACGAAACCGCTCCGAGCCCAGGAGATCATGGTTACGATCCGGCAGGCTCTGCGACATCGGCAACTGCTCGCCGGGATCGGGGAGCTCAAAAGCCAGCTCGCCAGCTCGAGCGCCCTCGGCTGGCTGGTGGGGCCGAGTCCCGAGTCGCAGATAGTCGCCCGCCAAGTCAAGCAGGTCGCCGACTCCACGCTGACGGTGCTCATCGAGGGCGAGACGGGCACCGGTAAGGAGCTGGTGGCCTGCGCCATCCACCAGACGAGCGATCGCCGGAAGAACCCGTTCGTCGTGCTCGACTGCGGTGCGATCCCCGACACGCTGATCGAGTCCGAGCTGTTCGGCTACGAGAAGGGCGCATTCACGGGCGCGGATCGACGCAGGGAGGGCCACTTCCAGCTCGCTGACGGCGGCACCCTGTTCCTCGACGAGATCGCCAACCTGTCATTCGCCACCCAGGCGACGCTTCTGCGAGTCCTGCAGCAACGCGAGGTGCAGCCGCTCGGCGGCAAGGTCCTGGTGGCCGTGAACGTGCGGATCATCGCGGCCTCGAACGTCCCGCTGCAGGCCGAGGTGCGAACCGGCCGGTTCCGACCGGATCTCTACTACCGCCTCAACGAGTTCATCATCCCGCTTCCCCCGCTCCGCGAGCGCCGCGACGACATCCTACCGCTGGCGCACCGCTTCCTGGCCGAAGCGAACATGGAGTTCGGGCGGCCCGTTCGCGCGATCTCGGAAGAGGCGATCGAGCTGCTCCTCCGCCATCCGTGGCCAGGGAATGTCCGCGAGCTTCGAAACGTGATCCGGCGGGCCGTCTTGCTGACCTCCGACGTCGTTCGCCCCGAGCATCTGGCCGGTGTCTACGCGGACAGCTCCCCGGCACCGCTCCCCGGCGTACACGAAGCCCCTCCGCTCGGGCTCTCGCTCAAGGAGATTGCCGACATAGCCGCTCAGCACGTGGAGCGGCAGGCGATCCGGGAAGCGCTCCGGGCAACGGGCGGCAACAAGAGCGAGACCGCCCGCCGCCTCAAGGTGGATTACAAGACGCTGCATACAAAGATGAAGCACTACGGCATTCACTCCCGCGAGACTTCTTCCTAACCCCGGCCGATCGCGCACGCGTTCCGGCCCGGTCCCATCGCAGCCCTCCCGTCCCCGCTTGTGGCCACCCTGCTATGGAGCCTCCACGATAGTTCTGGCGTCGGCGCCAGAGTCGCGGGAGCGACGTTCACACGAGCGGTCCCAATCCATAGCCCTCTCAGGGCTGCCCGCCCGGCGGTTTGGGCCTGAGCGACTGACGATCTGTGGTGCTGGTGGACCTTCACGGGCAAGTGGTCGGTACCGGCGAAAGCGAATTTATTGGGGAGCCACGAGCGCGAAATGGATGGCGTGCCGTACGTCCTCACGGACATAAGGTTTGTTGAGGCAAGGAACCTTCGTCTTCTCGAGGAACTTCAGCGTGTCCGCGCCGAGAACATCGCCGGTAACGAAAACGAACGGCGGTCGGCGACCCGAGTGGCGAAGTTCCACCTCCCGGTAGAAGCCTGGACCATCAAGCTTCGGCATCCTGATATCGGAGATGACGAGGTCATAGCTCCCCTCATTGAGGCGCTCCAGCGCCGTCGCGGCATTCGAGGCGGTCTCAACCTGGTGTCCATCGACCGTGAGGATGTCTGCCAAGAGATCCGCCTGAGCCGAGTCGTCGTCCACGACCAAGACCTTCTTTTGCGGAATCGTCGGCACTGGTCCGGCATCTGGACCCGCGGGTTCGAGCACGGTGGAGCTGAGTGGCAACTCGATCTTGAAGACGGCGCCGCGTCCGACCTCGTTCTCGACGCGGATCGAGCCGCCATGATCTTCAATGATTCCCTGGCAGAGTGATAGTCCCAGCCCCGTCCCTTCGCCGACGGGTTTCGTCGTAAAGAAGGGCTCGAAAATCCGAGCCAGGAGGTCGCGAGGGATACCGGGCCCTGTGTCGGCGACCCACAACACCACGCATGAGCGATCCGGATCGTAACGCGTCGTGAGCGTGATCTGACGCAGGGACGCCTGGCGCAGCACCTGGTGGGCGTTCGTCAGCAGATTCACCACGACCAGCTGCAGCTGATGCTGATCGGCCCAGAGATCGGGAAGGTCGGCGGCCAAGTCCAGATCCACCTTCACGTTGTCGACTGCGAGCGCGTAGCCGATCAGTTCCACCGCCTCGTTGACGGTCCGATTCAACGCCACGCGGCGGCGCTCGGGGGGGTGTTTGCGCGCGAGCGCGAGGAAGTTCCGGACGATCCGGCTGCATTGCTCGGCAGCGGTCTCGATTCGTTCGGCGAGATACTCGACGGGCCTGCCCCTCAACTTCGATGATCGACTCTCCACCCCCGAACGTAGAACGCCGGCGTACCCGATCAACACGGTGAGCGGGTTGTTTAACTCATGGGCCACTCCGGCGAGTAGCTGACCCATCGTCGCCAGCTTTTCACTCTGACGCAACGCTTCCCCTGCTTGCCTTCGTTCCTCGGCGAGGCGGCTTCTCTCCAAGATCACAGACGCTTGATCGGCGAACGCCGAAAGAAGAGAAATGTCGTCGGCGCCGAACAGCCGACGCTGCGTTGTGTATGCATAGAGGACACCGGTGGGCTTGCCGTCGGCTCGTAACGGGACCCCGAGAAACCCGTGCAAACCGACCGCCGCGGCGGCCTTCTTGTGCCGTGGATCGTAACGTTCGTCTTCGAGCACATCCTCCACGGAGAGCGGTTGATTCGTCGCCAGGACCGCTCCGGTGAGACTCTCGCCAACTCTCAACGGCCAACGCAAGGCATCGGAGATGGGAGAATCGGTCCAGGACTTCAGGATCAGCTCTTCGCCCTCCAGTAGTCGAAGCGCCGCGACCTCGACACCCAGCAGACGGCTCGTCTCATTGACGATCAACGAAAGGATCTCTTGCGTCTCAGACGCGGTCGCGAGCCGCCTCGAGAGCTGATAGAGGACCTCGATCCGGCGGCGCTCCCGGTCGGCCTGCTCGTAGAGCCGCGCGTTTTGCATGGCGATCGCCGCCTGGTTGGCCAGGACCCCCAAGAGCTCCAACTCTTCGGTGTCGAAGATTTCGCCCGAGAGTTTTTCGCCGACCAGAAGAATACCCGTAACCTCGCCTTCGAGCTTGAGCGGTACGATCAGTGACGTCTTGATGTCTTCGAGTTCTCCGCCCGCGGCGTCCAACAACTGGAAGGCTCTCCGGTTGAGGCCCGCCTCTTCCTTGACCAGCACCCCCTCGTGCCGCCGCAGCCACTGCACAATGAGGCTATCGTCCCGCATTGAAGCGATCCCGGCTGATTCGCCGCTCGTTGTCTCCTCCCGTTGAGTCACGAACGATCTCCTGGACTCGTCGTAGACGAGGAGGGCGCAGTGCGTGAGGGAGATGCCGCGGACGAGGCCTTGAACGAGCGTGTCGACGATTTGGCTGAAATCAAGCAGCGTACTCATTTGCTTGCTCAGCGCCACGAGGGTCTCATGGCATCCGCGGGACTTCCTGAACATGAGTCGCTCGATCCAGTCCTCGATCGGCCGGCCCAGGGGAGTGAGGAGGAGCGTGAAGATGAACCCGAGCGGCGCGATGATCCAGACGGCCGTGTCCTTCTCCAGATCGAACGCGCGCTCCAGCACCCACGTGAGCGCGACGAGGACCGACGTCACGGCCGCACCGACGGTGCCATACACCGCGCATTTCTTGACCACCGCGCTGACGTCAAACATCCGGTACCGAATGATCGCGGTGCCGAACATCAAGGCATAGACCATGTTGGCAGGAATGCCGATCGGGTAGATGCGCTCGACCAAGGGGAAGGTCCCGGCCAGCGCGAATCTCACCACATCGAGAAAGCCGCCGAAAATTGCCAGCGCCGTTCCGACCAGGATGAGGACCGTGCGATTGCGGCGAAAGCCCGAATCCGCTCTCTTGTAGGCGTGGCCAAGGTGAATGAGACCGGCAAGCAAAAACACATAAAAGTAGACGAAGAAGACGTTGTAGAGCGGCCCCGGCGCCGGGGCCCACCCCCACGCCGTGGACTGAACGCCAGCCAGGAAGGCGGATGAACCAGCGAGATTCAGCAGTGAGAAGAGAGCGGAGAGGCCGTAGGCCACGATCAGCCAGCGTCGCCACCGAACGGTACTGTCGAGGAAAATGAGCACGAAGTGGTAGTAGAACGCCGGGAGCGCAATGACGCCCACGTGGATGATCACTTCCCACCTGTAGGCGCTCGTCGGGTCGGGGGCGAGCCGCAGCATCAGCACGCCGAGGTTCCACAGAGCCAGCGCCGACACGAAGTAGGCGAAGATCCGGTTGAGCCGGCTCGCGGGGTTTCGCAGGAGGGAGATCGCGACGAGACAGAGGTTCAGGATGAGAGCGATCAGCGGCAGGAGGCGATGCAGGGTCATCGGACACTACCGTCGGCGGTCATGCACGCCTTCGCACAGCGGCCAGGGCAGCACGCGGCTTCTCACCCCTCTATGCGGTGGTCGCGCTGCACCGCCCGCTCCACCATGAACGCCTTGCCGCGCGCCGCCTTGGAGACCGGGATCAAACACGACCGCGTCGACCGCCCGGGACAGGCCGTTCACCTCGAGAGTGATGACGTGTCCCCCGTGCCCCGCTGGCGCCCGGAGGATGGCCGGACTCTAGGACCGAATCGGTCGGACTGTCAAGCCCTCGATCTGCCCGGCATGATAGATTGCGCGACAGGGGCGGATCGAAGAACCGTGAAGGGGAGTGAGAGCCACCACACCAAGGTCTATGTCGTGACCGCGCCAGAGGATCGCCGCGGGATTTACGAGACGTGGGACGCCTGCAAGGCGGCTGTTCATGGCGTCGCCGGCGCCCGGTATCAGTCGGTCGGCTCCCGCGAAGAGGCCGAGGCGATCCTGAGCGGAAGCGGTGTGGTGCTCTCGCCCGGGCTCTACGCGTTCGTTGACGGCAACCACGAAGGCGGTATCGGCGTCGTCCTCGTCAGGAAGTCCGGGGACGGCTCAGTCGCAGTCCTCGGCGAGATCAGCACGTCGGTCCACGAGGTCTTCGACACGGCCGGGCTCGAGACGCTGGAATCGCCCGAAGCTGTGCGCAACGCGCTGGCGCGGATCCGCAACGTGCTCGCCGAGATTGGCGGCCTCTACGTCGCGCTCGGGCGTGTCCCGGCAGGCGCGGAAGTCACGATCGTGCACGATTACGAGGGCGTCGGCGCGTGGATCACGGGACGCTGGCGTGCGAAGGACGCCACGGTCGCACAGGTTGTTGCCGCCTGCCGCAACCGGATCGCCGAGCACCGGATCCGCGTGACTTTCCGCCACCAGCGCGGCCATCAATCGACCTACGCCGGCGTCAACGAGTTCGCGGAATACAATCGCCGGGCCGACGCCCTGGCCACACAGGCATCTGCCGGCCGGAGGAACACGGGCTGATCCCGGATCGGCGGCATCGCGAAATCCCGTGAGCGCATTACCCGTACCGGAGAGCCGTGATCGGGTCG
>QHRS01000121.1:8660-18022 GCA_003221435.1 Candidatus Rokuibacteriota bacterium
GATGTTCATGATGCCGATGCCGCCCACCATCAGCGAGACGGCCGCGATGGCGTAGAGGAGATTGGTCATCACCTGCGCCGATTTCTCCTGGGTCGCGAGGATGTCCGCCAGGTTTCGGACGGAGAAGTCATCGTCCTGGGCGGGCTGGAGCCGGTGGCGCTGCCGCAACAGAGCCCGGATGTCGGCTTCGGCGGCGTGCAGGTCCGCGCCGTCCTGGATCTTCACCGAGATCGCGTTGACGGCCCGGGCGTTGGCCTGCGTCACCCCCATGACCTTCTTCTTGGCGGTGCTGATCGGGATCAGCACCACGTCGTCCTGGTCCTGGCCCCAGCTCGACTGGCCCTTGCGCTCGAGCACGCCGACGACCACGAACGGGACTTTCCGGATCCGGACGATCTGCCCGATGGGATCGGTCCCGCCGAACAGGTTGTCCACGACGGTCTGGCCGACCAGGGCCACCTTCGCCGCCCCGTCGACGTCCTCCGGCCCAAAGTACTTCCCGTCGGCCGCCGGCCACTCGCGGACGATCTCGTAGTCGGGCGTAACCCCCTGGACCGAGGTCGCCCAGTTCTGGTTGCCATAGACGACCTGCCCCGCGCCCCGGAGCGACGGCGCGGCGGCGACGACCGAGGCATTCTCGCGCGCGATGGCCGTCGCGTCGTCCTCGGTAATCGTCAGCTGAGTTCCGCTGCCCAGCCGGATGCCGCCAGAGCTGATGCTGCCCGACATGACGACGATCATGTTCGAGCCGAGGCTCTTGATCTGGTCGGCGATCCGCGCCTGGGCGCCGGCGCCGATCGCGCCGGACGCGATGAACGCGCCCACCCCGATAATGATGCCCAGCATGGCGAGCGTGGTCCGCATGACATTGGCGCGGAGCGCCCGCAGGGCGACCTGGATGGTTGCCCGAGGGCTCATCGCGCGTCACACAAGTCGCGGGCGCCTCTCGGGAGAACCACGCCACGGCTGGTGGCTCCGCTCAGGCATCTACCGCGTGCTCTCGAAGAGTTCGCGCATCTCGGCTCGAAGGGCGCGATAGCGGTCCTTCATCTGCGCCGCCCTGGCGAGCTGCTCGGGCGTTAAGAGGCCGCGAATCTCGAGCGCCGTGGCGAGCCGATCGTGGGCGAGCTGCTCCCAGAACTGGGCGATCCGCTGCCGAACCGGCCTGAGGTCGTCCGACTGCACCGGCCCCGGCGCCAGCAGCCGGTCCAGCAACTCGTCCTGGGCCGCTCGGAGCTGTTTGATGAGCTGCTCCGACTTCCCGCGGTGTGCGACCACGATCTCTCGGAGCCGCGTCTGCTGCTCCGCGTCGAGGTTTGCGCCTCGGAGCAGCATGAAGAGGATGCCGGCTTCCCGGCGTCCCGCGGGCGCGCCCAGGTGGTCGCCGAACTGGGCGAACACCGGCACCGCGCCGAGGGCCACCACGAGACCGACGATCAGAAGTTGAATCGGTCGCTTCATCGCTCCCTCCTCATCGGGGGTCATGACTCGATATCCCCCAGCGGAAGACTCTGCAGATCCTCGTTCAGCCAGAAATCGTCCGACGGCATCTCCAGGACCCAATCGATGAACTGCGGCGCGTCGAGGGGGGTCGCCGGGACTCCGAGCATCACCGCGGCGTTTCTCGGGGCGTCCCTCATGGGCGCCACCTCGGGGCTCCGCATCCGGCTCCACTGCCAGGCGAACAGCAGATTCATGACCAGCAGTACCGCCAGCGCGGTCGCGGCCATCGGGGCCCATATCCGACGTCCCCCCGCGGCCTGGAACATGTCGGGAGGCTCGTCTTGCAGGACGCGGCCGACCAGCGCCAGGTCGTCCGCGAGGCGGCGAACCCGCGCTGCGCACGCCGCGCAGTCGCGCAGATGACGCCGCTGGTCGGCGGTGCCATCATCTGCCTGGAGCAACACCAGCTCTCGTTCTCGGAGACAGCTGGCGCACCGCCCGAAAGAGGTGTCGCTTGACGCTGCCCGCGCTCATCCCGAGCGCCCTGGCGACCTCGTCTGTCGTCTGCCCCTCGAGGTGCCGCAGAATGAACACTTCGCGTTGCCGGGCCGACAGCCCGCGGAACGAGGCCCAGATCCGCGCGCGCGTGGCCCCCGCAATGGCCGCGTCCTCCGGAGACGGCTCCGGGCTGACGAACCTTGTGTCCTCGGACAGCTCGCGCGAGTTCCTCCACCGCTTCCACCATCCCGACCGGCGCCGGTCGTGACACGCGTTGACCGCCACGCGCGTGAGCCAAGCGCCCCAGCTATCGCGCCCGGGCTGCCGCTTCAGCGCCTCGAAGAGCTTCAGGAAGACCTCCTGCTGCACCTCGCGGGCCTCCTCGCGATCGGCGAGTAGCAGGCGGCAGAGCCGCATGACGCGGGCGGACTCCGCCCGATAGAGGGTGTCGTACGCCGCTCGGTCTTCCAGGACGACCTCCGGTCCCGCCATGCCTCCCGTTCTACCCCCCTCAACGATTGGACGGCTCACCGCGTTGACACGATGGGGCGGATTTGCCCCAGGCCGGTAGATTTCTTGGGGCGTCAACCGGGGCTGGGGCTCGTTCGTTAAGGTTAGTGAGCGGGTAGACCGGCGACCCCGGTTCCGCGGGAGGGCTGGTGGCGTCGCTTCCGCGAGACATTTCTGGGCGCTGGCGCGCACTGAGCGGGCTCAGGCGGCCTTCGACCGCCGAGCCGGAGGTGGCCGAGCGATGAAGAGGTGGTTCTGCCTCGCCGCAATAACAGGGCTCATCGTGACCCTTGCCGTCCCCGTCTACGCGGACGGACGCCATAGACCCGTCCGCGCGGTGGGCGGCGGCCACGTCGGCTTCCGAAGCCACGTCATCATCGGCGCGCCGTTCTGGGGTCCCCCGTGGTACTGGGGGCCGTACTGGTATCCGTATCCGAACTACGTCCCTGCGCCGCCCGTCGTGATCCGGGAAGAGCCCCAGGTCTACGTCCAACAGCAACCGCCCCCGTCGGCGCACCAGCAGGAGTACTACTGGTACTACTGCGCCGACGCGAAGGCGTACTACCCGTACGTCAAGGAGTGCCCGGGCGGCTGGCTCAACGTCGTTCCGTCGACACCCCCGAAACAATAGGACGACAGAGGATGCGGTGCTCCGTCGGTGTTCCTGTGGTCGTCGCTGTCCTGTCGCTCACCGCGTGCGCGACCGTGCCGGCTGGACCGAGCGTGATGGTCCTTCCGGGCGGTGGGAAGAATTTCGAGCAGTTTCAAGCCGATGATGCGGTCTGCCGCCAGTGGGCGGCGCAACAAACTGGGATAACGGCCAAGCGGGCGTCGACCGAGAGCATGGTGAGCGGGGCGGCGATCGGGACAGCTGTAGGAGCGGCTGTCGGTGCAGCGGTAGGCGCCGCAGCGGGGAGTCCGGCGACCGGGGCTGCGGTTGGCGCAGGCGCTGGGCTGCTTGGCGGTACAGCCGTCGGCGCTGGTCACGCTGAGGGCGCACAGACGTCGGTACAGCGCCGCTATGACATGACCTACATGCAATGCATGTACGCCAAAGGCAACCAGATCCCGCTCGCCAAGGGTTCTCAGCCGGCGTTCACGTCGCAGCCGCCTGCCGCGCCGTCTGTTATGAACGTTCCGGCGAGCATTCCGCCTCCGCCGCCACCTCCTCCCGGGCCTCCGCGATAGCACGCGGACTCAGTCAACGTCGGGGGGAGCGAGCGCCGCTCCCCCCGACACCCCCCACCGGTCACCCGCGGCGTCGATTCGTTCACGCCCTCTGAGTGCCCTCCGGCTCCGAGCGCCGGCTTTGCCGGAGCCCCGACCCCTGGGGGAGGCTCGGAGGGGGCCGTCGAGGCCCCCTCCGATGGTTCTAGCGGACCACGTCCACGGCGGCGCCGCTCGCCACTCGCCTCCGTCCGGTCGCCAGATCCACGATCACGCGAGCCACGGCCTCGGGCCTCAGGAGGCCCCGGCGCTCGCGCGGGGTGACGCCCACGGCCCGACGCGCCATCTCCGTATCCACCAGCCCCGGGCAGACCGCCCAGACGCGCACGCCCGTGCCCGCCAACTCCGCCGCGAGCGCCTCGCTGAGGCCGACGACGCCCCACTTCGTGGCGCAGTACGTGACGTACTCCGCGGCGCCAAACTTGCCGAGCTGCGACGCGACGTTGATGATCGACCCGGCGCCGTGACGAAGCATCGCGGGAAGCGCCGCTCGCGCCATGAGCAGCGGGCCGCGCAGGTTCACCGCAACCATCCGGTCGACCTCGGCGACGGAGCGGTCGACGAGCGGCCCCGGGTTGAGGACCCCGGCGTTGTTGACCAAGCAGTCGACGCGTCCGAACCGACGAAGCGCCGCCCGCACGCTCCCTCCCACGGATGCGGCACCCGCGACGTCGGTCGGGACGAAGCTCGCGGTCGCTCCGGATCGGCGCAGCGCTTGCTCCGCCCGCCGCCCGAGCGCCGGCTGTAGCTCGGCGAGGACGACCGCGTAACCCTCGGCAGCGAACGCCTCGGCCGTTGCACGACCAATCCCGCGGCCAGCCCCGGTGATCATCGCAACCGGACGAGCGTGCCGCGCCGGCATCATACCCGCCCTAGCGGGCCGCCGAAAAAGGCCCACAGCGTACGTCTCACTCGTCGCTCCGTCGCCGCCTCGCGTCTGGATCTTTTTCAGCGGCCTGCCTGGTTGTTCAGCGTCCTGCGAGGTGCTCCTTGAAGAAGGCTGTGATCCGCTCGTCCAGACCCCGATCGAACTCGCCGTGGCGGCCGCGCTCGATGAAATGAAACTCCGCATCGGGATTGCGTGCCAGCGCCCGCCTGAGCAGCTCGGCGTGACCGAAGGCGATCTGCTCGTCCCCCCGGCTGTGGATGAGGAGCACGGGGATGGAAAGCGTCGCGGCCGCCGTCGCGGGCGAGGGTCGAGAGATATTACCGCCGAGGAAGAGCCGCGCCCAGAGGATCATCGCCTCGACCAGCGGATACTTCAGCACCCACAGGAAGGAGTAGACTTCGTGCCCGAGTGTCCGCAGATCCGCGAAGGGGGCGTAGGCGGCGACGGCCCGGATGCGCGCGTCCTCCGCCGCCGTCATGATTCCGACGGCGCCGCCGAGCGAAAAGCCGAAGACGCCGACGCGATCGAATCCGCGCGCGCCCAGGAAGTCGATCGCGCGCCGGAGATCCCGTCGCTCGCGAAACCCGAAGGTGGTCGCTCGACCCGCGCTTTTGCCGAAGTAGCGCAGGTCCACCAGCAGGGTCGTGAAGTACGGGTGCAATGCCGCGGCGAGCGGGAGAAGGTCGGCTTTTTCGGCCGGATAGCCGTGGAGGAGAATGATAGCCGGGGCGGCCGCGCGTGGAACGAGCCAGGCCGAGAGCCTGAGCCCGTCGTCCGTGGGGATCGTCACCTCTTCTGCCTGGAGGTTGTAGTCCCGCGGGTGCACGGGGATGACGAGCCGCGGTGGCCGCACGGTCAACCAGAAGCTCGCGAGGCTCATGGCAAGGAACCCGGCGATGACAAGCAGCGAGTAGTAGAAGAGCTTCACGTCGACGCCCGTGACGAGACCTTATACGCGTATCGCCGTCGCCGCGCTAGCCGTCAGTCTTCTCGCCCCGGCCGTCCGCTTCGGTTCAGCGACGCCGGCGGCGTTGAGGACCGTGCTTCATCCCATCGATGCTCTTCGACTAGGAGTGTCACCGACGTAACACCAAAATCGCGACAGTGCTCGGCTCATCCTCCGCATCCTCCCTTTTCTCTTGAACTTTTTGCCGGTCTCGATCTGGCAGATCTGTTGCAGGCCCCTGGAGGGATGTTTGCACGGCCTCGAACAGGAGGATGCCATGCAACAGGTTTTCAGGGTGGGGGTCCTGGTATCGGCCCTGCTGATCGGGATGGCCGGGTGTACCGCGACAAAGGACTGGTTCCGGAACAAGGCGGACTGGGTCCGGAATAAGTGGGGAGGCCACGGGGCCGCTAACGCGACTGCCCAAAACTCCGCCAACACCGTTCATGTGATATTCGCCTCTGACCGGTGGGACCTCGATAGGGTCGCGCAAGCCGACCTGGTGCGGCTGACCAGGAAGCTCCGTGAGAACCCCAGCCTCAGACTGCGTCTGGAGGGGTACACGGACTCGGCGGGATCACCCGACTACAACTTGCAGCTCAGCCACAAGAGAGTGGATGCCGTACGTCGCTTCCTCGTGGAAAAGGGAGTGGAACCGACGCGGATTCGGTCGGTCAGTGTGGGCGAGCTCCGCGACCACGCGAAACCAGCGGAGCAGGCAAGGAACCGCCGGGTGACCGTCAAGCTGGTGAGCGCCTCCGACTAACCTCTGGGGCGCGCTCCCGATAACTCGAAAGCGTCGGTCCCTCCGCATTCGCCGCCACCGCGGCCTGGCTACGTTCCCTTCTGCGCTCTGCGCTCCGACGTCCGCGAGCGCTTCGTCCCGCGGTCACGATGCCGCCGACGGCCCCCGGCTGCCCGATCTGCGCCCTGCTGCGCGCGTGGATTCGCCGGGAGCGGCTGTCGGGGCCGAGTGTCGAGTGCGCGACGCCGCGCTCACCTTCGGCCCGCCCTGGACACCCGGCCGTATCAGCGCGTCCACGTGATCCTGCCGGGCCACTGACAGGCAAGCGGCACTCCGCCCGACGCGGCAAAACCCGGACGAGCCGGCCGGGCGTACAATTGCGCCCGAGTGATGGACCAAGCGCGCACCTATCATCGCCGGCGACTGACCCTCGCGGCCGCGAGCCTTCTCACCACCGCCGCGGTGCTCGCGATCGGCGCGTGGGCCACGGCGTACGGGCTGCGCCCGCCGGTGCCGCGCCGATGGCCGGAGCTGGCGCTGATCATCTTGATCGAGGCCACCGTGCTCGGCGTCGCGCTCCAGGTCGCGACGGCGCCGCTGGTTTTCCTCGCCGGCTACCGCCTGCCGAGACGGTTCGGGCTCCTGCATCAGCCGTTGAGCCGCTGGCTCTTGGACCGCGCCAAGGCCACCGCGATCCGCGCGCTCCTCGCGCTGGTCGGCTTCGAGATCATGTACGCGCTGCTCTGGACCACACCGCTCTGGTGGCTCGCCGCGGCCGCGGTCTTCTTCGCAGGCCACGTGCTCTACGCGGCGGTCGCGCCGATCTGGCTCATGCCGCTCTTCTATCGCCTGACACCGCTCGAGAACGCGGCCCTCCGCGAGCGCCTGGTCGCCCTGGCGGCGCGCGCGGGCGTGCCGGTCGTCGGCGTCTGGGTGGGAGATCAGTCGCGCAAGAGCCGATACGCTGCTGACCCGGTTCACGCCCGACGAGATCGAGTTCGTACTCGCGCACGAGCTGGGGCATCACGTCCACGGCGACGTCCGCCGCGGGCTCCTTTTCAGAGGCGTGCTCACGCTCGCGACGTTCTGGGTCGCGGATCGCCTGCTCCGGGCCGGTGCTGTGCGCTGGGGGTTGGGTGGGATCGCGGACCCGGCAGGGCTCCCCTGGCTCGCGCTCGTGCTGCTGGCACTCGGGCTGATCACGGCCCCGCTCGCCAACGCCTTCTCGCGGCGGATCGAGTGCCAGGCGGACGATTTCGCTCTCGCCACTACTCGAAACGTCCCGGCGTTCGTCGGCGCGATCGACCGGCTCGCCTCACTGAATCTCGCCGAACGGCGGCCGAATCGTTTGGAGGAACTGCTCCTCTACACGCACCCCGCGATCGATCGGCGCCTCGCGAGGCACGCGTCCCCCGCGCCGGGGGGAGCGTCGCGGTGACCGGCGGACGAGCATTCCGTCTGGAAGATCTCGTTTCCGCGGGCTCGGTTGCGGTCATCGGCGCCTCTCAGGATCCGGGGCGAATTGGCGGTCGTCCGCTCGACTTCATGATGCGGGCGGGCTTCGCGGGGCGGGTGTACCCCGTCAACTCGAAATACACCGAGGTCCAGGGGCTCCGCTGTTACTCCGATCTGGAAGCGCTTCCGGAGCCGGTGGATCTGGCGGTCCTGGCGGTCCCTGCCCGCCAGGTCGCCGACATGCTGCTGCGATGTGCCGCCAGAGGAACGAAGGGAGCGATCGTCTACGCCTCGGGTTTCGCCGAAGTGGGACCAGAGGGGAAAGCTCTCCAAGAAGAAGTCGCGAGCGTCGCGCGCCGGACAGGCATACGCGTCATCGGCCCAAACTGCCAGGGGTTCGTCGCGCTCCGCCGGCGACTCAACGTGAGCTTCTCGTCGGCAATGGTCGAGGCGGGAGAGCCGGGTGGCGTCGGCCTGGTGGCGCAGAGCGGCGCCGTCGGCGGCATGCTGGGTAGCTTGCTGCGACAGCGCGGGACCGGATTGTCGTACTGGATCAGCACCGGCAACGAGGCCGACGTCGACCTGCCCGAATGCATCGAGTTTTTCGCCCGCGATCCGTACACCCGGGTCGTTGGCGCGTACGTCGAGAGCATCCGGGACGGCCGCCGCCTCCTGGAGGCGGTCCGCCGCGCACGCGCCGCCGGCAAGCCGGTGGTGCTCCTGCGGGCGGGTCGCTCCACTCAGGCTGCCCGCGCCGCCGCCTCACACACGGGCGCGATCGCTCCCGAGGATCGGGTTGCCGCGGCGCTCCTCCAGCAGGTCGGCGCGACAGAAGCCCGCGATGTCCAGGAGCTGCTCGACTACGTCTATCTCTTCGCGCGTCTCGCGGGCCCATCGGGCCGGCGGCTCGGCCTCCTGTCGAACTCGGGTGGGCTCGGCGTCATCATGGCGGATACCTGCGCCGACCTCGGGCTCGACGTGCCGGCACTGTCCGAGTCGGCGCAGGCACGACTTCGCGCGTTCCTGCCCGCCTTTGGGGCGACGGGCAACCCGGTGGATACGACCGCGCAGCTTGTCACCGACCACACGCTGTTCTCCAGATCCCTGGCGGTGCTGCTCGAGGCCGCGGAGGTCGACGTGGTCGTCGTCGCGCTCGCGATGGTAAACCAGATGTACCCCGTCGACGACATTGCGGACGACGTCATCCGCCTCTCGCGGGACGCCGCCAAGCCGGTTCTGGTCAGCTGGGTTGCGAGTTCTCCAAAGGGTGCGGAGAAGATTGAGACGGCAGGCCTGCCGGTGTTCACCGAATCGACGGGTTGCCTGAAAGCGCTCGCCGCGCGCGTGCGCTTCGGCGAGACACCCGAGGCGCCGTCGCCGGTCACGGCCGCCGGTGGAGAGCCCGTGGCGACCGCGGAAGCGCGCCGCGTGATAGAAGCGGCCGGGCCAGGGCCGCTCGACGAGTACGACAGCACGGCCCTGCTTACGACCTACGGCGTGCCGACCGCCGCCGAGCGCCTCGTCACGACGGCGGACGAGGCGGTGGCGGCTGCTGAGGCGCTCGGCTATCCCGTCGCGCTGAAGGCGTGCTCGGGGGCGATCCCGCACAAGTCTGACCTCGGCCTCGTGAGTCTCGGCCTGCGCGGTGG
>QHRS01000121.1:18037-21667 GCA_003221435.1 Candidatus Rokuibacteriota bacterium
GTTCCCCCACACTCCGATACGCGGCTTGCTCGTGCAGCGCATGGCGCCGCCGGGCGGCGTCGAGGTCGCGCTCGGCGCGAAGCGCGACGGCGCGTTCGGGCCGGTCGTCATGGTCGCGCTCGGCGGCGTCTTCATCGAGTATCTGGACGACGCCGCCTTCGGTTTGGCGCCGGTCAGCCGCGATCAGGCGCTGGCGATGATCCGCTCGCTTCGGACGTATCCGCTGCTCGCGGGCGCGCGCGGGCGCGCTCCGGTTGACGAAGACGCGCTCGCCGATTCCCTGGTCAGGCTCTCGAGGCTCGCCTTCGATCTGCGGCCCTGGATTCGGGAGATCGACGTCAACCCCCTCATCGCGCTGCCTCAAGGGCAGGGCGTCCTGGCGGTCGACGCGCTGATCGTTCTCGCAGGCCGCTCCTAAAGGCCGATCTGCGTCGTTGGCTCAATCGCTCCTCCCTGCGACGTACAACCGCTGTCACGTCTCCGTCGTCGCTCCTTCGCCGCCTCGCATCTGGACCCTTTTTTGTAGAGGCGTAAAACATAGAGGCGCAAAACTAGGTTTCGAAGGGCTCCGGCGTCCCGCCGGCCGGTGGCCGGCGGGGGCCAGAATCAGGCGCGACCTACTTCAGGCCGGAAGCGCGGAGAACCCGCGATGTCACTTGATGTTGGTCGCCCTGATCAGGATCGGGAACGGGAATCTCGTGTCGTGGTGCGGCTCGGGCTCGCCGGCGGCGAGAAAGTACCATTGCCCCGGCGTCATGCTGTTGAGGCCGCCGGGGAACTTCGGAAGCGTGGTGACGTTGATGCCCGCCTTGATGAGCGGCTCGGCATTCACGAAATCGACGACGTCTTCCCGGGTCTTGGTCGGGTCCGTTGCGTAGTGCGTCATGTGGCCGCCCGATCCGAGTCCCGCGTTGAAGCAGTACTCCCCGCTCACCTTCGTCAAGTCGATGGCGATCTCGGGATGCAGCGAGAGCTGGTTGGCAATCGTCGCCAGCTCTCCGGCGACGATCTCCGCCTGTCTTGTGCCCTCGTCGGCCCGGCTCACTCCGAGCCCGAGCCCGGCGGCGACGATCGCGAACACGGTGAGTCCGATTCCCACGCGTCTCATGATTGTTCCTCCGTTCCTCTGGTTGTCCTGTCCTCGCCCACACCGAAGAGCCTGCGAAGGAAGACGCCGACGGGCGTGCCGAGCAGCGCCGCGGCACCCCAGAACCAGCCGTGCAGGCTCGTCGACGCGATCCCGCTGAAGTACGCGCCGATGTTACAGCCGAACGCGATCCGCGAGCCGTACCCGAGCAGCAGGCCGCCCGTCAGCGCCGCGGAGACGATCCGGAGCCGGAGGCGGCGCGTCGGCCGGAAGCGGCCCGCGAGGCCCGCAGCCAGGCACGCGCCGAGCACGATCCCGAGATCCATCACCGAGGTCACGTCGGAGAGCACCGGCGCGGCGAGCGCCGCCTGCTGGAAGTCGCCGCTCCAGAACGGCACCGCGGAGAGGTCGTAATCGGCGAGTCGAAGCACTTTCGCGCCCCAGAGCGCGAACGCCCACGTGATCGCCCAGGGATGGCCGGCCACCACGAGCGTGAGCGCGTTCAGCGCCGCAAGGGCGACTGCTCCCGCGGCGAGCGGCCACGGCCCGTGGAGGAGGCGTGACCATCCCCGAGTCGGCGGGGGCGGGACCTGCCGCCCTCGGTGCAGCCGGCGCTCGATCACCCACGTGGTCGCGGCGATCAGCGCGAGTGCGGCGAGCTGGACGGCGACCGCGGCGGGCCAGCCGAGTGTCTCGGCGAGTGACACCTCGCCGAGCGACGGCGCGGCGGACCAGAAGGTCATATGAAAGGTCGCGATCGTGGCGCCGGCGATGAAGCCCGCGAGCGTCAGTGCCATCGGCGTCGCTCCCGACCCCAGGTGGAAGAGCGTCCCCGACCCGCAGCCCCCGCCGACCTGCATGCCGATGGCGAAGATAAACGCGCCGATCAGCACCGACACGCCCGCAGGCGCGACCGCCCCGCCGACGCTCGTGCCGAGGACCTCGCCGGCCGAGAGCAGCGGAGCGAACAGGACGGTAGCCACTGCGAGCATCAGCATCTGCGCCCGCAGCCCGCGCCCGTCACCTGTCGTGACGAAGGCGCGGAAGGCCGCGGTAAAGCCGAAGGCGGCGTGATAGAGCACGAGGCCGCAGCCCACTCCGACGAGGAAGAGCGCGGCGTGCCGGAAACCGTAGCGGGGTGCGAGCCAGAGCGCTTCCGCGGCAAGCAGCGCGGCGGCCGTCCAGACCACACCGAGCTGCGCACGTCTCGGCCTGAGCCGGCTCCCGAAGCCGGCCGGCGCCTGGAGAGCCACGGTCGCGGCGGTATTCATCCGCTCAAGTGTATCGCCCCGCGAGACGGTCTGCTCTGTGCAGCGGCGAATCGGTCGTGTCCTCCCCAATCCGAAATTACTGAGGACGGGTTCAGCGCGCTCCTTAATCCTCTCTCTGGACCAAGGGGATTCGCTTGCCCCGGCGCTTCGAGCAAGGTGGAAGATGGCGTCGAGGCTACCTGTCCTCGTTGTTGAAGCTGTCGAGGAACGACGAGGCCGCTTCCCGCACCTCGTCGTCCGGATCGGCTGTCGAGGCTCGCTGCAACACGGCCTCGACGCCGCGATCGTTCTTCCCTCGTTCGCCGAGCAGCTCCAGCGCGCGCATCCGGACCGAAGGCTGCGGGTCCCGCATGGCCACTTCGGCGAGAGGCTCGAGCGGGAAGGTTTCGAGACTCTCCAGGGCATCCAAGGCCGCCTCCCGCACGTCGCTGTCTTCGTCCTGCTTCAGGACGGCGAGGAGAATATTCAGGTGCCGGCCGGGCTCCTCGCTGGCCGCCAACTCTTCGACGGCCTCTCTACGCCGTGCCGCATCGAGCTCCGCCGGCATCGCCTGTGGAGTCGGCACGACGAAGCGCACCGCGGGGGCTTCTCCGGCGCGAAGCCGCTCGCGCCCCTTCGCCAGGACTACGAGCTTCGTTACGCCGACGGGTTCGCTCGGTCCGGCTTCGGCGTAGGAGAGGATGTAGCTGCGCGGGCCCAGGAGGCGCCTCAGCCCCTCGTCGAGAGGGAGGTCGTCGAAGGCGACGGTGACGCGCTCCGCGAGCGGCTCCTCGAGGGCGAGCGCAAGCCCGCTCTTTCGCGCGATCACCGTCAGGGCCATCTGGAGCGGAATTCTCTGGAGTCGCACCGTGAGGCGGCTCCGGTTGACCTGCACCACGAACGAAGATCTGGGCGTCGGATCGCCCGCGGCGGAGGCGCGATCAGGCCGCGCGGCCGGCTGGAAGAGCAGGCCGCCGACGACGAGCACCGCCACCGTCACGGCACCTCTCGCAAAACCCAGAGGCCCTCTGGGCACAGCCTGCCCCAGAGGGCCCCGGGCCATTGGCTTATGATCGGCAGTCGACATCAGGCGGCTTGCGCGCCCCTCATTCAGTCATCATCCACCATTTTTATGGTGCGCACGGCTCCGTTCGCGAACCAGACGCCGTTGAGGGCACGAACAAGGAAGGCGGTGTCGGCTGGCTCGCTCGTGCATTCGGCAGGTATGGTCACAGTGCCGTTGAATCGGGCATCCCCCCTGGCGTTGAGGTCGACCGCGGGCGTGTCGACGAG
>QHRS01000105.1 GCA_003221435.1 Candidatus Rokuibacteriota bacterium
GGCCCCGTCGGCGCAACCCAAGGGAACCGGCGAGGTGCCGGCGCGACTGAAGGAGCGGTTCTTCAAGGCCGTCGTGCCGAGTCTCATGAAGGAGCGTGGGTACACGAACCCGTTTCAGGTGCCACGGCTGGAGAAGGTCGTGATCAACATCGGCGTCGGCGAGGCGCGGGAGAACGCGAAGGTGATGGACTTCGCTACCGCCGATCTGCGGGCGATCTCGGGCCAGAAGCCGGTCGTCACCCGGGCCAAGAAGTCGATCGCGAACTTCAAGCTCCGAGAGGGCATGCCGATCGGGACGAAGGTCACGCTCCGCAGCGCCCGGATGTACGAGTTCCTCGACCGCCTGATCAACGTGGCGCTTCCCCGCGTGCGCGACTTCAAGGGCGTACCGGCGAAGGGCTTCGACGGCCGCGGCAATTATGCCCTGGGCCTGCGAGAGCAGCTGATCTTTCCCGAGATCGTGTACGACAAGATCGACAAGGTCCGGGGCATGGACGTGATCATCGTCACCACGGCGAGAACCGACGAGGACGCGAAGGCGCTGCTGACGCACCTCGGGATGCCGTTCAGGGAGTAGCGCGCATGGCGAAGACGTCGCTCATCATGAAGTCGCAGCGCCCGCCTAGGTTCAAGGTGCGCGCCCACCACCGCTGCAAGCTCTGCGGGCGTCCTCGCGGCTACATCAGAAAGTTCGAACTCTGCCGCCTCTGCTTCCGCGAATTGGCGCTCAAGGGCGAGGTTCCGGGCATCGTGAAGGCGAGCTGGTAGGAGAGCCGCGCAATGTCGATGACCGATCCGATCGCTGACATGTTGGTCCGGATCCGCAACGCAAGCCGCGCCGAGCACGAAAAGGTCGACATCCCGGCCTCGAAGCTGAAGACCCGTATCGCCGGGATCCTCAAGGACGAGGGCTTCATCAAGAACTACCGGCTCATCGAGGATGCGAAGCAGGGGACGCTGCGGATCTATCTCAAGTACGGCGCCGGCAACGAGAAGATGATCTCGGGACTCGTCCGCGTCTCCACGCCCGGCCGCCGGGTCTACGTGACCCACGGCAAGGTCCCCTCGATTCTGGCGGGCATGGGCATCGCGATCGTGTCGACCTCGAAGGGCGTGCTGACCGACAGGGATGTCCGCCGGGAGAAGGTCGGCGGCGAAGTCCTTGCGTACGTGTGGTAGGCGCACCATGTCACGAATCGGAAGGAAGCCGGTCCTGATTCCGCAGGGGGTGAAGGTCGCGGTGGAGGGCGCCGCGGTGACGGCGCTGGGGCCGAAGGGCACGCTGCGGCAGCCGATCCCGTCCGCGCTCTCGGTGGCGATCACGGACAACCAGGTCGTCGTGTCCCGGCAGTCGGATCACCAGTCGGTGCGCGCGCTCCACGGGCTCATGCGCTCGCTCGTCGCCAACATGGTGAGTGGCGTCAAGGACGGCTTCGAGCGGAAACTCGAGATCGTGGGCATCGGGTACCGGGCCCAGACGCAGGGCCGGAACATCCAGCTGGCCCTCGGCTTCTCGCATCCCGTCATCTTCCCGCTTCCGGACGGCGTGTCGGTGGAGATCGAGAAGCAGACCCTGATCACGCTCCGGGGAGCGGACAAGGCGGTCCTCGGCCAGGCGGCGGCGAACCTCCGGGACCTCCGGAAGCCCGATCCGTACAAGGGCAAGGGCATCAAGTACGCCGGCGAGGTCATCCGCCGGAAAGTCGGCAAGAAGGCGGGCGCAAAATGATCACCCGGGACAAGCGAGCGTCTCGGGATGTCCGGCATCTCAGGATCCGCCGGCGGATTCGCGGGTCCGCGGAGCGGCCGCGGCTCGTGGTGTTCCGCAGCCTGAATCACATCTACGGGCAGCTCATCGACGACGACAGCGGCAAGACGCTGGCCGCGGTGGACAGCCGCAGTCCCGACTTCCGCGCAAGGCAGAAGAGCGGGGGAAACATCGCGGCGGCGAGGATCGTCGGCGAGCTGCTGGCGGAGAGGGCAAAGGCGCGGGGCGTGGAGCGAGTGGTGTTCGATCGCGGCGGCTATCAGTATCACGGACGGGTCAAGGCCCTGGCCGACGCGGCGCGCGCCGGCGGCCTTCACTTTTAGTGCTCCTCCAACGGGTTCTGGCTGACTCGGGCTCGCTAATGGATGCCGGTCCACATTGCGAGCCAGACGAGGTCCGAGGGAGGAGGCGACCCCCGCGGACGCGGCTCGCGCGTCGTCTCGCCCAGGGTCAACATGCTGCATGGCATGTCGAGGATCAATGGTCGCCGAGTTCGAGCGCCGGCGCCAGCGGTCCCTTGGGGAAGGCTCGGAGGGGGCCGCCGAGGACCCCTCCGATGGCCAACGAAGTATGGCGAAGTAAGTTGGACCGGCACGAGGAGTGACGAGTGGCCGAAGTGCACATTGATCCCAGCGTTCTCGAACTCAATGACCGGGTCGTGTCCATCAACCGCGTCGCGAAGGTCGTCAAGGGCGGCCGGCGCTTCTCCTTCACCGCGCTCGTGGTCGTCGGCGACGGACGCGGGCACGTGGGCGTCGGCCTCGGCAAGGCGCGCGAGGTGCCCGAGGCGATCCGCAAGGCGGTCGAGCACGCCAAGAAGGACCTGATCTTCGTGCCGCTCCGGGACGCGACGATTCCGCACGAGATCACGGGGCACTTCGGCGCGGGTCGGGTCTTCCTCAAGCCTGCAGTGCCGGGCACGGGCGTCATCGCCGGGGGCGCGGTCCGGCCGGTGCTCGAGGCGGCCGGCGTGCAGGACATCCTCACCAAGACGCTCGGCTCCAACAACCCGCACAATGTCCTCAAGGCGACGATCGACGCGCTCCGGCAGATCAAGCGGCTCCAGGATCTCCAGGCGATGCGGAGGCGAAGCGTCGACGGTGAGGGCCCGCAGGAGGTAGCCGGTGTCCGGCAAGACGCTTAAGGTCACGCTGACGAAGAGCCTCATCGGGCTCAGCCCCAAGCAGGAGGCGACCGTCAGGGCGCTCGGCCTCCGCAAGGTCCGCCAGACGGTGACCCACGAGGACACGGCGACGGTGCGCGGCATGATCGCAAAGGTCCCGCACGTGCTCCAGGTGAGCCATGAAACTTGACGAGTTGCGGCCGGCACCGGGCGCCAAGAAACCGCGCAAGCGCATCGGCCGCGGCCCCGGCTCGGGCCACGGCAAGACCGCGACGCGGGGCCACAAGGGCCAGAAGGCGCGCGCTGGCGGCGGCAAGGGCGGCGGGTTCGAGGGCGGGCAGATGCCGCTCTACCGCCGCCTGCCCAAGCGCGGCTTCCGGCCCCACGGCGGGAAGACCGTGTACGAGATCGTGAATCTCAAGTCGCTCGGGACGCTGCCGGCCGGAAGCGTCATCGATCCTGAGAGCCTCGCGAAGATGGGCCTCGTCCGAAAATCTGCGAGCGCGCGGGTCAAGATCCTGGGCCAGGGGGACGTCACCTCCTCGCTCACGGTGAAGGCGCACGCGGTCAGCGAGTCGGCGCGGGCGAAGATTGAAGCGCGCGGCGGGCGCGTGGAGCTGCTCGGCGCCGCGGTGGTGTCCGGCTCGTGATCGAAGGCCTGCAGAGCTTCCAGAACGTTTTCAAGATCCCGGAGCTGAAGCGCCGGGTGCTCGTCACCCTGGGATTGCTGGTCGCCTACCGGGTGGGCGCCCACGTGCCGACGCCCGGCATTGACGGCCACGCCTTGTCGCAGTTCTTCGACCAGGCGTCCAACACGCTGCTCGGCATGGTGGACCTCTTCTCGGGCGGGAACCTGAGGCGGCTGTCGATCTTCGCCCTCGGGATCATGCCGTACATCTCGGCCTCGATCATCCTGCAGCTCCTGACCGTCGTGATTCCTGCGCTCGAGCGGATCGCCAAGGAGGGCGAGGCCGGGCGCAAGAAGATCACGCAGTACACGCGCTACGGAACCATGGGGCTGTCGATCATCCAGTCGCTCGGCATCGCGTACGGCCTCGAGAGCATGCGCAGCCCGAGCGGGATCGCCATCGCGCCGCATCCCGGGTGGGCGTTCCGCCTGCTGACGATCCTGACGCTCACGGCCGGCACCGCGCTGATCATGTGGCTGGGCGAGCAGATCTCGGAGAAGGGGATCGGCAACGGCATTTCGCTCATCATCTTCGCCGGGATCGTCGTGCGCCTGCCGTCGGCGGTCGCCGCGTCCTACACGCTGATCAGCACGGGAGAGCTGAAGCTCTTCGTCTTCCTGTTCATCGTCCTCCTGATGATCGGCGTCACGGCCGCCGTCGTCCTGATGCAGGAAGGCCAGCGGAAGATCCCGGTGCAGTACGCGAAGCGGGTGGTGGGGCGCCGCGTCTACGGCGGGCAGTCGACGCACATCCCGCTGCGCATCAACACGGCCGGCGTGATCCCCGTGATCTTTGCGTCGTCGCTGATCCTGTTTCCGGCCACGCTGACGCGGTTCGTGCCCCACCCGTGGATGCAGGTGGTCTCGGACGCGCTCTCGCCGGGGCGGTTCACGTACACGGCGCTCTACTGCGCCCTGATCATCTTCTTCACATACTTCTACACCGCGATCGTCTTCAACCCGGTCGATCTCGCCGACAACATGAAGAAGTATGGCGGCTTCATCCCCGGTGTCCGGCCTGGCAAGAAGACAGCCGAGTATATCGACCGCACGCTGACGCGCATCACGCTCCCGGGCGCGATCTCTCTGGCGCTGATCTCGGTGCTGCCGGACTTCCTGATCCGCTGGTTCAACGTGCCGTTCTACTTCGGCGGCACGAGCCTGCTGATCGTCGTGGGCGTGGCGCTCGACACGGTCCGTCAGATGGAGTCGCACCTGCTGATGCGCCACTACGAGGGCTTCCTGAAGAGGTCCAGGACGCGGGCGGTCAAGTGAGGCGCCTCGTCTTCCTCGGGCCGCCTGGCGCCGGCAAGGGGACGCAGGCGCGCGCGCTCGCGGCGGAGCTGGGGGTGCCGCAGGTGGCGACAGGCGACATGCTCCGCGAGGCGGTCGCCGCGAAGACGCCGCTGGGGCTGCTGGCGAAGCGCTACATGGACTCGGGCGCGCTCGTGCCGGACGAGGTCGTGATCGGCCTGATCGCCGCGCGGCTGGCGGAGCCCGACGCACGGAGCGGCTTCATCCTGGATGGCTTCCCGCGGACGGTTCCGCAGGCGGAAGGCCTCGAGCGCCTGCTCAAGGACCTCGGCCAGAGCATCGACCGGGTCATCGTGTTCGACGTGGGCGAAGGGGAGCTGTTGCGCCGGCTCACGGGTCGTCGGGTCTGCCCGAAGTGCGGCGCTGCCTTCCATCTCGTGTTCGCGTCCCCGAAGGCCGACGGCCGGTGCGACCAGTGCGGCAGCGCGCTGATCCAGCGGGAGGACGACCGGGAGGAGACGGTTCGCACGCGCCTGGCCGTGTATGCCCGCGAGACCGCGCCGCTGCTCGACCACTACCGCGATCGGCATCTTCTGTCCGCCGTGTCGGGCGAGGGCGAGATTCAGGCTGTTCGCCGCGCCATCAGACGCGCGGCGGGCTTGCCCGCGTGATCCTGCTGAAGTCCCCGCGAGAGCTGGCCCTCATGCGGCAGGGCGGGCACATCCTGGCCGACGTAATGGCCCTTCTCCGGACGTCGGTGCAGGCGGGCATGACGACCCAGGAGATCGACGAAGAGGTGGAGGCGTTCATCCGCAAGCGGGGCGCGACGCCGGCGTTCAAGGGATACCGTGGATTTCCGGCGACCGTGTGCACCTCGATCAACGAGGAGGTCGTGCACGGGATTCCGTCGCCGCACCGCCGGATCAAGGAGGGCGACATCATCGGGCTCGATCTCGGGTGTATCGTGGAAGGCTACTATGCCGATTGCGCGCTGACGCTCGCGATCGGCGAGGTGCCGCCGCGGGTGCAGCAACTCCTCGACGTCACGCGCGAAGGCCTCGAGCTCGCCATCGACGAATGCTGGCCCGCGCGCCGCCTGTCGAACGTCTCGCACGCCGTGCAGCGGCACGTCGAGGCCCAGGGGTTCGGGGTGGTCCGGGCGTTCGTCGGGCACGGGATCGGGCGGGAGTTGCACGAGGATCCGCAGGTGCCCAACTTCGGGGACCCGGGCCGCGGTCCGCAGCTCAAACCCGGCATGGTCCTCGCGATCGAGCCGATGGTGACGATGGGGAGCTGGGAAGTGCGAATTCTGGAGGATCGATGGACGGCGGTGACAGTGGACGGGAGCCTCGCGGCGCATTTCGAGCATACGATCGCGGTGACCGAGCACGGGCCGGAAGTGCTCACCAGCAAGACCGGACGTAGCGGTCGGCGCGCCACCTGATGACTAAAGAAGACGCGATCGAGGTCGAGGGCACGGTGGTGGAGCCGCTCCCGAACGCGATGTTCAGGGTCGAGCTGGAAAACGGGCACCGGGTCCTGGCCCACGTGAGCGGCAAGATGCGGATGAACTTCATCCGGATCCTCCCGGGCGATCGGGTCAAGGTCGAGCTGTCCCCGTACGACCTGACCCGCGGCCGGATCACGTACCGTTTCAAATAGGACCGGGGCACAGACATGAAAGTCAGACCGTCGATCAAGGTGCGCTGCGAGAACTGCAAGGTCGTGCGGCGCTCGGGCGTGGTCCGGATCGTCTGCAAGAATCCCAAACACAAGCAGCGCCAGGGCTAGGCCGGTCGGAGGGGGCCTCGACGGCCCCCTCCGAGACCTCCCCCGGACATGGAGTGCGCCGGCGGAGCCGGCGCTCGAAACGGTGAGCAGTGGCCGCGGGGTTGGGGTGGCGCCATTCCCCTACAGGCCCCACGGGCGCCGACGGGGCGTGAGACGGAGAGGAGCGAGCGATGGCACGGGTTGCCGGAGTTGATTTGCCTCGGGAGAAACGCAGTGAGGTCGCGCTCACGTACATCTACGGTATCGGGCGGCCGACGGCCCGGCGGGTGCTGGAGCGGGCGAACGTCGATCCCGACAAGCGCGTCAAGACGTGGAGCCGATCTGCGCCGCGAGGTCTCGATGAACGTGAAGCGGCTGATGGACATCGGCGCGTATCGCGGGATCCGGCACCGCAGGGGTCTGCCGGTCCGCGGGCAGCGGACGCACACGAACGCGCGGACGCGCAAGGGGCCGCGGCGGGGCGTGATGGTCAAGAAGAAACCGACGGCGGCGGCCGCGCCCGCCGCGCCGAAGAGAGCGGGAGCGTAAGCCATGGCGGATCAGCAGCCGGCGGCACCCAAGTCGCCCGCCCGGAAGAAGGGCGCAAAGAAGCGCGAGCGGCGCGAGGTACGCACGGGTGTGGCGCACGTGCAGGCGACGTTCAACAACACGATCGTCACCCTCTCGGACAAGACGGGGAACGTCGTGTCCTGGGCCAGCGCGGGCAGCGTGGGCTTCAAGGGTTCCCGCAAGAGCACGCCGTTCGCCGCGCAGACGGCCGCGGAGGTCGCCGCGCGCAAGGCCATCGAGTACGGGTTGAAGCAGGTCGAGGTGTTCGTGAAAGGGCCGGGCGCGGGCCGCGAGGCGGCCATCCGCTCGCTCCAGGCGGTGGGGCTGGAGATCAGCGCAATCCACGACGTGACGCCGATCCCCCACGACGGCTGCCGGCCGCCGAAGCGGCGCCGGGTGTAGGGGAGACTCGCCGATGGCCCGATATCGCGATGCGAAATGCCGGCTCTGCCGGCGGGAGGGGATGAAGCTCTTCCTGAAGGGGGCGCGGTGCTTCACGGACAAGTGCGCGATCGAGCGTCGCAACTATCCGCCGGGGCAGCACGGCCTGAACCGGGGAAAGCCCACCGCGTTCGGCGTCCAGCTCCGTGAGAAGCAGAAGGCCAAGCGGATCTACGGCGTGCTCGAGACGCAGTTCCGGCGCTACTTCCACGCGGCGGAGCGCGAGAAGGGCATAACCGGCGAGAACCTCCTGAAGCAGCTCGAGCGGCGGCTCGACAACGTCGTGCACCGGCTCGGATTCGCGGCGTCCCGTCGCGAGGGCCGCCAGATGGTGGCCCACGGCCATTTCGAGGTGAGCGGGCGGAAGGTCTCCGTGCCCTCGTACCTGGTCCGCGTGGGCGACGTCGTGCGGGCCCGTCCGACCTCGAAGATGCTGGCCCGGATCGACGACAACCTGAACGCAGGGCGTGGGCAGGTGCCCCAGTGGCTCGATCTCGACGTGAACGAGCGGAAGGGGACCGTGCGGAGCTTCCCGCTTCGCGACGACGTCCAGATCCCGGTCAGCGAGCAGCTCATCGTCGAGCTGTACAGCAAGTAGCCCGGCCGGGGGGAAGGGAGAGACGCCAACGATGCCGAGGATTGCGTTTCAGAAGCCGAGGAAGACCGAGTGGGAGATTCTCACCGATCGGTACGGCCGCGAGGTCGCCGAACCGTTCGAGAAAGGCTACGCCCTGACCGTGGGGAATTCCCTGCGGCGCGCCCTCTTGTCCATCATTCCCGGTGCCGCGATCACGTGGATGAGGATCGAGGGCGTCGCGGATGCCGAGAGCCGGATTCCCGGGGTCAAGGAAAACACCACAGAGGTCCTCCTGAACCTCAAGAAGCTGGCGGTGCAGGTGCCGTCGGACGAGCCCAAGCGAGTCCGCCTCGACGTGACGGGCCCCCGCGAGGTGACCGGCGCGGACGTGCCGGAGGCCGACGGCATCGAGGTGTTGAATCCCGAGTTGCACCTGTTCACGCTCGTATCCGGACGGGTCACGATGGATCTCGGCATCGGCGTCGGCCGCGGCTACGTCGCCGCGGACGCGCAGCCGCGGGGCGCCGTCCCGGCAGGCGCGATCCCATTCTCCGCGTGTCCTACAACGTGGAGATGTCGCGCCTCGGCAAGGTCATCGATTACGAAAAGCTGGTGCTCGAGATCTGGACGAACGGCTCGATCGCCCCCGACGAGGCGCTCGTGCGGGCCGCCACGTACCTCAAGCAGCACTTCGCCCTCATGGCGCCGGAAGGCGCGGAGGCGGAAGAGGTGGAAGGGGCGGAATCGGGCGAGGACTACCTGCGCGAAGCGCTGGCGAAGCCGCTCGAAGACCTGCCGCTCCCCGCGCGCGCCGTGAACGCCCTGAAGAACGCCGACATCACCGCCGTCGTCGACCTCGCGCAGAAGACCGAGGCGGACCTCCAGCAGATGAAGAACCTCGGCGACAAGTCGATCGAAGAGATCAAGACTGCCCTCGCGTCCCTCGGGCTGTCGCTCGGCATGCGGATCGACCCGACCGTGCTCGGCGCGTTGAACCGCGGCGGTGCGCGGTGAGTGCCGCGATGATTGGGCGATGTTCCGCAACATGCTGGTCGCCCTGTTCCGTCACGAGCGGATCAGAACGACCGAAGCCAAGGCGAAGGCGATCCGCGGCCTGGCGGACCACATGGTCACGCTGGCCAAACGCGAGACCCTGCACGCCCGGCGGCAGGTGTCCGCGATGGTGCCCGACGCGGAGGTGGTCCGGCGGCTCTTCGACACGATCGCGGCTCGGTTCGGCGATCGCCAGGGCGGCTACACGAGGATCATCAGAATGGGCCCGCGATCCGGCGACGTGGCTCCCATGGTGCTGCTCGAGCTGGTGGACAGGCCGGAGGCGCCGAAGGAGCAGAGCGCCGCCAAGGGCGAGAAGAAGGAGAAGGCGCCCCGGGGCGAGTCGGGCGCCGGCGTGAAGACGGAAAAGAAGAAGAAAAAGATGGCCGCGGCCCGATAGTCCGCTCGGAGGGGGGCTGCGCCCCCCTTCCGAACCTCCCCCCAAAGCTTCCGCCGGCAAAGCCGGCGCTCGACCATCGGAAGGAACCTCGGTGGCCCCCTCCGAACCTTTCCCCCAAAGCTTGCGCCGGCAAGGGCAGCCTATTCTCTGACGAAGGAAGCCCGTCGGCTCACTTATTCACCGTCGCTACTTCAGGCGCTGGCGGAAGAAGGCGAGGGTCCGACGCCAGGCGTCGTCGGCCGCAGCCTTGTTGTAGACATCCTTTCGCTCGTCGTTGAAGAAGGCGTGGTCCACGCCGGGGTAGACGTGGATCTCCGACGTCTTTCCTGCGGCTCTGATGGCCTTGTCGAGGTCCTTCGCGACCTTCGGGGTGACGAAGCTATCCTTCTCGGCGAAGAGCCCGAGGACGGGGCCCGAGAGCTTCGCGTAATCGGGCTTCACGTTGGGATGGACGCCATAGAAGTTGACCGTGGCGGCGATCGACGGGTTGAGCGTCGCCGCGAACAGCGCGAGCTGGCCGCCCATGCAAAAGCCGACCACACCGAGCTTTGCCGTGCTCGAGTGTCCCGCGAGGTACTTCGCCGCTCCGCGCAGGTCCCTGTCGGCCTGGGCGATGTTGAGCGCCATGAAGAGCTTCCCCGCGGCGTCGGGCTCGTTGGCCGTCTTGCCGTGATACAGGTCCGGGGCCAAGGCCGTGAAGCCTTCCGCGGCGAAGCGGTCGCAGACCTTCGTGATGTGGCCCACGAGCCCCCACCACTCCTGGATCACCAGGACACCGGGGCC
>QHRS01000106.1:0-7388 GCA_003221435.1 Candidatus Rokuibacteriota bacterium
TCGGGCGCAACACCTGGGCGGCAATCAAGGGCCGGGAGGCGCTCAAGATCGACTGGGACGACGGCCCGAACCGTGGCTACGACTCCGCGGCCTACAAGGCGATGCTCGAGGAGCTGGCGCGGAAGCCGGGCAAGGTGGTCCGCAACGAGGGCGACGTTGATGCCGGCATGGCGCGCGCCGCGCGTCGCTTCGAGGCCGAATACTACGTTCCGCACCACGCGCATGCGACCATGGAACCGCCGGCCGCGACCGTGCGTATCTCGAACGGCAAGTGCGAGGCGTGGGCGGGCACCCAGTCGCCGCAGGGCGCGCGTGACCTCCTCGCCAAGCGGCTCGGGATGTCCGTGGAGAACGTGACGGTCAATGTCACGCTGCTCGGCGGTGGCTTCGGGCGCAAATCCAAGCCCGATTTCATTCTCGAGGCCGCGGTGCTTTCCAAAGCGATGGGCGGCGCGCCGGTCAAGGTCATGTGGACACGCGAGGACGACCTGCACAACTCCTACTATCACACCGTCTCGCCGACGATCATGTCCACGTTCGACGCCGGCGCGAAGAACCAGGCGGCGTTCGAGCTCGGCATGACCGCCATCAACATACCCTTCGTGATTCCGAACGTCCGCATCGAGGACCCGGAGGTCCCGGCCCAAACGCGCATCGGCTGGTTCCGCTCGGTGTCGAACATTCCCCACGCCTTCGCCGTCCAGTCCTTCGTCGCCGAGCTCGCCGCGGAGGCGGGGCGAGACCCCAAGGACTTCTTGCTGGAGCTGCTGGGACCTCCACGGCGGATCGACACCCGGAACCAGGGCGATACCTGGAACTATGGCGAATCGCCCGAACAATACGTCGTGGACACTGGCCGCATGCGAGGTGTCGTCGAGACCGCGGCGCGCGAAGCGGGGTGGGGCAAGCAGCTGCCCAAGGGCCACGGGCAGGGCGTCGCCGTCGCCTATAGCTTCGTGAGCTACGTGGCGGCGGTGGTAGAAGCTGCCGTCGACGGCAATGGAGAGCTCTCGATTCCGCGAGTGGACATGGCCGTCGACTGTGGCGCGCAGATCAACCCCGACCGCGTCCGCTCCCAGCTCGAGGGCGCCTGCATCATGGGCCTGAGCCTCGCCACCGGAGCCGAGATCACCTACCAAGCGGGCCGCGTGATGCAAAACAACTATGGCGAGTACGATGTCCTGCGAATCGCGGCTGCGCCCCGCGAGATTAGGGTCCACCTGTTGCCCGGAGACTTCAGCGCGCCGCTCGGTGGCGTGGGCGAGCCGGGCGTGCCGCCGATCGCGCCCGCACTATGCAACGCGATCTTCGCGGCGACGGGCAAGCGCATCCGGCGCCTGCCGATCCGCGATCAGCTAAAGGCCTGAGCCGGGAGGATCTGCCGGGGCGGCGAGTGATCACACGCGCCATGCTCGCCACCCCGGCCGGTCGCCGAGACCGGCCGGGAGCCCTGGGTCGTCTCCACCAGGTGCTGCGGCTCGCTCACCGCACCCTTGGTGTCGTAGCGACGGAACGGGGACAACGAACGCCGCCGTATGTTACCCATGCAAGAAATACGCGATGGCAACGCCCCACCCCGACAGGGGGGACTGGGTAGAGTTTGCGAATTATGAAGCCCCGCAAAGCGACGGACCTATCGACCATCCCCAGGGGCCGGAATGGTTTTGCAGCGAGCACTTCGCCGCTGCGCAGTTGCTTTCGCATCTAACTGCGCAAGAGGCGCTTCCAGACCTGCAACGCCGGTTCGGTATGTTCGCGGCCCCTGGTTAGCGGGCGGGCGTTTGAAGTTCCTGAGCGCCCGCACGATGGAGGAAGCGGACGCAACCGGTGGCGCCGGGGTCACCGGGAGCGCATTTACTCGACCGTGACGCTTTTGGCGAGGTTGCGCGGCTGATCCACGTCGCAGCCGCGGCGCACCGCCACGTGGTACGCGAGGAGCTGTAGCGGGATCACGGTGAGGAGCGGCGCCAGCAGGTCGGCGCACGGCGGCACGGCGATGACGTGGCGGGCCTTCGCCGCCAGCCCGCGGTCGCCCTCGTGCGTGACGGCGATGATCTTGCCCTCCCGCGCCCGCACCTCTTCCACGTTGCCGAGCATGCGATCGTACGACGAGTCGCGGGGCGCGATCGCGACCACGGGCATGCCATCGTCGATCAGCGCGATGGGGCCGTGCTTCATCTCGCCGCCCGCGTAGCCCTCCGCGTGGATGTAGGACAGCTCCTTCAGCTTCAGCGCGCCTTCGAGCGCGATCGGGTACTGCACGCCGCGGCCGAGGAAGAGGAAGTCGCGGTCGTGCGAGAGCTCGCGCGCCAACTCGCTGATTCGCGGCTCCAGCCCGAGCGTCACCTCCATGAGCCGCGGAATCTCCAGCAGCTCCTGGATACGCTTGCTCACGTCGCCCGCCGGCAGCGCGCCGCGCTGCCGGCCGAGCCAGAGCGCCAGCAGGTACACGGCGACGATGGTCGCGCTGAAGGTCTTCGAGGAGGCGACGCCGATCTCGGGTCCCGCGTGGGTGTAGAGCACGGCGGTCGCCTCCCGCGCAAGCGCCGATCCGACGACGTTCGTGATCGCGAGAATCGGACAGCCCCGGAGCCTGGCCGCGTTGATGGCGCCCAGCGTGTCGGCGGTCTCACCCGACTGCGAGAGCGCGACGATCAGCGTCTCGGGCCCGATCACGGCGTCGCGGTACCGGAACTCGGAGCCGAGGTCGGTCTCCGCGGGCAACCCCGCGAGCCGCTCGATCATCACGCGACCGATCATCGCGGCGTGATACGACGTACCACAGGCGACCAGCACGACGCGCTCGAGCGACCTGACGATGGACGGGTCGAGCGCGACCTCGTTCAGGACGACCGTGCCCGTCTCCGGCGCGACGCGACCGCGGATCGTGTCGGTCACGGCCCGCGGCTGCTCATAGATCTCCTTGAGCATGAAGTGGCGGTAGCCGCCCTTCTCGGCCATGATCGGGTCCCACAGGATGCGCACGGGCTCGCGCTGGACTGGCTCGCCATCGAGCGTCGACAGCTCCACGCCCTGCGCGGTCACCGCCGCGACCTCACCGTCCTCCAGGATGACGACGTCGCGCGTGTGGGCGAGGATCGCCGGAATGTCGGACGCGATGAACGTCTCGCCCTGCCCGAGCCCGATGACGACGCCGCCCGCACCGTGCTTGGCGGCGATGAGGCGATCCGGCGCGCTCGCGGCGATGAGACTGATCGCGTAGGAGCCCTTCACCTCGCGCAGCGCGAGCCTCACCGCGCGATCGAGGCGCGGCGTGTCTTTCAGGTGATGCTCGACCAGGTGCGCGAGCACCTCCGTGTCGGTCTCCGACTTGAAGACGTGCCCCTGGGCGAGCAGGCGCTCCTTGATCGGCAGGTAGTTCTCGAGGATCCCGTTGTGCACGACGACGAGCGCGCCCGAGCAGTCCGTGTGGGGGTGCGCGTTTTCCTCGGATGGCCGGCCGTGGGTCGCCCAGCGCGTATGGCCGATGCCGATCGAGCCCGTCACCGGGCGCTCGCGGAGGATGCCTTCGAGCATCTTGATGCGGCCAGCGGCGCGCCGAACGTGCAGACCATCACGGTTGAGCACGGCGACGCCGGCGGAATCGTAGCCGCGGTATTCGAGGCGCCGGAGCCCTTCCAGGATGACGCCGACGGCGCTCTTGTCGCCGACATAACCCACGATCCCGCACATGATCAGTCCTTCTTCTGACGGGCCCGGCGGCGCTGCACCCAGCCTTCCTTGACGATCTGCTGGCCACGCCCGACCGCGAGCGCGCCTGGCGGCACGTCTTTCGTGATCGTCGAGCCCGCGCCGACGTAGGCGCCCTCGCCGATCGTGAGCGGCGCGACGAGGCTCGAGTTCGTGCCGATGAAGGCGCCGTCCCCGATCGTGGTCTGGTGCTTGGCGACGCCGTCGTAGTTGCAGGTGATCGTCCCGGCGCCGATGTTCACGTCCTCGCCGACCGTCGCATCGCCCACGTAGGAGAGGTGAGGCACCTTCGACCCGCGGCCGATCTTCGATTTCTTCAACTCGACGAAGTTGCCAACCTTCGCCTTCGCGCCGATGTGCGAGAGCGGGCGCAGGTGGCAGAAGGGCCCGAGGGTGGCCTCGTCTTCGACGACCGCCTCGGTCAGCACGCAGTACGCTTTCAGGGTCACGCGATCGCCGAGCCGGCTGGCCGCGATCTGCGAGCCCGCGCCGACGACGCACTCGGCGCCGAGCACGGTCTCGCCCTCGAGCGCGATGTTGGGATGGAGCACGGTATCCGGGCCGATGGTCACCGTGTCGTCGACGTAGGTCGTCGCCGGGTCGAGGACCGTGACCCCCTCGGCCATCAGCCGGTCGAGGATCCGCTGCCGCTGGATCGCGGCGAGCGCCGCGAGCTGCTGCCGGTCATTCACGCCGAGGCACTCGACCGGATCGTTCGTGGTCACCGCCTCGACGCGCCCGCCCGCTCGGGCGAGGATGCCGATCACGTCCGTCAGGTAGTACTCGCCCTGCTCGTTGTTTACGCGGACCTTGGCGAGCGCGGGCCAGAGCTGTCGCGCGTCGAAGCAGTAGACGCTCGTGTTGATCTCACGGATTTTCTTCTGATCATCGGTCGCGTCGCGATCCTCGACGATACCCTGGACGCGCCCGCGCTGGCGCAGCACGCGCCCGTAGCCCGCGGGCCGGTCGACGACCGCGGTCAGCAGCGTCGCCGCCGCGCCGGTCTTGACGTGATGGTGGATCAGACGCGTCAGCGTCCCTTCGGACAGGAGCGGCGTGTCGCCCGGCAGGACGACGATCGCGCCCTCCCCGCAGACGGCGTGCGCCTGTGAAAGCGCGTGCCCCGTCCCGAGTCGCTCCGTCTGCTCGACGAACTCGACGCCCGCGCCGGCGGCGCGCCGCACCCCGTCCGCCTCGCGCCCGACCACCAGCACGATGCGGTCGGCCAACGCCCGGGCGATGCGCAGCGGATAGCCGATCAGTGGACGGCCGCACAGTCGGTGGAGAACCTTGGGGTGACGGGACCGCATCCGCTTGCCTTCGCCGGCAGCCAGGATGACGAACGTCAGACCGGTCACGGCGTCCATTCTAGCACCCGCCAGCCGCGAGCCCTGTGCCATCTTCCCGGCCGAGGCCTCCGGGTGCCGACTCCGCGACATCTTCGGGCTCGCAAGGCCTCATCGACCACGCTCGATGCTCCGCAGATGAGACAGCAATCGCTCCATCCGTTGCGGAAGGGGCACGGACAACGTGACCCGCGCGCCGCTCACCGGGTGCACGAACTCCAGCGCCGCGGCGTGCAGCGCAAGCCCATCCAGATCGAAGTCGAGGCGCTTGACCGAGCCCGGGCGGTACGTTTCATCACCCATGACTGGATGGCCCTGCGCAGCCAGATGGACCCGGATCTGGTGGGTGCGCCCGGTCTCGAGGCGCGCCTCGAGATACGTCGCGTCCGCCCTTGGAAAGCGCTCGAGCACCCGGTAGCGGGTGACGGCCCGCTTGCCCAGTCCGGCCGGGCGCACCGCCATGCGCACCCGGTCGTGAGGATGGCGGCCGATAGGCGCGTCAATGACACCCTCGGCCCGCGACACCTTCCCGTGCACCACGGCGAGGTATCGCCGCGACACCGTACGCGCCGCGAGCTGGGAGGTGAGGGAGTCGTAGGCGAGTCGGGTCTTGGCCACCACGAGCAAGCCCGACGTGCCCTTGTCGAGCCGGTGCACGATGCCGGGCCGGCGCTGGCCACCGACACCCGCGGTCTCCGGCGCGTGGGCGAGCACCGCGGCGGCGAGTGTGCCCGTGGCCTGCCCGGCGCCGGGGTGCACGACCATCCCCGCCGGCTTGTTCACGACGAGCACGGCCGCGTCCTCGTAGACGACCTCGAGCGGCAGCGCCTCGGGGGCCAGCTCCTGCGGCTCGGGCGGGGGAACCTCCACGACGACGTCCTCGCCGCCCCGGAGCCGGTACGAGGGCTTCCGGATAACGCCGCCGACCGTGACACGACCGGTCTGGATCAGCGTCTGGAGCTTCGCCCGCGACAGCTCGGGCCGGCGATCAGCGAGCCAACGATCGAGGCGGCACCCGGCGTCAGCCGCGTCGACGATCACCGCGGAAGAGCTGGAGGGCGAGGAGTGCCACGCCGATGCTGATCGAAGAGTCGGCGAGGTTGAAGGCGGGCCAGTGATAGCCGTGCCAGTAGACGTCGACGAAGTCCACCACCGAGCCCCACCGCGCGCGATCGATCAGGTTGCCGACGGCGCCGCCGAAGATCAATCCGAGGGAGAGCCGGCCGAGCCACCCGGCCGTGGGCAGCGTGCCCACGGCCAGCCGGCCGAGGACGACGAGCGCGCCGAGCGACAGCGCCGCCACGAGCCAGCGCCACCGCCCGGGCACGCTCGCGAGGACGCCAAAGGCCAGGCCCGGGTTCCGGACGAGCGTGAGGTTGACGAGGTCGTCAACGACGGCGATGACGATGCCGGGGGCCAGGCGGTCGAGCACGACGGATTTCGTGATCTGGTCGAGCGCCAGCACCGCGCCAGCGATCACCAGGAGGGCCGTCATCGGGCGCGTGCGATCACCGGGACGCAGCGCTCGCAGAGCGTGGGGTGCGATGCGTCCTCGCCGACGCGTTCGCTCCACACCCAGCAGCGCTCGCACTTTCGGCCGAGGGCGCGCTCGACATCGATGATCAGCCCCGGGATCTCCTGGCTCTCGTAGTGCACGAGCGGCCCGCGCTCGGATCCCTCGAAGCCGACCTGGGACACGATGAAGAGCGTGCTGAGCAGCCCCCGCTTCTCCTCGAACAGCGCCGGCAGGTCCTCGGGCGCGTTCACAAACACGACACGGGCCTCGAGGCTCGAGCCGATGCTCGCCTGCTGCCGTGCGCTCTCCAGGGCCTTGGCGACCTCGCGTCGCACCTCGAGCAGCCGCTCCCACTGGCGCTCGAGTCGCTCGTCGAGCCACTCGCGCGGCACCTCCGGGAACAGCTCGAGGTGCACGCTGTCGATTTGGTGCCCTGGCAGGTATCCCCAGGCCTCTTCGGAGGTAAAGGTCAGGATCGGCGCCATCAGCCGCGCGAGGGCGCTGAAGATGTCGTAGCACGCGGTCTGCGCCGCACGCCGGCGCGGGTCATCGGCGGCCGAGGTGTAGAGCCGGTCCTTGATGATGTCGAGGTACTGCGCGGAGAGGTCGACGGCGCAGAAGTTGTGCACCGAGTGGAACACCGTGTGGAAGGAGTATTCGCCGTACGCCTTCTCGACACGCGCGACGAGCCGGCCGAGCCGCACCAGAATCCAGCGGTCGACCTCGTCGAGCCGCGCGTACGACTGCCAGTCGCGCGAGGGCTCGAAGTCCGCGAGGTTGCCGAGCAGGAAACGGTACGTGTTGCGGATGCGTCG
>QHRS01000106.1:7394-12748 GCA_003221435.1 Candidatus Rokuibacteriota bacterium
GGTGTAATCCTCGGCGGCCGCCCAGAGCCGCAAGACCTCGGCACCGTACTTCGGGATCAGGTCCTGCGGCGTGACGGAGTTGCCCTGGGACTTGGACATCTTGCGCCCCTCGCCGTCGACCACGAAGCCGTGTGTGAGCACGCTCCGGTACGGCGCCGCGTCGCGCGTGCCGATCGCTTCGAGCAGCGAGGAGTGAAACCAGCCGCGGTGCTGATCCGAGCCCTCCGCGTACATATCCGCCGGCCAGCGGAGCTCCGGGCGCGTCTCGAGCACGGCCGCATGGCTACAGCCGGCGTCGAACCAGACGTCGAGGATGTCCGTCTCCTTGCGAAACTGGGCCCCGCCGCACTTCGGACACCGCGTGCCCGCAGGGAGCAGGTGTTTGGCCTCCCGGGCGTACCACTCGTCCGCGCCCCGACCCGCGCGAAAGATCTGCGACACGTGGTCCACGAGCCGCTCGTCGAGCAGCAACGCGTCACACGCGCCGCAGTAGAAGGCGACGATCGGCACGCCCCACACCCGCTGGCGCGAGATCGTCCAGTCCGGCCGGTGCGCCACCATGTTGTAGAGGCGCTCCTCGCCCCACGGCGGGGTCCAGCGCACGTCGCGCTTGATCGCCGCGAGCGTCCGGTGGCGGAGGCCGTCCTTGTCCAGCGTGATGAACCACTGCTCGGTGGCGCGGAAGATCGTCGGGTTCTTGCACCGCCAGCAATGGGGATAGGTGTGCGTCATCCGGACCGACGCGACCAGGGCGCCGACGGCCTTGAGATGCTCCACGATCTTCGGATTCGCCTCCCACACCGTCAGGCCGGAGAAGCGCTCGACTGCGGGGATGAACCGGCCGTCGTCGTCCACGGGGTTGTAGATCTTGAGTCCCACCTTGCGGCCGAGGTCGTAGTCTTCCTCACCGTGGCCCGGGGCGATGTGGACCAGCCCCGTTCCCGTGCCCATCGCCACGAACGGGGCGCCCACGACCTTGCCGGTGCGGTCGATCCAGGCGTGGCGGTACTCGAGCCCCTCGAGTTCCTGACCTCGGAAATGACCGAGCTCAGAGGACTCGGTGCCCGTCGGGAACAACTTCAGGAAATCCGTGACGAGAGATCCCGCCACGACGTAGATCTCCCCGGCCACCTCGACGGCGACGTAGCTCTCGGCCGGCTGGACGGCGATCGCGAGGTTGGCGGGAAGCGTCCAGGGTGTCGTCGTCCAGATGACGAGAAACACCGTGCGGCCCCCGACGCGCGGCGCGAGCGCGGCCGGCACCGTCAGCAGCGGAAACTTCACGTAGACCGACGGCGTCTCCTGCTCCTCGTACTCCACCTCGGCCTGGGCAAGCGCGGTCTTGCAGTACATGCACCAGTGCACGGGCTTGAGGCCCTTGTAGACGAGCCCGCGACCGACGAAGCGGCCGAACTCGCGGGCGATCACCGCCTGGTAGGCCGGGGCCATCGTGAGGTAAGGATTCCGCCAGTCGCCGAACACGCCGAGGCGCTGGAACTCACTTCGCTGGATGTCGATGAACTTCGACGCGTACTCGCGGCACTTCTGCCGCTTCAACACCGGGTCCATCGCGGTCCGCACGTCGATCGACCCCGTGTCGAGCCCGAGCTCCTTGTCCACCTCGTGCTCGATCGGCAGGCCGTGACAATCCCAGCCGGGCACGAAGACCGCGTTCGCTCCGCTCATCGAGCGCGACTTGACGATCACGTCCTTCAGAATCTTGTTGAGCGCCGTCCCCATATGGATGTGGCCATTCGCGTAGGGAGGCCCGTCGTGCAGAATCCAGAGGGGTCGGTTCTGACTGGCGGCGCGGAGCCGGAGGTAGATGTCCATCGCCTCCCAGCGCGCGAGCATCTCGGGCTCGGCCTTCGGCAGGTTGGCCTTCATCGGGAAGGCCGTTTTCGGTAGGTTTAGCGTGGCCTTGTAGTTCATGGCGCAGAGCGCCATCGTAGCATACCGGGCCGGGCGGCGCATGTGACGCGGAGACCCGAGCTGGCCGCGGTCGCCCTGCTCGGGGCTAGGAACCTGTCGGAGAAACCGACTTCGAGCGCTGGCTTTGCCAGCGCCATCGGTTCTTGGGGGAGGCTCGGAGGGGGCCTCGACGGCCCCCTCCGATGGTCTAGTCCCGCTCGGAGTCTGTCGCCGGGCCAGTGGAGATACGGTGCGAGGCCCACTGGCGCGCAAAAGTGGGCTCCGCTCGAGCGCCGACGGGACGTCATGGAGCGACGAGCCAGGCGTTGGTCCTGAAGTGGGAGCGAGGCTACTTCGGGCCGAGCACGACCTGGCCGGCGCCGTTGTCGATCGTGACTTTGAACTGATCGAGGAAGTCGCGGCCGAGAAGCCCGTCTACGTCCGTGAAGTCGATGTCGTGGGAGATGACCACCATCTTGCCGACCTTCGACTTGCCCACCTCGAGCGACTCGATGTCGTAGGCCTCAACATCGGTGCTCCCCGTCGCCCCCCGCATCTGCCCCGTCGAACGGGGCGCGCGGGTGGACACGCCGGCGGCGATGAGCGCGCGTGGCGCGATGACTGTCCGGTCCGCACCCGTATCCAGGATCAGGCGCACGGCCTCCGAGCCATTGATGCGCGCGTCCACGTAAATCCGCCGGCCAGGGGTGAACGGGATGACGGTGTCGACGCTCGCGCCAGCGGCCGCAGGTGCGCGCACCTCGGCCGGGGGGGCGGTCTGAGAGGGCACCTTCGTTGCCGTGCCGCGGAAGCGCTCGGGGATACTGTCAAGGCCCTCCGCGTAATGCGGATTCCCTTGATCATCGATCCAGCGGTACGTCTGGGCGGCTGCGGGGAGAACGCTGAGAATGACGGCTGTGATGAACAGGACGACCCTGAGGGCCGGCCGAGTCATGTCATGATCATACCGCACATCGAAGCCGTTCGTACACGACCATGGTGTCGGCCCCTGCCACCAGGTTGTGCTCGAGACGGACGCTGTAGACGGCTCGGTAGCGCGCGGGCATCGCGGACAGCCGGGGGAACCACGCCGGGAAGATGATCAGGTACTCGGGACACGTCTCCTCGACGTAACGGATGACGCCAGACTCGCCCTCACGGCGGTACGGGCGGATCTCCGGAGTCACGAGACCCATGAGATCGATCACCGGGCGCCGCGACACGAAGGCGATCGCGCCGATGTCGTTCACCGCGAGCCGCGCGGCCTTGGGCGTGTGCAGGTCGACCCAGTGGCCGATGTGGACCTGCATCGCGTTGATGTTCTGGACGGCCCACGCATAGCGTGCGCTCGCCGGCCAGAGCAGCCAGAGCGCGACGGTCAGGTAGAACACCCGCAAGACAACGCCGCGCCGCGCCGCCAGCCCCCAGAGCAGCGCCAGGGCGAGGGGCAGCAGGTGGATCGAGTAACGGCCCTCCTGGAAATTCGGCCCGCGGAACGGCGCCAGCAACGCCATCGCGAGTGGGTGCGCGGCGAGGGCCGCGGCCGGCCAGATCCACGCGCGGCCGCCGCGCCACCACGTCAGCGCGAGGATCGGCAGCAGCAGCACGGGCAGGAACCAATGCGTCAGCCAGAGCCATCCGATCCATCCGGTCATGAACTGCCACGGGCGCCCGAACAGGGCGCGCTTCAACGGTTCGCGCGTCCCGCCGAGCCAGCCCAGGAGGCCGCCCTCGATCTTCGCCGCGGCCGTCGCAGGCACGGCGGTGCCAGACGTCGCGAGCGAGAACCACACCGCCGGCGCCAGCACCACGGCCGTGACGCCGACAAAGATGGCGAGGCGGCCGAGCGTGACCGGCCGGGCGATCAGGAGCAACGGAACGAGCAGGGCGGCCTCGGGCCGAGCGAGCACGGCGAGCGCCGCGAGCACCCCGGTCCACCACGTCCGATCACGCGCGTGGGCGAGGAGGGCCGCGGCGACTAGCAACGCGGCGAGCGACACTTCCATGCCGGAGAGCGCCCCCCAGGCGACCGGCCCGGCCCAGACGAGGGCGACACCGGCCACCCGGGCTCCGCCGCGCTCGCCGCCGAGAGCGAGCGTGAGGCGGCGGGTCACGAGCGCGGCGGCAAGCGTGCACGCGATCCCGAGCGCTTTCACGACCCAGAGCCGGGCGCCCGCCACGGCCACGGTGGCGGCCAGGAGCAGCGTCCAGAGCGGCGCCGTCGATCCGGCAACCGGCGTCCCCGGGTTGTACGAGAAGCCCGCGCCCTCGGCGATGTTCCGGGCAAAATGCAGATGGATCCACGGGTCGTCGAGCGGGAGCCCGGCCGCGCCGGCGATCGCATGCTCGCGCAGCAGGTAGAGCGAGAGCGGCAGGGCGGCTGCGGCAATTACAATGGCGTCGTCCTGCAACGTGGCCCGCACGGGCGTCTTACCGGCTCGCACGGGCGAGGTCGGCGGCGCCGACCACGCCGCTCCACTCGCCGAGCGCGGCGTGCTCGACGCGAAGGGCCGAGCGGGCCAGCGCGGTCGTCAGCCGCATCACGCCGCGGGCAGCCGCGTCGAACAGGGCGGGCACGGACTCGATCACGCCACCGCCCAGCACGAGCACTTCGGGGTTCACGAGCGTGACGTAGTTCGCCAGCGAGATCGTCAGGTACCGCTCGACGTCGTTCCACAGCTCGAGCGCGAACGCGTCGCCCGCGGCGGCGTCGAAGACCGTGCGGGCCGTGAGCCGAGCCGGGTCGCCGCCGGTCAGCCCGGCGAGCGAGGTCGTCACGCCCGCCGCGAGTCCCAGCACGAGCCGGCGCTGGAGCCCGCTACCGGACACGTACTGCTCCATGCATCCGCGCTGGCCGCAGGGGCACGGCAACCCGTCGGCGCGGAGCTGCGTGTGCCCGAGCTCGCCGGCAGCATTCCCCGCGCCGCGCCACAGGACGCCGTGGAGCACGGCGCCCGAGCCGACGCCGGTGCCGACGAAGACCACGACCGCGCTCCGCGCTCCCGCCGCGGCGCCGAATCGAAACTCCCCCCAGGCCGCGGCGCGGACGTCGTTGTCGACCCAGACCGGCAGCCCGATCGCGTCCGCCATCGTGGCGCGCAGCGGGACGTTCTCCCAGCCGAGGTTCGGGGCGAATACGACGGCCTGGGTCTCGGGATGGATCTGGCCGGCGCAGGCGATGCCAACGGCCTCGGAACTCCGGCTCCGGGCGGACAGCTCGGTCACGAGGCGCGTGACCGTGGCAAGAACCTGAGCGGCGCCGCGCTCGGCTTCGGTAAGGGACTCGACGTGGGCGAGGATGCGACCGTCGGCGCCAACCAGGCCCGCCCGAATGCGCGTGCCCCCGAGGTCGACGCCGATCGTTGGCGGGACGACTACGCCTTTTTCTCCTCTTCCTTCTTTGCGGCCGCCGTCGAGTCCTCCTTCGTGGAGTCGGTGACACC
>QHRS01000106.1:12827-17156 GCA_003221435.1 Candidatus Rokuibacteriota bacterium
GACGAGGATCAACAGCAGTTCCTGGTACCCCAAGCCAAACATGAGAAACTCCTTTCTGGTCGCGCCCTCACGGTAACGCGCTCCTACCCCCCGCGCAAGACCCGTCTTTCGCCCACGCGCTGCGTGATCCGCTGGGCGTCGAAGTACTCGAGGAGCGGAATCGCGTACTTGCGTGAGATGCCGAGGAGATCCTTGATGTCGGCCGGCGCGATCTCCTTCTTCTCGCGGAGCAGCGCGACCACGCGCTGCTCGATCGTCCGCAGCGCGTCGGCGTGGAAGTAGAGCGCGTCTTTGACGCGGATCAGCCGCCGGTCGGCGATCAGGAGCTGGAACAGCTCGTCCTCCGGGTCCTCCGGCGTCGGCGGCGCGGCTCCGGCTGCGCGAAACTCGGCTTCGATCCGGTCGACGATCTTCTGCTGCGCGGGCGACAGGCGCACGGTGTGGGAGGTCAGGCGCACCTTGTCCTTCTCCGACTTCACGGCGCCCTCGCTCTCGAGGCCGCCCAGGACGTGCGCGAACACCCGCTCGCCGGCGCCCCCGGCCCGGCCGCGCAGCTCCTCGCGCGAAATCCCGCCCTTGAGCGGATTCTTTCTGTGGAACTCTTCGAGCACGGCAAGGGCGGCCGCCCGAAGGCGGTCGCGCGTCTCGCCGTGGATGAACCATTCCCGGTCGATCGCGACGATGGCGCCCGTCCCCTGCAGATCGTCGAGCAGCGCCCGCAGGCGGCGCGGACCGAACGGCACGCGGCCCGAGAGCGCGTCGAGCCGCACACCCGACACGCCGGCATGCCGCACGTGCTCCTCCAGGACCTCGGCGTCGCCGCCGCGCTGGAGGAGCGTCAGATGCGCCAGGAGCGCCGGCGCCTTCCGCTTGAAGCGGGGCGGGCTCACGTCGAGCAGCGTGCCTCCGCCGATCGTCACCATCGGCGAGTACGAACGGATCACGAATCGATCGCCCGGCAGGGCGACCAGCTCGCGCTCGAGCCGGAACCGCGCATGCGTCGACTCCCCCGGCACGAGCTCGGCGCGGTCGAGCAGCAGGACGCGGGCCATGACCTCGCTCGTCCCGGAGTGAAACCTCACGCGGTCGCGGGCCTTGAGCGGACGCGGCGCGTCCCGGAGCAGATCGAGCGTCCCGTCCACGAGTACCGACGCCACGAGGGTACCGGGCGCGCCGAGCACGTCGCCGCGATCGATCGCGGCCCGGTCGACGCTCTGGAGATTGGCGGCCGTGCGCTGGCCCGCCAGCGCGTCCTCGACCGGATGCCCGTGCACCTGCAGGCCGCGGATCTTCGCCTGGATACCTCGCGGATAGACCTCCACGCGGTCGTCGATCACGAGCCGCCCCTCGGTCAGCGTGCCCGTGACCACCGTGCCGAAACCCTTCACCGTGAACACGCGGTCGATCGGCAGCCGCGGCAACTTGTCCGCGGCGCGCGGTGGCACGGCGCGCGCCAGCTCGGCGAGACGGGCGCGCAGCTCGGCCAGCCCCTCGCCGGTCTTCGCCGACACCGCCAGGATCGGGCTGCCCTCGAGAAACGTGCCCCGCACCATCTTGGCGACGTCGTCCGCCACCAGCTCCAGCCAGTCGGGTTCGACGAGATCGCGCTTGGTGAGGACGATCAGCCCCGACTTGATGTGGAGCAGGGAGCAGATCGCGAGGTGCTCGCGGGTCTGCGGCATCACGCCTTCGTCGCTGGCCACCACGAGCATCGCGAGGTCGATGCCGCCGACGCCCGCGAGCATGTTCTTGACGAATCGCTCGTGGCCGGGGACATCGACGATCTCGATCGTCAGGCCGTCGGGCTCCTCGAGGTACGCGAACCCGATGTCGATCGTGATGCCGCGAGCCTTCTCCTCGGGGAGGCGATCAGTGTCGATCCCGGTCAGCGCCCGGACGAGCGCGGTCTTGCCGTGGTCGATGTGCCCCGCGGTGCCGACGACCACGTGTCGCCCGTTCATCATCTACGGGGCTCCTGACACAGCCTCCGCGCCCTGCCGGACGTCGCACCCGGCCATCGCGGCGTTCGTCTCCGCGCGGGGGTCCCGAAGCGGCCCGCGCACGCCCCCGGACGCGGGTCTCGGCTTGTCTCCGCGGCACATGGCGCCTCTACAGAGCCGCGAGGACGCGGGCGAGATCTTCGAGCTGGACCGGCAGGACGGTGCGGCAGTCGAGGAGTAGCCGGTCATCCTTGATGCGCGCCATCACGGGTGGCTCGGCGCGCCGGAGCCGGGAGTCGAGGAGGTCGGCGGGCAGCGCGGCAGTGCCGATCGCGAGCGCGGCGGTCGGCAGCTCGACCGTCGGCAGCGCGCCACCGCCGACCTGCGACCGATCTTCCTGGACCGCCGCGTCGAGGCGCTCGGCCTGGTCGGAGGGGATTAGCGCGAGGAGGAGTTCCGCCCGCTGCCGGATCGACGCCAGCGGTTCGGTGAGCATCCGGAGGGTCGGCACGGTGTCCCGCGCCGTCCCCGCCTCGTAGGCGTAGAGCGTCGCCTCGAGCGCCGCGAGCGTGAGCTTGTCGATGCGGAGCGCGCGGTTCAGCGGATTCTTCTTCAGCCGCCCGAGGAGCCCGCGCCTGCCCACGAGAATCCCGGCCTGCGGACCGCCCAGAAGCTTGTCCCCCGAGAACGACACCACGTCGACGCCCGAGGCCACGGTCTCCGGCACGGTCGGCTCCCACGGCAGCCCGACATCGCGCAGGTCCACGAACGAGCCCGACCCGAGATCCTCCATGACCGGGACGTTCCGTTCCCTTCCAAGCCCGACCAGCTCGCGCGACGACACGTCGGAGACGAAGCCCACCACGCGATAGTTCGACGGATGCACCTTGAGGATGAGCGCGGTGTCGGGCCCGATCGCGTCGGCGTAGTCGGCGAGGTGCGTGCGGTTGGTCGTGCCGACCTCGCGCAGGATGGCGCCGCCGCGCAGCATGATGTCGGGGATCCGGAACTCGCCGCCGATCTCGATCAGCTCGCCGCGCGACACGAGCACTTCCTTGCCACGGGCGAGCGTTTCGAGCGCGAGGAGCACGGCGGCGGCATTGTTGTTCACCACGAGCGCGTCCTCCGCACCCGTGAGCCGGCGCAGGAGTCCCTCGACGTGGCTGTAGCGCGAGCCGCGTTTCTTCTCGACGAGATCGATCTCGAGGTTCGCGTAACCCTGGCCGACGCGCGTGAGGCGCTCGATCGCGAGCGGCGAGAGCACCGCGCGGCCGAGCGCCGTGTGCAGCACGACGCCGGTCGCGTTGACGACGGGGCGCAGCGAGAACACCCCGCACGCGAGCGCGTCGACGACGCGCTGGGCGAGCCCCGCGGGATCGGGCGGCGGATCGTCGCCGGTGAGCGCACGCTGGCGCGCGGCGTCGAGCGCCTCGCGGACGCAGGCGGTCAGGCGCGCGCGAGGAATCCCGCCAAGCTCCGGCCGCCCTTCCACCTCCCGCACGAGCTGGTCGACCGACGGCAGCTCGCGCAACCGCTCACGCTGCTCAGCCTTCACCGAGCCCCGCCTCGACCTTCTCGCGCACCTTGGCGATCACATCGGCCGCCTCGAGACGCAGCGCCTGCGGCGGCAGCTTGCCGTCGCGGCCGAGCCGCCGGACCGCTTCCTCGGTCAGCCCCGCCCACAGCTCGTCGAGGTCCGTCGGCGACAATCCCTGGCCGCGCAGGGCCGCGACCCATTCGCGCGCGAGCTCGTCGATGAGCCGGTCGCGCTCGGATGCGAGCCGGCGCGCCTTGCGGATCAGCTCGGCCAGCCGGGGCGGCATGGCTAAGGCTTCACCGCCGCGCGGACCGAGTCCACCAGGTTGGCCTCGAAGCGGCCGGTGGAGGCGCACTGGAACACCGGGTTCGACTTCAACTTGCCCGACGTCCCTTTCCGGTGCGCCTGCGTTCGCATCTTCGAGTTGATCACGAGATCGGTGTCGTCACCGCCGTTCGGCTGCGCGAACACGGTGAACGACACGAGCGCTTCCCCCTCGACGCGCTCGCTCCCGAAGCTGCCACAGTCGGCGTAGAGCCCGATCGGCGTGACGATCTCGTCGGTCGCGATCACCCCGGAGTCGCGTGCGACCGCCCGGAGCGGGAAGTTTTCCATCGCGAGCGTCTTGACCAGCGCCCGCCACGTCAGGTCATACGGCGCGACGACCTGGTCGCGGTAGGGCGGCGGGAGGATGGGCGAGACGTGCGGTCGCGCGCAACCCGCGAGCAGGAGCCCCCCGAGGACGAGCGCGTCGAGCCTACGACGGGTGATGGTCGATCCCCCGGTAGGCGTCGATGAATCGGGCGACACGCTGTTCATCGAACTCGTCGAATTGATCGATCCGTCCCCATG
>QHRS01000101.1:0-2601 GCA_003221435.1 Candidatus Rokuibacteriota bacterium
CAGTGTCCTTCAGCATGCCGTCCCAGAGCAGGCGCATCATCAGCGAGCCCGTGTGACACCCGCTCGCGAGCAGCCCGCCGTAGATGGTCTGCTTGGCGGCCTCCTCATCGAGGTGAAACACCTGGGGGTCGAACTCTTTTGCGAACGCGATGATGCTTTCCTTCGAGATACTCCGGCTGCCGAGCTCGATCACCTCCCCCGGCTTGAAGTCCTCGAAGTAGCGCACGGGCTTTGCCATGCGTTCGCCTCCCTTGCGAGGATTCTACGCCAACTCTCTTTCTCTCTCGCCTTGACAAGCAAATGACAAGTCGGTACAAGTCGCGCAGATCCCGTTCGAGGCGTGCCAGAGAAATGAGCGAAGAGCGCCGCCAACTCGCGACGATCATGTTTACCGACATGGTCGGGTACAGCGGCCTTGCCCAAGACTTTGTTCGATCGCTCGGTCGTACTGTTTCGCGAAGTTGAACACCTGAGCGTACTGAGCGTTCGTCGCCAGAGACACAGGGTCGAGCTCCAGCGCCCTCCGCCGACCCGCTACTTCGAGACGTCCCCGTGCTGCACGACTCAGCACCCGAGAGAAGCTGGATCCTTCTGGCCCGTACACCTACTTCGCGCGCCAGCCGCCGTCGACCACGAGGCTGTGGCCGGTGACGTAGTTGGCTTCGTCGGAGGCCAGGAAGCAGACCGCCGAGGCGATGTCCTCGACGGCGCCGCGGCGCTGCATGGGGATCAGGGCGCGGATCTGCTCGTCGCTGACGGCGATGCCGCGGGTGCTCATATCAGGGATACCGGGGCCGAGCAGCTGCTGGGAGTGCTGGCGAAGGCCCGTCAGGATGGGGCCGGGACAGACGCAGTTGACGGTGATGCCGCGCGCTGAATAGACCACCGCCATCTGCCGGGTGAGGCCGACGACGCCGTGCTTGGCCGCGATGTACGCCGCGCCGCCGCCCGTGCCGTTGAGGCCCGCCACCGAGGCCATGTTGATGATCCGGCCGCGCTCCCGCGGGAGCATCTCCCGGAGCGCGCGCTTGCAGCCGAGGAAGACGCCGGTGAGGTCGATGTCGATCACGCGGCGCCAGACGCGCTCATCCATCGCGTCGACGTCGAGGTAGCCGTCGAGGATCCCGGCGTTGTTGACCATGATCTCCAGTGGCCCGAGCTCGCGGATGGCGACGGTCACCGCGCGGTCGAGCTCGGCCGACTGGCTGACGTCGGCGCGGAAGGATGCGGCACGGTTGCCGGCCTCGGTGATGAGCTTCGCGGTCTCGTTCGCGGCGGCCTCGTCCAGGTCGACGGCGGCCACCTGGGCCCCCCGGGAGGCCAGCATCTGGGCGATGCCGCGGCCGAGACCGGATCCGGCGCCCGTGACGACGGCCATGCGGCCCTTCAAGCTCATCGCAGCATCCCCGGGCCGGCTCGCGCTCAGACGGCCACGGCGCGGACGGCGCGGCGAAAGACGAGGTGGTCACCCTCAGCGTCCACCGTGACGACGTCGCCCTCGGCGAACTCGCGCTCCAGGAGCTTGAGGGCCAGCGGGTCCTGGACCAGGCGCTGGATCGTGCGCTTGAGCGGGCGCGCCCCGAAGGTCGGATCGTACCCCTCTCGGCCCAGCAGCGCCTTCGCGGCATCCGTCAGCTCGAGCTCGATGCGCTTGTCCTCGAGCCGGCGCTTCAGATAGCCCACCTGGATGTCGACGATCTTCGCCAGCTCCGCCCGGCCGAGCGGTGAGAAGATCACCACCTCGTCGATCCGGTTCAGGAACTCGGGCCGGAGCGTGTTGCGCAGCTCCTCCATCACCAGCGGCCGGACTTTCTCCGGCCGCTCGTACTCGCGGAAGATGTGGCTCGCGAGGTTCGAGGTCATGATCACGACGGTGTTGCGGAAGTCCACGGTACGGCCGTGGCCGTCGGTCAGCCGGCCGTCGTCGAGGAGCTGCAACAGCACGTTGAAGACGTCGGCGTGCGCCTTCTCGATCTCGTCGAAGAGCACGACCGCGTAGGGCCGCCGGCGCACCGCCTCGGTGAGCTGGCCGCCTTCCTCGTAGCCGACGTAGCCCGGCGGCGCGCCGATGAGCCGCGCGACCGTGTGCTTCTCCATGTACTCGGACATGTCGATGCGGATCAGCGCGCGCTCGTCGTCGAACAGGAACTCCGCGAGCGCGCGGGCCAGCTCGGTCTTGCCGACGCCGGTCGGCCCCAGGAAGAGGAACGAGCCGATCGGGCGGTTGGGATCCGAGAGCCCCGAGCGCGCCCGGCGGACCGCGTTCGAGACGGCGCGGATCGCGTCCTCCTGGCCGATGACGCGCCGGGAGAGACGCTCCTCCATCTTGACGAGCTTCTCGACCTCGGCCTCCAGGAGGCGCGTGACGGGGATGCCGGTCCATTTCGCGACCGTCTGGGCGATATCCTCCTCGTCGACCTCCTCGCGGAGCATGTGCCCGTGCTTCTGCAGCTCGGCCAGCCGCGCATTCTCGGCCGCGAGCTTCTTCTCGAGCGCGAGCAGGGTGCCGAAGCGCAGCTCGGCCGCCCGATTGAGGTCGCCCCGGCGCTCGGCGTCCGCCATCGCCTGCTTGGTCGTCTCGATCTCTTCCTTGATCTTGCC
>QHRS01000101.1:2656-9549 GCA_003221435.1 Candidatus Rokuibacteriota bacterium
CAAGAGCTGGCGCGAGGCCTCGTCCGTCTCCCGCGCCACCGAGACGCGCTCGATCTAGAGCTGCATGAACCGCCGGTCGATCTCGTCGATCTCCGGCGGCATCGAGTCGATCGCGATCCGCAGCCGCGACGCGGCCTCGTCGATCAGGTCGATCGCCTTGTCGGGCAGGAAGCGGTCGGCGATGTACCGGTGAGAGAGCACCGCGGCCGCGACGAGCGCCGCGTCCTTGATCTTGACCTTGTGGTGGACCTCGTACTTCTCCTTGAGCCCGCGCAGGATCGCGATCGTGTCCTCGACCGACGGCTCGCGCACCATGACCGGCTGGAAGCGCCGCTCGAGCGCGGCGTCCTTCTCCACGTGCTTGCGGTACTCGTCGAGCGTGGTGGCCCCGACGCAGCGCAGGTCGCCCCGGGCGAGCTGCGGCTTGAGCAGGTTGGCCGCGTCGACCGCGCCCTCCGCGGCGCCCGCCCCCACGATCGTGTGCAGCTCGTCGATGAAGCAGATGATCTGGCCCTCGGACTCGGTGATCTCCTTCAGCACGGCCTTGAGCCGGTCCTCGAACTCGCCCCGGTACTTCGAGCCGGCGATGATCGCGCCGATGTCGAGCGCCACGAGGCGCTTGCCCTTGAGGCCCTCGGGCACGTCCCCAGCGACGATGCGCTGCGCGAGCCCCTCGACGATCGCGGTCTTGCCGACGCCGGGCTCGCCGATGAGCACGGGGTTGTTCTTCGTCCGCCGCGAGAGCACCTGGATGACCCGCCGGATCTCCTCGTCGCGCCCGATGACGGGATCGAGCTTGCCCTTCCGCGCGAGGTCCGTGAGGTCGCGCGAGTAGCGCTGCAGCGCCTGGTACTTCTCCTCCGGGTTCTGGTCCGTGACGCGCTGGGTGCCGCGCACCTCGACGAGTGCCTTGTAGACGTTCTCGGCGGTGACGCCGTTGGCCGCGAGCGTGCGGCCGGCCGCGCCGTCGCGATCCTGCACGAGCGCCACCAGCAGGTGCTCCGTCGACACGTACTCGTCCTTGAGACGTGCGGCCTCGGTCACCGCGCGGTCGAAGACCTGCTGGAGCCGAGGACCGAGGTGCTGGCCGGACCCGCCGCGCACCTTCGGTACGTTCTGCAGCTCGGCCTCGACCTGCCGCCTGATCGCATCCGTCGGCACTCCGAGCTTCGCGAGCAGCGGACCGACGACGCCCTCCTGCTGCTGGACCAGCGCCAGCAACAGGTGCTCGGGCTCGATCGCCTGGTGGCTCAGCTGGTCCGCGATCGATTGCGCGGCCTGGATGGCCTCCTGGGCCTTCACCGTGAACCTGTCGAATCTCGCTGCCATGCCCTGTCCTTTATCCGAGATATGCCCGCGGGTTATCGGTCCGCAGCGCCTTCAGCTTCTCGTAGAGCTCGCGCTCCGACGGCGTCAGGGTCGCCGGCAGCACGATCTTGATCCGCACCAGCTCGTCGCCCGAGCCGCTCCCTTTCAGACGCGGCATGCCGTACCCCGGGAGGCGAAACGTCCGCCCGCTCCCGGTGCCCGGCGGGATTTTCATCGAGACCTTGCCCTTGAGGGTCGGCACGTCGATCGTGGCGCCGAGCGCCGCCTCCGGCGCGGTGATCGGCAGCTCGATCTCGATGTCTTCGCCCCGCCGCTGGAAGAGCGGATGCTCGGCCACGGTGACCGTGAGATACAGATCGCCGCGGGCGCCACCGGTGCCGCGCCCGCCTTCGCCCGACACCCGCACGCGCGAGCCGGTCTTCACACCGGCGGGGATCTTCACGTCGAGGTCGCGCGGCACGCGCTGCCAGCCGCGTCCGTTGCACGTGGGGCACGGGCGCCCGTCGGTGTGGCCCGCGCCTCCGCACGTCGCGCACGACTCCTCCAGCAAGAGCGAGAACGACTTGCGGGCGCCGTGGAAGGCTTCCTCGAGCGTGATCTCGATCGACGCTTGCACGTCCTGTCCGGGCACTCGACCGGAGTCCGGCTCCGCGCGCGCGCGGCCGAACGACTCGAAGATGTCCGCGCCCCGCCCGCCAGGGCGGCGGGCTCCAAGGTCGCCGAAGAAGGTCCGGAAAAACTCGGAGAACCCACCGAGATCACCGATGTCGCCCGAGTACTCGACGCGGAAATCTCCGGGGCCCGGGCCCCGGTGCGCGCCTCCGCGACCGGCGTCGGCCTGGGCATACCGCTGCCAGTCGGGGCCGAGGGTATCGTAGCGGCTGCGCTTTTCCGGGTCCGACAGGACCTCGTTGGCCTCGTTGATTTCCTTGAAGCGCTCGGACGCGCCCTTGGTCTTGTTGATATCGGGATGATACTTGCGCGCCAGGCGCCGGTAGGCCTGCTTGATGGCCTTGGCGTCGGCGTTCTTGTCGACGCCGAGAATCTTGTAATAGTCCTTGTATTCCAGTGCCATGGGACAACGAGGGGCCGTTGCACGCGGCCCTACGCTGATTGTAGCAGACGGACCCAGAGGGCCGCCGTCAGGGCGCTAGCAGGCCGCTCAAAAACCGACTTCGAGCGCCGGCATCGGTCCTGGGGGAGGTTCGGAGGGGGCCGTCGAGGCCCCCTCCGATGATCTACCCGGCGCTGACCGTGAACGCGACATAGAGCGACATCGGCCCGCGCTGGAGCAGCACGGTCAGCCGATCACCGTCCCTGAGATCCTTCGTGAGCCGCTCGAAGTCGGCCATGCCTCGAACGTGCTGCCGGTTGACCTCGCGGATGACGTCGCCGCGCTGCACGCCCGCGTCGGCCGCGGCGCTGCCGTCTTCCACGTACACGACCACCACGCCCTCGGTGGAGCGAAGGTTGAGCTGGCGGGCAGCGTCTGGCGTGATCGCGCGCACGTCGAGGCCGAGGAGGGTCCGGCTCCGGTTCGCCCGGCCCGTGGCCTCGCGCTCTTCCGGCGCGTCGCCGATCTTCAGATCGAGCGTCTTCTCGGCATGGTCACGCCACACCTTGGCCTTGGCCGTCGTGCCGGGCGTGGCGAGCCCGACGGCGCGCTGCAGGTCCGGCGGCCCTTCGAGCTTCTTGCCGTCGAATTCGAGGAGGATGTCGCCGGCCTGGAGGCCGGCCTTGGACGCGGGGCTGTCCGGCACGACGTCCGAGATCAGGACGCCCTTGTTGTCCTTGGCGCTGAACGACTTCGCCAGCTCGGGGCTCAGCGGCTGGATCGAGACGCCGAGCCAGCCGCGCGTCACCTTCCCTTTCGCCAGCAACTCGGTGTAGATCTTCTTCGCCATGTTGGAGGGGATGGCGAATCCGATTCCGGTGCCGCCGGCGACGATCGCCGTGTTGATGCCGACGACCTCGCCCGCCATGTTGATCAACGGCCCGCCCGAGTTGCCGGGATTGATGGCGGCGTCGGTCTGGAGGAAATCGTCGAACGGGCCCTGGCCGATCTGGCGCGCCTTCGCGCTGATGATCCCCGCGGTCACGGTCGCCTGGAGGCCGAACGGCGAGCCCACGGCGAGCACCCAGTCGCCGACCTGGATCTTGTCGGAGTCGCCCAGGCGGACGTAGGAAAACGCCCCCTTGCCGTCGTCGAGCTTGAGCACGGCCAGGTCGGTCTTCTTGTCGGCGCCGACGACCTTGGCCTTGTGCTTCCGGCCGTCGAGGGTGATGATCTCGATCTCGGTGGCCCGCTCGACTACGTGGGCGTTCGTCAACGCGATCCCCGACGGGTCGACGATCACGCCTGAGCCCAGGCTGCGCTGGGGGATGCGCTCGGGCATCTCGCCGAAGAAGCGCTTGAAGAACTCCTCGCCGAAGAACTCCTCGAAGGGCGTGCGCCCGAACCCCTTGCCGTACGTGTTGATGTTGATGACGGCGGGCCTGATCGCCTCGGCGATCTTGGCGAACGTATTCGACTGGAGCGGGACCTGGACGGGGATGACCGGTGCCTCGGCCGCCTGCGTCGACTGACCGCGCGGCTCGCCCCGTGACACGACGAGACCGCCGCCGACGACGCCGAGCAGGGCGGCCAGCGCAAGGAGCATGACGAACGTCCGTCTCGTCAGGGAAATCATCGGCTCCCCTCCACCGGTTCGCCGGCCAGCAACCGCCGGAGCCGCTCGCCTTCGAGTGTTTCTGTCCGCTTCAGCTCGACCGCGGCCGCGATCAAGGTCGCCTTCTTCGCCGTGAGAATGCCCCGGACCCGTTCGTGAATCCGTTCGATGATGAGCCGGACCTCCTCGTCGATCACCCGCGCGGTCTCCTCGCTGTAGGGGTGCTCGCTGCCCCAGGTGGGGGCGGGCGCCCTGAGGAAGCTCGGCGCGCGCTCGCCGAAGGTCACGAGGCCGAGGCGCTCGGACATGCCGTACTTCATGACCATCAGGCGCGCCAGCTCCGAGGCGCGCTCGAAGTCATTGTGCGCGCCGGTGGAGACCTCTCCGTACACCAGTTCCTCCGCGACCCGGCCGCCAAGCATCACGGCGATGCGGTCTTCCAGCTCGCTCTGGGTCATGAGGAAGCGGTCTTCGGTCGGGAGCTGATACGTCATGCCGAGCGCCGCCACGCCGCGCGGGATGATCGTGACCTTGTGCACCGGGTCGGCGTGGCTGGCCGAGGAGGCCACCAGCGCGTGCCCCATCTCGTGGTGGGCGACGATGTCGCGCTCTTTCTCGGAGAGCACCCGGCTTCGCTTCTCGAGGCCGGCGACCTCCCGATCGATGGCCTCCTCGAAATCGGCTGTCTCGACGGCATCCTTGCCCTTCCGGGCCGCGAGCAGCGCGGCCTCGTTGACGATGTTGGCGAGGTCGGCGCCCGCGAAGCCCGGCGTCCGCTGGGCGATCGCGCCGAGGTCCAGTGCCGGCGCCAGCACCACGGAGCGAGCGTGCAAGCGGAGAATGGCCTCGCGGCCCTTCAGATCAGGCTTGTCGACGACGATCTGCCGGTCAAACCGGCCCGGCCTGAGCAGCGCCTGGTCGAGCACCTCGGGCCGGTTCGTTGCCGCCATGAGGATGACGCCCTTCGACGAGTCGAAGCCGTCCATCTCGGCGAGGAGCTGGTTCAGCGTCTGCTCGCGCTCGTCGTGGCCGCCGACGAAGCCCATGCTGCCGACCCGCGACTTGCCGACCGCGTCCAGCTCGTCGATGAACACGATACACGGCGCCTTGCCCTTCGCCTGCTCGAACAGGTCGCGGACCCGCGAGGCGCCGACGCCGACGAACATCTCGACGAACTCGGAGCCAGACATCGAGAAGAACGGGACGTCGGCCTCTCCGGCGACGGCGCGCGCGAGGAGCGTCTTGCCGGTTCCCGGGGGCCCGACGAGGAGCACACCCTTGGGAATCCGCCCGCCGAGCCGCTGGTACTTCTTCGGATTCTTCAGGAAGTCGACGACCTCGACCAGCTCGGCTTTGGCCTCGTCGACGCCGGCCACGTCGAGAAACGTGGTCTTCAGCTCCTTCCGGTCGTAGATCTTCGCCTTCGACCGGCCAAACGACAGCGCCTGCGTGGCGCCGCCGCCGACGCGGCGCATGATGAGCATCCAGATGCCGATCATCAGCGCGAGCGGGATCACCCAGCCGAAGAGCAGGTCGCGCCAGAGCGTGTTCTCGATCCGCCCGGAGAATTCGACGTGGTGCGCCTCCAGCTCCGCGACGAGCCGCGCGTCGTCGACGCCGGGGATGCGCGTGGCGGTGAACCGCCGGATGTCCTCCTCCGACCCCATCAGGCGCCGCAGGCGGTCGGCCCTGGCGGCGGGCGGCTCGGGCAGTGCCCCCTGCTTGGCGCGCCCGGCGATCTCGCGCTCTGTCAGCGAGACGCTCTCGATCTTGTTCTCGCGCACCAGCTCGAGGAACTTCGACATCGGGATCTCGATCGTGCGAGGCGCGAGGAGCCAGCTCTGGAGCAGCGACAGGACGACGGCGGCGACCAGGAGGTAGATCAGCGAAAACTGGATGCGCTGGGTGGTGTTGGGTTTCATCGATGCCGACGGCTCACTGGGCTACCCTCCTCTCGCCAGTGTCAACGCACCGTTCGGGCGCCGGCTTTGCCGGCGCAGTCTGTTCGAGTAGTCGCCTGCGCGGTGCGGGGCCCCAGCCCCGCGAACCGCTCGGCTCCCCAAACGGCGGGGGAGGTTCGGAAGGGGGGCGGCGCCCTCTCCGAGGAAGCTCATGCTACGCCCGGCCCGTCGGGGCTGTCAAACATGCGGAGCATTTGTCTCTTGACACACTGGCGCGTTTTGAATAAAAGCTCATGTGACTTTGGGAACAATCTGGTTCCGCTAGCATACATTGGATCTCGACCCCGAGGGTCATTCGGTGAGGGTTCAGGCAGCCACGCGACGCTGCGTCGGGCCTGCCGCCGTAGCGCTCCTCCTCGTCACTCTCCTCGCCGGTGCGCTCCCGGCCGCAGCCCAGGTCGCGGCGACTGAGGCCGCCTACCGCAACTTCCCGGTGATCGGGTCGCGGCTCGCCGTCTGGGCCATCGCCCAGCTCCACCTCAACTTCGCCGCGTTCATCCTCGGCGTGCCGATCTTCGCCGTGATCATCGAGATCATGGGCTGGCGGACCGGCGAGGCGCGCTACGACTGGCTCTCGCACGAGCTGGTGAAGCTCACCTTCGCGGCGTTCTCCACCACGGCACTGCTGGGCGCGTTCCTCCTCTTCCTCTTCGTCGGCTACTATCCGAGGTTCTGGAGCTACATGACGTCGATCTTCTTTCCGACGTACTGGATCTACGCGCTCCTCTTCTTCGCCGAAACGTTCACGGTCTACCTCTGGTACTACGGCTGGAACTGGCTCGGCGGGTCGAGGAAGTGGATCCACGTGAGCCTCGGCGTCCTCTCCAACGTGTTCGGCACCGCGATCCTCCTCGTGGCCAACTCCTGGGTGACCTTCATGATGTCGCCGGCCGGCGTCAACGAGGCGGGCGTCTTCACGGGCAGCGTCTGGACC
>QHRS01000102.1:0-6863 GCA_003221435.1 Candidatus Rokuibacteriota bacterium
TCTTCAGGGATCAGGACATCATGGTCGTCGGTGGCGGCGATTCCGCCGTCGAGGAAGCGCTCTACCTCTCGCGCCTGGGGCGCAAGGTCGACGTCGTCCACCGCCGGGATACGCTGCGCGCGTCGAAGATCATGCAGGAGCGCGCCTTCAAGAACTCCAAGATCGGGTTCATCTGGGACAGTGTCGTCGAGGACATCCGCGACCCCGCACAGGGGAAGGTCACCACGGTGCTGCTCCGGAACCTCAAGAGCGGCGCGCGCTCCGAGCGGCCCGTGGACGGGCTGTTCGTCGCGATCGGTCACCGGCCGAACACGCAGATCTTCCACGGCCAGGTCGAGATGCACGCGAATGGGTACATCAAGGTTGTGCCCGGCACCACCGAGACCTCGGTGCCCGGCGTTTTCGCGGCGGGTGACGTGCAGGACTTCACCTACCGCCAGGCCGTGACCGCCGCCGGCACCGGCTGCATGGCGGCGCTCGAGGCTGAGCGCTACCTCGAAGCGACCCACGAGTAGACGCTCGGAGGGGGCCTCGACGGCACCTCCGAGCCTCCCCCAGAAACGGATTGCGCCGGCAAAGCCGGCGCTCGAGCCAGGCCGGTTACTGCGACAGGCGCCTAGCTCAACTGGCTAAAGTCGGGACGGCTGACGCCGGTGTCCATCCGGTAACGGGTACGCCTGGCCGAGTTTGGGGTGAAACGGTGCCTGCTCCAGCGCGAGGCGATCGCAACCCTCCCTGGCGGATCACGCCGGGGTCGCGAGCGAAGCTCCGGCGGCCCGCGCGCTACGCCGCTAGCCCGGCTATCACTCCCACGATTTCGTATACGGGAAGTTCTTGCAGACGAACGCCGATCGGTCCCGAATGCTCACCATACACACTTTCACATGGGTGCTGATCGCGTTGCCGGTGTTCTCGAGCTTCGTGATGTTGATGGTCGCGCGACCCTCGCCGACACTGATGGCCGTGTCCGGAAAGCCCGTTCCCGGAACTCTACTGCTCCACCCGTCGTTCTGGAGCGCCACCGCATGCATGAATATCTCCCCCACGCCGTGATCCCCGACGTAGGAATAATCCACGCTCACCTTCATTTCCCGCTCCGAAACGCTCTCGGCCCGAAAGTTGCGGATCTCATTCCCGGGCGTCGGCGTCGCGCTTCGACGCATCGGCGTTACCGTCGGTCCCACAACCTTCGCGGTCGCCGGCAGCGGAGCTGTCTTGGGGGGAACGGTCGCGGCCGGCGTAGGGTCGGGCGGATGCTCAAGCATTTGTACTGGGGGTGTTGAAGTCGTCGGCCGATCCAGCGCATCCCCGGGTCGTGTTGCTGGCGGCGTGGAGTCGGCGGTGGGAAAGAACCGTATCGGAAGACCCGACATCACGAGAATCACCGCGCTCACCCCGAGGGCGATACACGCTGCTCGGTACGCCCGGCTGCCGCTGATCGGCGGCCTCTGGTCGGCTTCGGCGGGACCACGAAGTGCCGGCGGCACATGGTCGATCGCCGTACTCGCCGCGTCCAAAATTTTGCCAAGTTCTCCTCTGAGACGTCGGATTTCCCCGTGGAGCTCACCCAGCTCCCCCCGAAGAGCGGTCGTCGCGTGCCGGAATTCCTCGCATGCAGTCTCGGCGGTTTCTGCGCGAGCCCGTTGGCGCTGACGATCGTCCAGGATTCCGGGGATAACGCGTGCGAGAACATCCCGGCTCTCTTCGACCCACCGGTCTACTCGCGGGCGGACTTCAGAGTCCCGCTCGGCGCCGACGACACTCATCGGCTTCCGATCCGGTCGCGTGTCGCGACCACGGGATCCGCCCCGGCAGGAGGCTGAAAACCCGGCAGGCCGCTCAAAAAGGTCCAGATGCGAGGCGGTGAAGGACCGACGACTGCGAACAGCACCCACGCCGACGGGCAGGGCAGGGTCGCCTGCCCGGGTGCAACAGTCGACGCCACCTGCCGTATCCACCAGTGCTCCATGAGCGATACGCTGGGTCCCCACACCAACAATCGGGGCCCGTCGACCCGAAGTGTATATGGGCGCGGTGACATTCGCGAAACTTTCTGAGCGTACGGAGCGTCGGTGCAGTCGAGGCCCGATCAGCCCTTCCGCGCTCGGAAGGCGCGTCCCGCCTCATAAGGATTCATCGAAGCGTCTGGGCGCCGACTTCGCGCGTCTGGTCCTCGCGAAACTTCCGGAGCTTGTCCCGTAGCTCGGGACGCGAGGTCGCCAGGATCGCGACGGCCAGCAGCGCGGCGTTGACCGCCCCGGACTTGCCGATCGCGAGCGTCCCGACCGGCACGCCGCCGGGCATCTGCACGATCGACAGCAGCGAATCCAGTCCCTTCAGCGCCTGGCTTTCGATCGGAACCCCGAGGACGGGGAGGATCGTGTGGGCGGCGACCACGCCGGGAAGGTGCGCGGCCCCTCCCGCGCCGGCGATGACGACCTCGATGCCCCGACCCTGGGCGGCGGTCGCATACTCCGCTGTCAACGCGGGCGTGCGGTGGGCGGAGAGGATCGAGCACTCGTGCGGCACGCCGAAGCGCTCGAGCGTCTCGTCGGCGTGGCGCATCGTGTCCCAGTCGGATTTGCTGCCCATGATGACAGCGACCAGCGGTCTGGTTTCCGGGCTCATGAATGCGCCCCTCCGTCTCGGCAGGAGTCACTTCGCATCGACGATCGCGCCGGCGCGGCCTACGCCGGCGTGCGACCCGGCTGCCGGGGCAGGCGGAGGCGGTCAGGTGCCGACCCGCAGGGTCGAGTTCAGATCGCGCAGCATCGCGATCGCCGAGAGATAGGACACCCGTCCCGTGCGCGGGTTCTCGGACGGGACGTTCTCGATCTCGACCGTGACCCGGCCAGCGTCACCCGCGACGGTGATCCGGTGGGTGTTCCGCGTGAGCCCCGGCACGGCGTAGAGCCTGATCGTCGTCAGCGACGGGCCGACGCCGGCGAGCGACAGGGCGGCCAGCACGTTGACGTTCGCCGGAAAGCCCTTCACGGCCTCGGTCGCGGGGCCCTCGAAGATCAGCGTCGGCTCGGTGATGGCGCCGAGGTCGATCCGCCGCGTCGCGAGATACGGCGCGCCCGCGAGCGCGGCCGGCGGCTTCCGCGTCTCCATCGTGACCGTCGTGATCCGGCCGACGCGCGCCGCCTTGACGGCGTCAAGACCCCCGATTGCCCCCGACGGGACGAAAATGCGCGCCCCTCGATCCCGAGCGAGCTTCACCCAGTCATCATGCTCGAGCAGCCCGCCGCAGGACAGCACCATGAGACTCTTGCCGGCCTCGAGCGCCTTCGGCGCCCACTCGCCGAGGTGCGCCTGGGTCGATGCTTCGACCAGAAGGCCCGACGCGCGGATCAACCGATCGAGCGCGAGGTAGGGCGGCCTGGCCGAGAGGGTTTGCAGAAACGCCTCGCCGCGAGGGCGGTCGCGGGCGGTGGCGCCGACCAGCGTGAGCCCGTCGACGCCGTCGTCGAGCGCTCGACACACGGCGCGGCCAATCACGCCAAGCCCGACGACCCCGACGTCCATCACGCGGAGATCATGCTAACATGGCCGAGATGCGGCGCGAGCCGAGCCGGAAGTCCGAGCCGAGCGGCGTCGGCGAGGCTGTCGGGAGCTGGCCGCGGGGCGAGGCCCGAGCCGGTCGATTCGAGTCAGGCGGCGCCGGCGCTCGTGCGAGCCGACGCTCAGAGCGAAGCGAGCCGACGATTCCGGCACCGCGCGAAGCGCCTGCGAGGCTGCCGCGTGTGCGCAGGCTCAGGGAGTCGCTGGAGCGGCTGTATCGCGAGTTTGACTACACCGCTCGCATCGATCGGGACGCGATCCGATTCCCTCTCCGCTACCAGGATCCGGCCGACCGGGAGATCGTCGCCCTTCTGACGGCGTGCCTCGCGTACGGCCGCGTCGACCTCTTCAGTCGCGGGCTCGAGCGGGCGCTGGCGGCGATGGGGCCCTCGCCGGCCCGCTTCGTCCGGGAGTTCGACATCGATCGGGACGCCCGCGCGTTCGACGGCTTCATCTACCGCTTCAACCGGCCGCGCGATCTCGTCGCATTCTGCGCCGCCGCGCGCGACCTCCTCGCCGTGTACGGCACGCTCGAGGCTTGCTTCATGTCCGGCTATTCGCCAGGCGACCCCCACGTGGGGCCGGCACTCGAGCACTTCACGCGCGTGTTCCTCTCCGCCGACCTCAAGCGCGTGTTCTCGCGGGGGAGGCTCTCGCGTGGCTACCGCCACTTCTTCCCGCAACCCTCTACCGGCGGGCCGTGCAAGCGCCTGCTCCTCTTCCTCCGCTGGATGGTCCGGCGAGAGGCCCCCGACTTCGGCCTGTGGGCGAGCGTCTCCCCCGCTAAGCTGCTCATGCCCGTCGACACGCACGTGGAAAACATGAGCCGCGCGGTCGGCCTGACCCGCCGGCGCACCCGGAACTGGAGGATGGTGGCCGAGGTCACCCGCCGGCTCGCCGCGCTCGACCCCGCGGATCCGGTGAAGTACGACTTCGCGCTCTGTCACAAGCGGATGTCGGGCGACTGTCTCGGCCGGCGCGATGCCGTTGTCTGCGCGCCGTGCGGCCTCCGGTCCGTCTGCTCTCACTGGCGGCATGTCAGACGTACGTGAACTCGCGCTCCTGCTCGCGGGCGTCGCCGTCGGCGGCGCGCTCGCTTGGCTCATCGCGCGGTTGTACTACCGCGCGCGCGCCCACTCCGAGCGCGGCGCGCTCGAGTCGCGGCTGCTCACCGCCGAGGCGGTGCCGGACGAGCTGCGCAAGCAGGTGAGCGCGGGCAAGCAGGAGATCGCAGGGCTTCGCGCGGCGCTCGACACCGAGAAGATCGGGCGCGCGCAGGCCGAGGCGCGGCTCGGTGACCAGCAGCGGCTCGCGGACACGTTCAAGGCGCTGAGCAGCGATGCGCTCAGGACGAACAACGAGGCGTTCCTGCAGCTCGCGCGGGAGGCGCTCAACGCGGTCATCAGCGACGCGCGCGGCGACCTGGATCGCCGCGAGGAGGCGATCGGGACGCTCGTCAAGCCGCTCGAGGACACGCTCACGCGGTACGAAGCCGCGCTGCGCGAGATCGAGCGGGGCCGGGAGCAGGCATACGGCGGCCTGAGGCATGAGCTGGAGAGCCTGAGCCGCGCGACCGGGACGCTCGTGACCGCGCTGAGGATCCCACAGGTGCGCGGCCGGTGGGGGGAGATCACGCTCCAGCGGGTCGTCGAGCTGGCGGGCATGTCCGCGCACTGCGACTTCGCCCAGCAGGCCACCCTCGACTCGGAGGCGGGCCGACACCGTCCCGACATGATCGTCCGTCTCCCCGCCGGCCGGCAGATCGTGGTCGACGCGAAGGTCCCGCTGACCGCGTACCTCGACTCGATGGACGCGGCGTCTGAGGCGGAACGCCGGTCGGCGCTCGAACGCCACGCGGCGCAGATCCGGACCCACATGGACCAGCTCGCGGCAAAGGCCTACTGGGCCGACCTCGAGATCAGCCCCGAGCTGGTGGTCATGTTCATCCCCGGGGAGTCCTTCTTCGCCGCAGCCGTCGACATCGACCGGTCGCTGATCGAGGACGGCATGCTGAAGCGGGTGGTGCTGGCGACCCCGACCACGTTGATCGCCCTGCTCCGGGCCATCGCGTACGGCTGGCGCCAGGAGCAGATCGCCGCGAACGCTACGGCCATCAGCGATCTGGGCAAGCAGCTGTACGACCGGCTTCGACTGCTCGCGTCCCATTTCGAGGATGTCGGGGACAAGATTGGCAAGGCGGTGGATGCCTACAACCGGGTTCTCGCCTCGATGGAATCGCGCATCCTGCCCGCGGCCCGGCGCTTCAAGGACCTCGGGGCTGCCACCGGAGAGGAGATCCCGCCACTCGAACCCGTCGATCGCGTGCCGCGGCAGATCGACGCAGGCGACGTGCCGAGACAACTGGACGCCGAGGACATCGCGCGAGGGCGCGTGATACTATAGGGAGCACCCGTCCCAGAACGAGGAGGCCATGAGCGACATACCCATCCAGGTCTACGGCATCAACCTCCTGGTCCGGCTAATGTCCGAGGTCCCCGCCGACGTTCGCGTCCACTGCCCGAAGGGCTCGCCCATCCGCTACGGCGAGGTCGTCGCCCGGGGCGACGGCTTTGACGAAGGCGCGAACGCCTTCCGCGAAATGCCGACGATCAAGGCGGTCGTTGCGTTCGAGGAGAGCGCGGAGGAGGTCGAGGGCCATTACTTCTACGTGGCGGGCGATGAGTATCGGGTGATCCGGCTGGACTCCATCATCCTGTCTTTTCCGCACGAGTAGTGTCGCGATCCCGGGTCGTGGCGGTCGACCTGCCCTGGTCCGCCGCCCACCCGGACCGAACCGCCGTCGCCGTCCTCACACCCTCGGGCGCCGTTTCGGTCTCTTCCGCAGACGCCGGCCGCGCGCTCCCGTCCGTGATCGCCGATCTCGCCGAGCCTGACGCGCACATACTCCTCGACATCCCGATCGGTGGCTGCTCGGGCTCCGGCGCGTTCCGCCCGGTCGACCGGAGGCTCGCAGGCGCCGGCATTCCACTGCTGCCCTGGACACAGGCCGCTGACCGGGGGGTGCGGCTCGCGCGGGAGATACGCGTTCGGCTCCCGCAGGCGACGGTCGACGAGGTCTATCCCTACGCGGTCTTTCGTGTTCTCTGGGCGCTTCATCGTACACAGAGCCTGGGCCTGCTCAGGCAGGGACGGATCGAGGGCCGGCTCGAGCGGGGATGGAGTCGATGGCCTCCGCGATACAAGCGGGCTCGGACCCGAGGGGAGCGTTTGGCGGCGCTCTCCAAGGTGCGCCGCATCCTGACCGGCGCGGAGCTCGCTCTCTCGTTCGATCCTCCGCT
>QHRS01000102.1:6918-11205 GCA_003221435.1 Candidatus Rokuibacteriota bacterium
GGGCTCGGACACCCGGCGGTGTATCGCGAAAGCGACGAGGAGGGCGGAGCGGTGATTCTTCTCGCAGACTCCTGGCTCAGGGGTCGGCTCTGTAACGATCGTCCTTGAGGCCTGATTTCCGCACCTGCCCCCGCCTCCGCTCCGTGGAAGCGTTTCCGGTCCGGACCGCCGCCGGTCGCGCTGTTGGCTTACGCGACCCTGCGGGCTACACGCAGTCGGTGCTCGTGCTGCCGTTGCCACTGCTCGACATCGTGTCCCTCTTCGACGGCGACCACTCGATCCTGGACATCCAGGCGGTGATCATGCGCCGTCACGGCGAGCTGGTCGACTCCGAGCGCATCAGGGGCATTCTCCAAACGCTCGACGAGCACGGCTTCCTCGACAGCCCCAGCTTCGCCGAGCGGCGCGCCGCGATCGAGGAAGAGTTCCGAGCGAGCCCCGCACGGGCGGCGGCCCACGCCGGCGGGGCCTACGCGGGCGAACCCGACGCGCTCCGCGCGCAGATCGACGCGTTCTTCGAGGAGCCGGAGGGGCCCGGTCGAATCGAATGGCCCGCGACGCCAGGGGATCCGCCGCTCCGCGGTCTGATCGCCCCGCACATCGACTTTCATCGCGGCGGCCCCGCCTATGCCTGGGGCTACCGGGAGCTGGCCGAGCGCGCCGACGCCGACTGCTTCGTGATCCTCGGGACGTGCCACGCGGGAATGACGGACCCGTTCGCCCTGACGCTGAAGGACTACGACACCCCGTTCGGGCCGGCGACGGTGGACCGGGACTTTGCCGGCGTGCTCACGCGACGCTCGGGGCAGGACCTCTTCGCGAGCGAGATGGCCCACCGGGCCGAGCATTCGATCGAGTTCCAGGCCGTGTTCCTCCGCTATCTGTTCGCGGGCCGTCGGGACATCACGATCGTGCCCGTGCTGGCGAGCTTCATCCCCGAGGCGATCGCGCGCGGTCGCGGCCCCGAAGACGACCAGCACGTTCGGCGATTCCTCGACGCCCTCGCCGAGACGATCGCCGCGTCGCGGACGCGCGTGTGCGTGATCGCAGGAGCTGACCTTGCGCATGTGGGGCCACGGTTCGGCGACGCCGGGGACGTGACGCCCGCCCGCCTGCGCGAGGTGGAGCGCGAGGACCGCGCCATGCTCGAGGCCGCCGAGGCAGGGGACGCGGAGATCTTCTTCGAGTCGGCGGCGCGCGATGCAGACGAGCGCCGCGTCTGCGGGCTCTCGCCCATCTACGCACTGCTGCGCGCGCTCGGGCGGCCGAGCGGCGCGCTCAGGTGTTACGCGCAGTGGCCCGACCCTCAGGGAACGGTGACCTTCGCGAGCATGGTGTTCGAATGAGCGCGCGGGCTCCGGGCGAGTGGACCCTTCCCAGGCTGCGTATCGATCCGAACGGCGACTGGTTCGACGGCGACCTGCCGGTGACGCATCCGGGCATCCTCGCCAACCTCCGCGCCACCCTGCGGCGGGACCGGGACGGCTACTTCATCCAGACGCGCGTCCGGATTCCGGTGCAGGTCGAGGACGCGCCCTTCGTGATCGCGCGGATCGAGCCCGTCGACGACGGGCTTCGCGCCATCCTGAATGACGGTACCGCGGTGGCGGTCGACCCGGCCACCCTTCGCATCGGGCCGGGCGACATTCCATACTGCAGGGTCAAGGGCGGGGCGTTCGAGGCTCGCCTGAGCCGGGCCGCGACGTTCCAGCTCCTGCGGCTTGCCGACTATGACGAGCAGACCGGACACGGAGTCCTCCGGCTCGGCGGTCTGGAGTATGCGCTCCAGAGAAGCGAACGATGCGAGCCGTCGCGGCCTGGATCGTCGGGCTGAACTTCGGGCTCCAGCGCTACTGGCGTCGGTGACCGGGCGGCCGCCGGTGAAGGCCGCGGCGGCCGCCGGCCCGGCGAGCGCGAGCAATGCCCGCACCCGCCGGGGCGGTCAGGAACGCGTGCACGCGCGGCTGATCGTCTCGCTGGTGATCGGCAATTCGGTGAAGCGGCTGCCGGTGGCGTCCGCGATCGCGTTCGCGATCGCCGCCGCGGCGGCGATGACGGGCGGCTCGCCGACACCCTTGGCGCCGAACGGCCCCAGGTCGGACGGCACTTCGATCAGCACGGTCTCGACCGGCGGCACCTGGTCCGACGCGGCGAGGCCGTAGTCCATGAGGGTCGCGGAGCGCAAGCGGCCGTGGTCGTCGTAGGCCATGCGCTCGAGCAGCGCCCAGCCCACCCCCTGCGCCACGGCGCCCTGGATCTGGCCCTCGATCGCCGCGGGATTGAGGGCGCGCCCCACATCCTGCGCCACGACGTGACCGACGACGCGGGCGCGGCCGGTCTCGGTGTCGACCTCGACCTCGGCGAGATGCGCCGCGAAGCCCGGCGCGCGGGCGACGGTCGCGCTGGCGCCCCGGCCGAAGATCGGCTCGTACTTGCCTCCGAACTCCATCGACATCTCCGCGAGCTTCGCAACGGCGATGGAGCGGTCCGGCACCCCGCGCACGCGGACCTGCTGGTCCACGATCTCGAGATCGTGGACCGCGGCCTCGAGGTGGTCGCCGGCGATCGCCAGGAGCTGGCGCCGCGCGTCTTCGACCGCGCGCTGCACCGCCGCGCCCACGGTGTAGATGATCTTGCTCCCGCCGCTCGCGCCGGCATACGGCGCCGAATCCGTATCCGCATTGACCACCTGGACCCGCTCGACGGGCGCCCCGAACACCTCGGCCGCGATCTGGGCAAGGGTGGTGTTGGTCCCGCTCATATCCACGGTGCCGACGATCACGTGGAGGCTCCCGTCACCGTTCACACGACACACAGCGCTGGCCGGCTCGACTCCGCCAAGCCAGCCGCCAACCGCAACTCCGAGACCGCGACGGATGACACGGTTCCGGTCCTGACTGCCGGCACTTCGACCACGGTTGATGAGGCGCTCCTTGAGCTGCTCGAGACACTCGCGGAGCCCGATCCGTGGCCACGGCCGGCCGTTCGGCATGGGGTCGCCCTCGCTGACGGCGTTCGTGAGCCGGAGCTCCAGCGGGTCTATCGAGAGCCGGCGGGCGATCTCGTCCATTTGCGACTCGATCGCGAAAGTCGCCTGGACGGCGCCGGGCGCCCGGTACGCGCCCGAGCCCGGCTTGTGGGTGAGGACCTCCCAGCCGCGGATGTCGAGGTGCGGGAAGCGGTAGTAGCCGCCGAGGATCAGACCCGCGATGCCGAGCGGCGCGCCGGCATACGCGCCCGTGTCGAAGATGACGCGCGCCTCCAGCGCGACGAGGCGCCCGTCATTCCGGGCACCCGTCTTCACCTCGAAGATGCTCTGGGGAGCGGGCGTGGTCGCGAGAAACTCTTCCGTGCGGGAGAGGCAGAGCGAGACGGGACGCCGCACCGCTGCAGCGAGCGCGGCGGCCAGCGGCTCCAGCAGCACGAACTTCCCGCCGAAGCCTCCGCCGAGGGGCATCGCGACGACCCGGATGTGGTGCTCGGGAAGTCCGAGCGCGGCGGCCACCTCGGAGCGGGCGTAGAAGAGCGCCTGCGTGCTCGTCCAGATCGTCATACGGCCGAGGGGATCGATGTCCGCGACGGCCGCCTGCGGCTCCAGGTAGCCCTGGTGCACCATCGAGGTCCGGTACGTCCGCTCGACGACGACGTCCGCCTCGCGCATCGCCGCGGCCGCGTCGCCGCGCCGGAGGTGAATCGTGCTCGCGATGTTCGGAGCCGTCGGCTCGTCGAGACTCCCGCCGCCCGGCGAAGCGCCGTGCATCGCCAGCTCCGCCTCATCGCTCTCGGCGTCTCCGGGCTCGCTCACGCGGGGCGCGTCCGCGCGCATGGCGTCGAGCGGATCGAGCGCCGCCGGCAACTCCTCGTACTCGACCTGCACGAGGGCCGCCGCATCCTCCGCGAGGGCTTCGCTCTCGGCCACCACCGCCACGACCGGATGGCCGTTGAAGACGACCCGATCGATCGCCAGGGGGGAGCGGTTGCGGTCCGACGGGTCAGGCTCGGCGAGGGGAAGGTCCCGCGCGCTGAAGACGCCGACCACGCCGGGGAGCGCTGACGCCGCCCGACCGTCGATCTTCACGATGCGGGCGTGGGCGTGCGGGCTCAGCACGAGGCGGGCGTGCAGCATGCCCGGCACCCGGACATCGCCCGCGTAGCGGGTCAGGCCCGAGACTTTCTCCGCGCCATCCAGGCGCGGCAATGCTCTTCCGATCGCCGAGAATTCGGGCACCGTCATCACCTCCGCGGCTTGATTGTAGAGGGTGAGTCGGGCCTTGTCTGCGCCGAGTT
>QHRS01000103.1 GCA_003221435.1 Candidatus Rokuibacteriota bacterium
TTTCCTCTACACCGGTCACGGCGACCTCTGGCTCAACACCGACTGGAGGAAGCTGCCGCCCGAGGAAAAGGAGCGGCGGCGCAAGGAGTTCACCTCGGGTGAACCGGGATTCGGAATCAGCGCCTGCGAGTACATGGCCTCACGGAAGATCATCATGACAGGCGGCGACACCTCGTCGAATGACGCTCAGCCCATGGGTGAGCAAGACGGCTACGTCGTGCCGTGCCACACCGAGATGCAGACGCGGCGCGGGATCTGGAACCTGGAAAACCTCGATTTCAGCCAGCTCCTGAACGACAGGGCCTACGAGTTCCTGTTCGTCTGGGCACCGCTCAGGATGGTGGGCGCGACGGGCTCTCCCGGTAACCCGATCGCGCTGTACTAAGTCTCCTCCCGCTTTCTGCCGTCGGGTCGGGAGCCGGCCTCCGCGCCGGCTCCCGACCCTCTCTCTAGCAGGATGCTGAAAGGCCGCTCAAAAAGGTCCAGATGCGAGGCGGCGACGGAGCGACAACCGAGACGTATGCGGTTGTACGTCGCAGGGAGGAGCGACCGAGCCAACGACGCAGATGAGCCTTTGGGAGCGGCCTGCTAGGACGCGATTCGCTGGCGGCAATCGCGGAGCATCTCGATCAGCACGGCGCGTGACTGCTCCGCGGTGGTGACCTCGCGGGGGAACGGGATGCGGGCGCTGTAGACGCGCTCGGCGCTCTTGACCCGCAGCTTGAACCCGAGCCGGTCGACCGAGACCATCGAGGCCTCATCGGCCTGGGCACTCCCCAGCACCCGGGCGAACGTGGCCAGCGCGTCAGCGTGGTCGCGATTCATGTGCTCGATGATGCCGGGGGCGACATCGGCGAGCGGATCCGGGCGCGCGGCGCGGTACTCCGCGGCGCTGACCCAGTCCATCGCCGCAAACCCGCCAACGAAGTAGACGTCGCTGATCTCGAGCCGGTGGAACCCGAAGTCCTCGAAGTCGACCCAGTAGGCTGCGTTCGGGTGCCACGCGAGATACGCGGCGCGCGCCGCGGCCGTCTCGGCGCTCGGCACCGGGACCACCTCGCCCATGAGCGTCACCCGCCCCGCGGCCAGCGGATCACCGCCGGAGGCGGATTGGGCCACGAGCAGGCTCGCCCGGCGATCGGCCTGGAGATTCTGCGTGTGCATCGCCATGCTGCTGATCAGGAAGAGCGGGCTCCCCCGCTCGTCGAGCGCGTACGGCATGACGGAGCCGAACGGGTGGCCGGGATGCCGGCGCGACAGCGTTGAGAGCGTCCCGGTGCGCCCCAGAGAGACGAGCGTGCGGGCGCGTTCGGCATACGTCGGTTCGGGGATCGGCGCGTCGGACGACTCCGGCGGACCCGCGTGGCGGTTCACACTCGCATGCTATCACTCTTTCGCGAACACCGAGAAGCGGCGGCCCCCGACGATGCCATCGGCCACGACGGGCCGCACGAGCACCGCGCCGTCCGTTGACGGCAGCATTCGGTTCGCGATGACGAGATAGCCGTCCCGCGCGTCAGCGAGATACTGCTCGAGCGGCCGGTCACCGCGGAGTAGCACGACGGGCGCGTCGAGATAGAACGCGAAGACCAGCTCTGGCATCTCGACCGCGTAGAGCGGCGCCGGCGCCCTCCGCACCTCGCGGGTCACGCCGCGCAGGTCCGTCGCTGCGTTGTGCCGGGCGCCCGCCGCGGCCTGCCACGCGACGAGCGCGACCGCGACCACCACCGAGACACCCGTGAACACCGCGCGCCGCCGGCGGAGCCGCACCCGCGCACACCACGCGGCGATCAGGATCGCGACCGGGGGGCAGAGCGGAAGATGGTAGCGCATCCGCTGCTGGAGCGACGCGCCGATCGCGACGAACACGACGCCCGCCCAGATCAGCAAGAGCCGCGCGGGCCGGCTCTGCTCGGGGTCGGTCGGCTGCGCGCGCAGCGCGCCCCAGATCGCGAACGGAAGGACGATCGTCCATGGCAGCAGCACCGTGACTGTCTGGGCGAACGGCTCCGTGAGCGCGCGCCAGCTCATGCCGCCCGACGGCAGGTACCAGCCCAGCATGTCGGTCCTCACGACGCCCTCGGTGAACGCCTGCCGGCCCGCGCCCAGGCCAAGGAGCCACCAGGCCGCGATCGAGAGGAGCAGGAGCAGGATCCCCGGCACCGACACGACGCGGCGCCATCCCGATCGCCCGTGGGTGACCAGCGTGTACACGACGGCGATCGCGATCGGCAGCAGACCGGCCGGGCCCTTCGCCCAGAAGGCCACCGCGACGAGCGCGTAGAACGCGAGCAGGGCGGCGCGGCGCCGGCCGAATTCAGCGGCCACGAACGCCCCCATCGCGCCCGTGAACGCACAGCAGAGCGTCATGTCGGGCATCGGAACCCGCGCCAGCGTGAACACCCCGTACATCGTGACCGCGATGAGCCCCGCGCCGAGCCCGGCGCCGGGATCGAGGAGCCGCCGCGCGATCCAGGACGTGAGGACGACGACGCCGAGGGCCGCGAGGAGGGACGGCAGCGCTGCGGTCGATTGCGTGACGGCGCCGCCGGGCCAGGAGGCGAGCGCGACGAGCCAGGCGTAGAGCGGCGGCTTGTTGAGATACACGGAGCCGTTCAAGTGGGGCAGCAGCCAGTCGCCGCGCGCCAGGATGTCGCGCGCTAGCAGCGGAAACCGGGTCTCGTCGTTCGTCGAGAGGACGCGGGAGCCGAGGTCGAAGAAGAGGAGGAGGACGGCGACCGGCAGCAGCGCCAGCCCGATGGAATAAGCGGCGCGCCTCAATCGACTCGGGCCTCGAACGTCGGGCTCTACCTCGCGACTCAGGCGCGCGCGAGCGATTCCCACAACACCTCGGCGGGGTGTCTGGCCTGCCGGCTCGCGAGGTGCTCGATCTGCTGGCGGCACGAGATGCCCGGCGCCACGACCTCGACCTCCGGGCCGGCCGCGCGGACGGCCGGGGCCAGACGGCGGTTGCCGAGCCACACCGAGACGTCGTAGTGCTCGCGCTCGAAGCCGAACGACCCGGCCATCCCGCAGCAGCCCGAATCCACCTCCGCTACGTCGAAGCCCGCCCACCTGAGCGCGGCGACGGTCGGCGCGGTGCCGACGAGCGCCTTCTGGTGACAGTGACCGTGGAGCAGCGCCTTCCGGCGGTCGCCCCGGAACTGAAGCGTGAGGCCACGCCCGCGCTCGCGCTGGAGGAACTCCTCGAGCAGCAGGCTCTGGGCCGCCACCGTCCGAGCCTCGTCGGTACGGAGCAGGTCCACGTACTCGTCGCGCAACGTCAGCAGGCACGACGGTTCGAGTCCGACGATCGCGATCCCGCTCTTCGCGTAACGATGCAGGCGCTCGACGTTCCAGGCCGCATGCTCGCGTGCGGGGGCGAGCATGCCCTTCGAGATCAGCGGGCGGCCGCAGCACTTCTTGTCGGCGAGCACCACGCGGTACCCGCCCGCTTCGAGGAGCTGGACCGCGGCGCGGCCGATCTGCGGCTGGTTGTAGGTGACGAACGTATCGTGAAAGAGCACGACGTCGCCGCGCGGCGCCGCAACCCTGGTCGGGCGCCTTCGGAACCAGTCGACGAACGTCTCGCTCGCGAGCGAGGGGAGCGGCCGGCGCCGGTCGATGCCGAGGACCTTCTCGAGGAGCCAGCGGCTCGCCCCGAGCTTCGAGAGCCGGTTCGCGAGCGGTGCGACGCTCGAGCCGAGGCGGCTGACGGATTCGACGCGTCCGAAGAGCCGGTTCCTGAGCGGGAGCCCGTTGGCGGCGTAGTAATGCGCCAGGAACTCGTACTTCAGCTTGGCCATGTCGACGTTCGACGGGCACTCGGCCTTACACCCCTTGCATTCGAGGCAGAGGTCCATCACCGCCCAGAGCCGCTTGCCGGTGAAGTCCGCTGCCGGCACCGTGCCCGACAGGACGGCTCGCAGCGCGTTCGCGCGGCCCCGCGTCGAGTGCTCCTCGTCCCGCGTGGCCATGTACGACGGACACATCGTGCCCTCGAGCGTCTTCCGGCAGACGCCGACGCCGTTGCACATCTCGACCGCCGCCGCGAACCCGCCCTGGGACGAGAAGTCGAGCAGCGTCGCCGGCTCCCAGGTCGTGTACTGGGGGCCGTAGCGCAGGTGCTCCGTGAGCCCCGGGCTCTCGACGATATTACCGGGGTTCATGAGGTTCTTCGGGTCGAACGCGCGCTTGAGGTCGCGGAAGGCCTGGAGGAGACGCGGCCCGTAGACGCGCTCGAGGAACGGGCTCCGCGCGCGGCCGTCACCGTGCTCGCTCGAGATCGTGCCACCGTACTCGAGCACGAGGTCGGTGATCTCGCCCGCGATCGCGCGGACCTGCTCGAGGCCGCGCGGCGTCTTCAGGTCGATGACGGGGCGGATGTGCAGGCAGCCCACGGAGCAGTGACCGTAGTACGCGCCCCGGGCATCGTGCCGGGCCAGGATGTCGCGGAAGCGCGCCACGAACTCGGGCAGGTGCTTGGGATCGACGGCCGTGTCCTCGACGAACGCGATCGGCTTCTTGTCGCCTTTCATGCCGAGGAGCAGGCCGAGCCCGGCCTTGCGCAGCTTCCAGATCGACTGCTGCTCGGCCGGGTCGAAGGCGAGATGCGCCGCGTAGCCGAAGCGCTCCCGCGCGCGCCGCGCTCCGAGCGCCTCGATCTTCTCGCGCACCGCCCGCTCGTCGTCCCCCGCGTACTCCACGATCAGGATCGCCGCAGGGTCGCCCTGGACGAAGCCCATGCGCTGGGCCTGCTCGATGTTGCCGCGCGCGAGGTCCAGGATCATCTTGTCCGTCAGCTCGACCGCATAGGGCCCGGTCTCGAGGATCGCCTGCGAGGACTCGAGCGCCTCCTGGAGGTCCTGATAGTGGATCACGCAGAGCGCGGTCTGCTTCGGGCGGCGGACCAGGCGCACCTTCGCCTCGACGATCATCAGGAGCGTGCCTTCGGACCCGACGACCACGCGCGCCATGTTGAGCGGCCGGTCGGCGCTCAGCTCGTTCAGGTTGTAGCCGGCGACGCGGCGCCAGTGCGCGGGGTAGCGCGCGCGGATCTCGTTCGCGTGCTCCGCGCCGAGGCGCGTCACCTCGCGGTAGATCCGGCCTTCGAGGCCGGGGGCGTCGCACTTGGCACGAACCGCCTCGGGGCCCAGCGCCTTCAGCACGCTCTCGGTGCCGTCGGCGAGCAGCACGGTCAGCTCGAGCACGTGCTCCACCGTGAGGCCGTACGCGATCGAGTGCGCGCCGCCCGAGTTGTTGCCGAGCATTCCGCCGAGCGTCGCCCGGTTCGAGGTCGAGGTGTCAGGGCCGAAGAGCAAGCCCCGCCCTCGCACCAGGTGATTCAGCTCATCCTGCACCAGACCCGGCTGGACGCGCGCCCATCCCTCCTCCTCGTTCACCTCGAGGAGCCAGTTCATGCGGGGCGAGAAGTCGAGGACGACCGCGCGGTTGACGGCCTGCCCGGTGAGCGAGGTGCCGCCGCCGCGCGGCAGGACCGGCGTGTTCGTGCGATTCGCGACCTCGAGGACGGCCTGGACGTCGCCCTTGTGCCGCGGCACGACGACGCCCACGGGCTCCACCTGGTACATCGAGGCGTCGGTCGAGTAGAGGAGCCTCGAGTAGGCGTCGAAGCGGACCTCGCCGTCGACGACCTTGCGAAGCTCGTGCTCCAGCTCGTTCATCCGCGATAGTATACCGCCGTGCCTCGCCTCCTCTGGGCCGTCCTGCTCGGCCTCGCGCTCGCGGCTCGCGCGGTCGCGGCGCCGGCCGCGCCCGCGTTCACGCTCCGGCTGCTCGATTCGCGCCGCACGTTCGACTCGCGGAATGCGATCGAGAAGAAGGTGCTCGTCGTGCGGTTCCAGGCGTCGTGGTGCAAGGCCTGCGTGCGGGAGGCGCCGGGTCTCCAGCGCCTCTACGAAAAATACAGGCCGCTCGGGGTCGAGGTCGTCGGTGTGCAGGTGCAGGATACGGCCCCCGCCGCGCGGCGTTTCCTCCAGGCCCACCGCGCCACCTATCCCGCCGGCCTCGATCCGCGGCTCACGGTCGCCAACCGGTTCGGGATGAAGGGCACGCCGTACACGGTCGTGATCAGTCGGGAGGGAGAGCTCGTCGCCCAGATCCCCGGCGCATCGGCGCTCACCCGGCTGCCGGGCATCCTCGACCCCCTCGTCGGCGGGGCCCGCGGACCCCGCCAGCGCTCGGCGAAACCCCAGGAAGGTCACTAGATGTCGACGGCGCGCGCGGCCTCGACGAGGCCCCCGTTTCGGGGACGCTGATAGCGCTCCGGGCGTCATGGTCGGGAATGTTCTGATCGTCGAGGACGAGCCGGACATCCGGAGGCTGATCATCCTCCAGCTCGAACGCGAGGGGTTCCGGTGCCGGGCCGCCGCGACCGGGACGGAAGCGCTTCCGCGAGCTCCTGACCTACATGATGTCCGATCCGAAGACCATCCCGCGGGCGATCCGCCTGATCCTGATCTCGCGCTTCCTCGAGCGGGTGGCCGACCACGCGACCAACATTGCCGAGATGGTGATCTATATGGTCGAGAGCAAGATGGTCCGCCATTCGATCGCGTAGTGCCGAGGGTTCATCGGCGCATAATACGGTCCGTGGCGGCACTCTGTCATCCTCGCGCGGTCTTCATTCGGAGACCGCAACACCGTGCGCAGACGCGCCGAACGGAGGGCATCCAATGGCACAAGGGTTGAGGCGGTGGATGGTCGCGATGGTCGTGGTCCTCGCTATGGCGCAGGTCCACGGGAGGGCGGTCGCGGAAGAGGCGAGCTCAGTCCTGCAGGAGATCCTGAAGAT
>QHRS01000104.1:0-8768 GCA_003221435.1 Candidatus Rokuibacteriota bacterium
CGACGGTCCCACGGTGGCCGACCACAGCCAGGATCCGGCCACCATCACCAAGTTCTACGAGCTGCCCAGCACGACCGTGACACCCAGGGTCAAGCGAACGTTCAAGTTCAAAGACAGCGGCGGCGGCTGGCAGATCAACGAGCGCTTCTTCGACTGTAACGACGTGCGCTTCACGGTCCAGCAGAATTCCGTGGAGCAATGGACGCTGATCAACGACGGAGGCGGGTGGGAACATCCGATCCACACCCACTTCGAGGAGTTCCAGACCCTCTCGATCAACGGCCGGGCGCCCGTCCTATCCCCTCTCGTCCAGAGAGGCCGCAAGGACGTGCTCAGACTGGAGGCGGACGGCACGGCCACCCTGTTCTTCCGCTTCCGCGACTTCCACGGCAAGTACCCGATGCATTGCCACAACACGATCCACGAGGACCACGCGATGATGCTGCGGTTCGACATCGAGCCCGCGCCCAGCGGAGACACCAAACAGACCCCGTGAGGGAACAGTCACGGAAAGGAGCCGTCCCGGCCATGCCAACCATCACCCGCAGAGCCTATCTGGCGCTCTCCGCGCTGGCTCCCGTCGCCGCGGGCCTGCTCGCGAGGGAGTCTCGGAGCGAGGCCATCTCGTCGCGCGACGTCATCCGCGACCGCTATTTCCCCAACGTCGTCCTGACGACGCACGAAGGCCGCCCGGTCCGCTTCTACGACGACCTCATCAAGGACAGGATCGTCACCATCAACTTCATGTACACGCAGTGCGAGGACGGGCGATGCCCGCTCACGACGGCGAACCTCGTGCGCGTGCAGAAGCTCCTGAACGGTCGCGTCGGACGCGACATCTTCATGTACTCCTTCACCCTCACACCTGAGCACGACACGCCGGCGGTGCTCCAGCGGTACGCCAGGGCACACGGCGTCGGGCCGGGGTGGACCTTCTTGACCGGCGGCCCGGCGGACATGGAGCGGCTCCGCCGCAAGCTCGGCTTCGCGTGGGCCGACCGGGTCCGGGATGCGAAGAAGTCGAACCACACCGGGAACCTCCGTTACGGCAACGAGCCGCTGCAGTTGTGGTCCGCCTGCCCGGCGATGGCCAAGCCCGAGTGGATCGCGGAATCGATCTCCTGGGTGGACTGGCCGAAGGACGAACCAGTGCCTGCAATCACCGATATGAAACGCCCTCAAGTTTTGAGGTGGATCTGATTTAGTCGATACGAGCGACGAGAGCACGAAGATCAGCGTCACCGTCAAGAGCTAGGTCGCCGGAGAGGCTCGCCGGTCGGCACGCGCCGATCGGCGACGATCGCGCTTACTTGACGTAGGCCTCCGCGATCTGGCCGACGAGCGTAGCCCACGGCATGTCGAGAGCGCCGTAAACCGATGCGGCCGGCGGCGACGTACGCGAGGTAGAGGACCGCGGAGCCCGTGCGCCGCACGCCCTGGCTCCGCAGGCTGAAGGCGGCGTACTCGGGCAGGGAGGCCAGGCGACATAAAGGCCATCCGAGCCGTGAGGTCAATCGGTCGCGAGCACGATCTTCCCGAAGTGATCGCCCTGCTCGAGCTTGCGGTGGGCGTCCGCGGCCTGGGCCAGCGGGAGCACGGCATCCAAGACCGGCCTGAACCGTCCCGCGGCGAAGACGCGGAGCAGCGCGCCGAACTCGCCGGCCGTGCCGATGAACGCCCCGTGGATCGTCTGGTTCTGCCCGAAGAACTGCCGGAGCGGCAGCGTGACATCATCGCCGGTCGTGCTGCCGCAGACGACGAAGCGGCCGCGACGGGCGAGCGACCTGAGGCTCTCGCCCCACGTGGCGGCGCCGACGTGGTCGACGACCACATCGGCGCCCCGACCGCCGCTCAGGCGCCGCGCCTCGCTCGAGATGCTGTCCGCGTGATGATCGATCGCGTGCTCGGCGCCGAGCTCGAGCGCCCGTTTGCGCTTGGCCTCGCTGCCAGCGGTGGCGAGCACGCGCGCGCCGCGCACGAGCGCGACCTGGATCGCCGCGCTGCCGACGCCGCTCGCGCCGCCGACGACCAGCACGGTTTCGCCCGGCCGGAGATCCGCGCGGGTCACCAGCATGTGCCACGCGGTGAGGAAGACCACCGGGATCGCGGCCGCCTCGACGAACGAGAGATTACGCGGGATCGGAAACACGTTCGCCCGCGGCACGGCGATCAGCTCCGCGTAGCCGCCGTCGACGGCGCCGCCGAGGAGGCGAATCGCAACGCACGCGTTGTCCTGGCCTGCCTTGCAGAACTCGCATCGCCCGCAAGTCAGCGTCGGCTTCAGGACGACGCGCGTGCCGACCGCGAGGCGATCCCGGCCTCCCGGGACCGACGCCACCTCGCCGGCGATGTCGCTGCCGAGGATGTGCGGCAGCCGCTGCTCCCGCATGCCGCGGCGGACCCAGACGTCCCGATGGTTCAGCGCGCAGGCCCGCACCCTGACGAGCACTTCGCCGGGCGCCGGCCGCGGGTCCGGGTAGTCACGCACCTCGATGACTTCGGGTCCGCCGTGGCGCTCGATCGCCGCGGCCTTCACGCGTCCTCCCCTATCGGGTCCACCAGACCTCCCCGTCCTTGATCGTCATCACAGGTGCCAGACGCTTCGGCCCCGTCATGTGCTGGCGGTCCGCATCCTCGAAGTCGAAGCGGCCGCCCTCGAGATCGAAGACGGCGACGTCGGCGACGGCGCCGGGCTTGAGCGTCCCGATCTCTCCAGCGCGCCCGACCACTTCCGCCGGCGTGGTGGTCGCGGCGCGGATCACCGCCTCGAGCGACATCCCCAGGTTGAGGAACTTCGAGAGCGTCGTCGGCAGGTCCTTCACGCATCCCGCCCGCCCGGCGGACGTGAGGTCGGAGGAGATCGTGTCCGGATAGAACCCGCCCCCGAGGGCCGCGCGCGCCACGTCGAAGTTCACGTGGTTGCGGCCGTGGCCGACGTCGAACAGCACGCCGCGCTCCCGCCCGGCCCGGATCCCCGCCTTGACCTGGCGGCGCCCGTCGAGAATCCCGTCGCCGCGTCCGTTCAGGAAGTGGGTCACGATGTCTCCCGGCCTGAGCAGCGCGACGATCTCCTCGAGCGCCACCGGCGGGTTCGTGACGTGCACCATCACGCGCCCGCCCGCCGCCTCGGCCGCGCGCAGGGCGCGCCGAACCGGCTCGACGCCCGCATCGCCGACGACTTCCCGCTGGTTCCGCACCTTGATACCGACGACGATGTCGGGGTGGTCGCGCGCGACGCCCGCGGCCGCGTCAGGGTCGGCGTACGCCAGATGGTTCAGCTCGCCGATGTGGAGGTACGCGAGCCCGATCGCCGAGATGTTGACGAACGCGAGAATTCGCGTGCGCGCCCGGCTCACGACGAACTCGCGCAGCCCGTCGAAGAGCCCCGCGCCGGCACTGCCACCGTCGACGAGAGTCGTGACGCCGGTGCTCGAGCACACGGCGTCGGTGCGGGCGCCGAGATCCGACGCGCCGATGAAGCAGTGGGCGTGGAGGTCGATCAGCCCGGGCACCACGTACTTGCCCGTGACACCGATCACCAGGTCGCCGTCGTCGCGGAGGTTCGGGGCCACGGCGGTCACCCGGCCGGCGCGCAGGCGCACGTCCATGATGCCGGCCAGCCCCGCGCCGGGGTCGAGAACCGTTCCGCCCTTGAGCAGAAGACCTGGAGGTGTGGGCATCCGCGGGATTATATCTCAGCCCTCGATGACGATCTTCGTCGCGCCTTCCTTGACGATCGGCTCGGTGCGCACGTGACGGAGGAACGGGATGGCCAGCAGCAGCACCGCGAACATCACCGAGAGCAGCCAGAACTCGTCGGCGTACGCGAGCACCTGCGCCTGCTCGAGCGTCGAGCGGTAGACCTGGGCGAGCGCCTGGCGCCCCGCCGTGTGGGCGTCGGCGCCATGCGCGGCGAAATAGCGCGTGAGCTCGCGCAACCGCGCGGCCGTCTCGGCATCCCAGACGTTGACGTGGCCGACGAGCGTCGTCTGATGGTACTGGCTGCGGCGGGCGAGGAGGGTGGCCGCGAGGGCGACGCCGAAGCTCCCCCCGAGATTCCGCACCAGGTTGAAGAACGCCGTGGCGTTCGTGACCTTCTCCTTGGGCATCGTCGCGAGCGCCATCACGGTCACCGGCACGAAGATGAAGCCGATGCCGAGCCCCTGGACGAAACGCGGAATCGCCATCGTCCAGTAGTCGACGCCGAGCGAGAGATCCGACATGATGTAGGTCCCGATCGCGTTGAATATGCACCCGAAGGCGAGGAGGACTCGCTGATCGATCCGGGCCACCAGGCGCCCGGCGACGATCAGCGACAGCAGGTTGCCGACGCCGGCGGGCGCGAGCACCAGGCCCGCGGACCATGCGTCGTAGCCCATGATCTTCTGCGCGTAGAGCGCGAACAGCAGCATGCTCGAGAACAGGCCGAGCCCGACGGCCGCCATGATCCCGGTGCCGATCGCGAAGTTCCGGTCGAGGAAGACGCCGAGGTCGACGACAGGCTCCTCCGCGATCAGCTCGCGGATCATGAACGCGATCAGCGCGACGACCGCGACGACGGTGAGGGTCCAGATGAGGTTCGACGCGAACCAGTCATCCCGCTCGCCGCGGTCGAGCACGAGCTGCGCGGCGCCGAAGCCAAAGACCATCAGGACGAGCCCCGTCCAGTCGATGCGCCTCGGCCGCTGCTGGTGCGGAGAATCGACGACGAAGAGGCCGCCGAGCACGAACGCCAGCGCCCCGATCGGCAGGTTGATGTAGAAGATCCAGCGCCACGACCAGTTGTCGACGACCCATCCCCCGAGCGTCGGGCCCACGATCGGCCCGAACATCACGCCGATGCCCCAGACGGCCATCGCCATGCCGCGCTGGTACGGCGGGAAGATCTCCCAGAGCAGCGCCTGCGAGAGCGGCACGATCGGACCGGCCCCGAACCCCTGAAACACTCTGGCGAACAGGAGCAGCGTCAGATTCGGCGCGAGCCCGGACAGGAGCGAGCTGGCCGTGAAGAGAACCGTCACCACCAGGAAGAACCGCCGCCGGCCCAGGAGCCCGGTCAACCACGCGGTCGCCGGGATGATGATCGCGTTGGACGCGAGGTACGAGGTCAGGACCCAGGTGACTTCCTCCACGCTGGCCGAGAGCGCGCCCTGCATGTGGGGGAGCGCGACGTTCGTGACGCTCGTGTCGAGGACCTGCATGATCGTGATCAGCATCACGCAGAACGTGATCGACCAGCGCCGGAACGCCGACAGCTCGGTGTCGGCGCCCTCCTCGACCATCCGGACGGCCACCACCGCTCGAGCCTACTTCAGCAGGATCGTGACGAAGACCGACATGCCGGTGCGGAGGGTGTGGGGGTTGCCGTATTCCTTGGGGTCGAGCGTGATCTTCACGGGCACGCGCTGCACGACCTTCACCCAGTTGCCCGTTGCGTTCTCGGGCGGCAGCAACGAGAAACGGGCGCCCGTCCCGGCGGCGATAGAGTCCACCGTGCCATTGAAGACCTTCCCCGGAAAGCTGTCCACCCGCACGCGGACCTTCATCCCCGGTCGCACGCGGGCGAGCTGCGTCTCCTTGAAGTTGGCGGTGACCCAGACGTCGTGGAGTGGCACCACCGCAAGCAGCGGCTGCCCGACCTCGACGACCTGGCCCAGCTCGACCGACTTCTTCGAGACCATGCCGGTCACGGGCGCGCGGATCTGCGCGTAGTCGAGGTTCAGCTCGGCCAGCGCGAGGTTCGCCTGCGCCTCACGGAGCTGGGCGGCCGCGAGGTCGCGCTCGGCCTCGCGCACCCTGACCTCCTGCGTCATCGCGTCCGCCTCCATCCGGCGCGCTCGGGCGTCGATGACGCGCGCGTCGGCCATGCGAACGCCGATCTGGTTGGGCTCCGCGCCGGCCTCCCGGAACTTCGCGTCGGCCTCGGACCCCGTGAGGTCCCGCTCGGCCTGCGTCACCCGCTGCTCTGCCGCGGACACGAAGGCAGCAGCGGCGGCCCACTCGGTGGCCGCGTGGTCCAGGTCCTGGCGCGGGATCAGCTCCCTCTCGAACAGCTCCTTGGCCCGGTTGAAGTCGCTGCTCGCGCGCTCGGCCAGCGCCCGTGCACGATCCAGCTCCGACCGGACGCTCATCAGCGCCGCGAGCCGCGCGGCCACGCCCGCGCGGCTCGACTCGAGCATCTCGCGGGCCGAGTGCTGCGACGACTCGGCAGAGAGCGCGGAGGCGTGGGCCTGCGTCATCTGGCCCTGGGCCCGTGCCTTCCCGAGCGCGATGCGCTCGCTCGCCGCGCGATACTGGCTCTGCGCGATCGCGACCGCCGCTCGCGCGTGCTCCACCTTCACGGCATAGTCCCGCGGATCGATCCGGGCGAGAACTTCGCCCTGCTTGACCGACTGATTGTCCCGCACGACCAGGTCGATGACCTGCCCGGACACCTTCGCGCTCACCGTGGCGATGGCCCCGTCAATGTACGCGTCGTCGGTGGAGACCTGCCGGAAGGACCTATACCAGGCGTAGGCGCCGTAGCTCATGAAGGCCAGGGCAGCCAGGCCGAAGGCAGTAGTCAGTAAGCGCCGCGCGGTCATTGCCCCCTAACTCCTAGCACGCGGCGCACCGATTGCCACCCGGTGGACCGCAACCATTCAATATACATCAGGAGCGCTTTAGGAGCGCCTGTCGAGCCTCCGCAGAAAGACCTCCATCTCCTTCTTCGTCTGCAGGTCACCGGTCCGCTCGGCGACCTCGAGACCCCGCCGGTACGCGGCGATCGCGTCATCCGGCCGCCCCGCCCTCTCGAGCGCGCGACCAAGACCACGGTGGGCGGCCGTGTAGTCGGGCTTGAGCCGCACCGCCTCGCGGTACTCGGCCACCGCCTCCTCCGCAAAGCCGGCCTCCAGGTACGCCCCGGCCAGACCGAAGTGGACGACCGGGTCGTCGGGCATCAACTCGGCGACTTCCTTGAACTCCTGAATCCTGTCTGTCATGCGCTCGTCTCTCTCGCAGGGCCGCATGCGCGAACGCCCGGGCGCCGGGGCCGGGACCTCTCGCGGTCCTTCGAGGCGCCGAGCCCGTGACAGACCACCACGCTACCGCGGGACGGGCGAATCCGGGAGGGGGAGGACCGTCGCCGGCGAGCCCGCCGCGACGGGAACCGCGTGCGCTTCTTCGGTCAAGCCCAGACGAGATCGAACAGGCGACAGGCGTTGCTGCACAGCCGGAACATCACCTCGTCCACGGGGAGCTGCTTGAGCTTCGCGACCTCCTCCGCGACGCGGGACGCAAACCACGGCCCGCTGGCGATCCCCTCGAACTCGCCGCTGTACCGCCACGGGGCGTCGCTCTCGACGAGCAGCGAGTCGAGCGGCACCCACTCGACCATCTCGCGGTCGCGCTCGCGATACACGAGGTCGGGCGTGACCGAGACCAGGTAGCCGGCATCGACAATCTGCCGCGTGATGTCCAAGGGCGCCTTGTGCCAGTGAAAGACCGCGCGGTCGATCCGCCGCCGCCGGAGCGCCTCGAGAGCGCCGACCGCAGCGCCGTGGGGCGCGTGGAGCACGACCGGCAGGTCGTAGCGGGCCGCGAGCGCGAGCAGGCGCTCGAGCCGCCCCTTGGCCTCGGCCATCCGGCCCGCCGCGTCCGCCGCACTCTCCAGCGAGTACCACGGCAGCCCCACTTCTCCGAGCGCGACGAGCCGCGCATGGTGCGTGCGGATCTGCCCTTCGACCTGCTCGAGGTCGAACCCGCCGAGCTGGGTCCACTCGGGATGGAACCCGGTACACGCCCAGACCGCCTTCGGCAGGGATGCCGCGGCGGCGAGGGTCCGCTCGTTGGTCACCGCATCGCACCCCACCCCGATCACGCCCCACACGTCGTGCGTGACGGCGCGCGAGAGTGTCTCGCGGATGTCGGCGAACGCGGGGTCATGCAGGTGGCAGTGTGTGTCGACGATCAAGGGAGCGATCTCCCGGGTCCGGTCACTGCCCCGCGACGACCATGCGAGCGATTTTCACCGTGGGAGCCGATGCCGTCGACTGCGTCGAGCATCTCCAGGAGGTTGCCGGCAATCGTCACCTCTTCGACCGGGTACGCCAGCTCTCCGTTCTCGATCCAGAGCCCGACGGCGCCGCGCGAGTAATCGCCGGTCACGAAGTTCACGCCGAAGCCGATCAGTTCGGTGACGTAGAGACCGCTCTTGACCGAGCGGATCAGCGCCTCCGGCGAGGCGTCTCCGGGCTGGAGCACGAGGTTGTTCGTGGCGACGCCGACGCCGCTGCCGGTGCGCGACGCGTGATGGGTCGACGCGAGCCCGAGCTTCCGGGCGCTGTACGTGTCGAGGAGGTAGGACTCCAGCGCGCCGCCGCCCACGACCGTCGTGCGCTTGACGGCCAGCCCCTCGCCGTCGAACGGCTTCGAGCCGAGCGCGGCGGGAATGGCGCCGTCGTCGACGATCGTCACCATCGAGGAGGCGATCCGCTTGCCGAGCCGGTTCTGCAGGAACGAGGTCCCGCGGTAGAGCGCCGGCCCTGAGGCCGCGCCCGCCACCGCGCCGACGAGGCCGGCCGCGGTCTCGGCATCGAAGACGACCGGCACCTCGGCCGTCTTCACCCGCCGGGCGCCGAGCCGCCGGAGCGCCCGGCGCGCGGCCGTGCGGCCCACCTCTTCCGGCGACTCGAGCCGCGCGCGCTTCCGCGTCGCCGAGTACCAGGTGTCGCGCTGCATCTCGCCGTTCGCCGCTGCGACCGGCGACACGGTCAGGCCGAAGGTGG
>QHRS01000104.1:8775-11750 GCA_003221435.1 Candidatus Rokuibacteriota bacterium
AGGTCGCGTACGTGTACGTCGAGCGACGGTCGAAGAACTCGGCGCCCTCCGAGTTGGTGATCCGCGGATCCAGCGCGAGCGCGGCTTCTTCGCCGCGGCGCGCGAGCGCGATCTTCTCCTCGAGCGTGAGGTCATGCCCGCGGGGGTCGGTCAGGTCGAGGTCGGGCACGCCCCTGATCAGCGTCGCCGGATCGGGCAGTCCGGCGAGCCGGTCTTCGCCGGTGATCCGCGCGAGCCCAGTGGCGTCCTCGATCAACCGCTCGAGCGAGTCGCGCGAGAGGTCCGAGGTCGAGGCCGAGGCGGACGCGCGGCCCACGAACACGCGGAGCGCCAGCCGCTGGTCGCGCGAGTGCACGACCGTCTCGACCTGCCCGAGGCGCACCTGCGCCGAGAACTGGCGCTCCTCGACCAGATACCCATCGGCCTCAGTCGCGCCCTGCTCCGTGGCGCGCCTCAGGAGGTCGAGAAGAATCTCGGAAGGCATCAGACCTGGGTCCCGCCGACGGTGATGCCGTCGATGCGGACCGTCGGCAGCCCGACGCCGACCGGCACGGACTGGCCGTCCTTGCCACAGGTGCCGATCCCCTCGTCGAGCTGCAGATCGTGCCCGACCCGGCTCACGCGCGTGAGCGCGTCGGGCCCGTTGCCGATTAGCGTGGCGCCCTTGACGGGCGCGCCGACCCGGCCGTCCTCGATCAGGTATGCCTCGCTCGCCGAGAAAACGAACTTGCCGCTCGTGATGTCGACTTGGCCCCCGCCGAACGCGACGGCGTAGAGCCCGTGCTTCACCGAGCGGATGATGTCCTCGGGCGCGTCGGGACCCGCGAGCATGAAGGTGTTGGTCATCCGCGGCATCGGCGGGTACGCGTACGACTCGCGGCGCCCGTTGCCGGTCGCCACCATGCCCATCAGCCGGGAATTGAGGCGGTCTTGCATGTAGCCCCGCAGGATGCCGTTCTCGATCAGCACGTTTCGGCTCGTCGGTGTGCCCTCGTCGTCGACGTTGAGGGAGCCACGCCGGTTCGGGATCGTGCCGTCGTCGACGACCGTGACCATCTCTGACGCGACCCTCTGCCCGAGCCGCCCGCTGAAGGCCGACACTCGCTTGCGGTTGAAATCTCCCTCGAGCCCGTGGCCGACGGCCTCGTGCAGGAGGATCCCCGGCCAGCCCGGCCCGAGCACGACGGTCATGGTCCCCGCCGGCGCGTCCACGGCCGAGAGCTTGAGCCCCGCCTGGCGCACGGCCTCACTCGTGAACCGGCGCCAGCGGTCCTGCTCGAGGAAGAAGTCGAACGCGACGCGGCCGCCGCCACCGTAGGTGCCGATCTCGCGCTTGCCGTTGTCCTCCACGATCACCGTCACGTTGAGTCGCGTGAGCGGGCGCACATCGCCGACCGTCCAGCCGGAGGCCGTGGCGATGTACATCACGACCTCCTCGCTCCCGAGCGTGGCGATCACCTGCGTCACGCGGGGATCGGTCGCGCGCGCCTCCCCGTCGATACGCCGCAGCAGGTCGACCTTGCGCGTGAGATCGGCCGAGATCGGCGGCACGCCGAGCGAGTAGAGGTCGTGGGGCTGGCGGCCGGGCCTGACGGCCACGACGCCTGACGTTGCCGTCTCGTCGGCGATCGCGCGCGCCGCGCGGGCGGCCTCTTCGAGGTTCGGCAGCGAGATGTCGTCGGTGTGCGCGTATCCCGTCCGCGTTCCACTCTGCGCGCGCACTCCCGCTCCCTGGCTCACATGACGCGACGCCTTCTTGACCTGCCCTTCCTCGAGCAGCAGCTCTTCGTTGACTCGATGCTCGAGGTAGATGTCGGCGTCATCGACGCGCCCCCGGAGGGCCTGCCCCAGCACCTGTTCCAGCAGCGACGGCGAGAGGGCGAAACGATCCGAGAAGAAGCGCTCAGGAACCATCGGTCTTCCTCACGAGGGGTCTAATCCTAGCATTGCTGTGCGGAGCGTCCCTCGTTTTTTATGACGAGGCCATCACGACAAAATATTATCTTTATCTATAGACACTTGGGCATAGACCCTGGAGGAATTACATCAGGCTCTCCTGGATTATCTCGTGCACGTGGCGGAGGCCGACCATGACGGACGGCCCCGGCGACAGAATACTCCCGTCGACCTCGTAGATCCGGCCCGCGCGGAGAGCCGAGGTCGCGTCCCATCCCGGTCGGGAGCGGATAGACTCAACATCGACTTTCTTTCCGCACCATGAGGCGAGGATGATCTCGGGGTCGCGCCGGATCACCTCACCGGCGTCCACCACCCTGCCCGACGCCATCGGCTGCTCGCGCAACTCCGGGAAGACGTCCCGCCCGCCCGCGATGTCGATGATCTCGGACACCCAGCGGATCCCCGCAATCAGCGGCTCGTGCCACTCCTCGAAGTACACGCGCGGTCGGTCCGGCCACACACTCGAGAACTCGCGGACCTGCTTGAGTTCGTCCCGCATGTCCTGCACGACCGCGCGGGCTTCCCCTTCCCGTCCGAGCGCCCCACCGATCAAGAGGATCGTCCGGAAGATGTCGTCCAGCGAGCGCTGGTTGGTGCAGAGCACTGTTACGCCGGCGCGAATCAGATCCCGGGCGATGTCGGCTTGCAGGTCGGAAAACGCGAGGACCAGGTCGGGCTCGAGCGCCAGGATCTTGTCGAGCTTGAATGTCGTGAATCCGCCCACCTTCGGCTTCTCGCGGGCCTCCGGCGGCCGATGGGCGGTCCCCGGCACGCCCACCACCCGATTGCCGGCGCCGACCAGGTACGCGATTTCGACGGTCTCGGCTGTCAGGCAGACGACGCGCTGCGGGAACTCGATCGACCCCTTGCCGTACATCGCCTGTTCATCTTACCCTTCAACATCGGGGGGAGCGAGCGCCGCTCCCCCCGATACCCCCCACCGGCCACCCGTCGCGCCGCTTCTACCACGCGCGCTGAGTCAACATCGGGGGGAGCGAGCGCCGCCCCCCCCGATA
>QHRS01000104.1:11830-17004 GCA_003221435.1 Candidatus Rokuibacteriota bacterium
CGCTCACTTTCGCAGCCCCCGGCCCGTTGCGCGTTTCGGAGCTGTCTCGACCTGGCCCCGGCGCCGGACCCACGACACGATCCGGTGCCGGTAGTAATACAGCGGCAGCGTCACCGCTACGACGACTGCCGAGAGCACGAACAGCTCGAAATACTGGCCTTCGGCTGTCTTCGCTCCCTGCGCGGAGAGCACCCAGGTCCCGGGCATGCGTCCCAGCGTCGAGATGATCGCAAAGGCCCAGAACGTCATCGGGCTCATGCCGAACAGGTAACAGGCGATGTCCTTCGGCACCGCCGGGAGCAGAAAGATGATGAAGCAGAGGATCGCGCCTCCGGCTTCGACGATGAATCGCATACGCTGCCAGGCTGCCCGGTTCATCACTCGCCTCACGAACGGAGCGCCGAGCTTGCGACCGACCCAGAACGCCAGCAGGGAGCCTGACGTCAGCCCGATGGTGGAATAGAGGAAGCCGAGCCGCTGGCCGAACATGAAACCGCCGAGGAAGCCCGTGACGTCTCCGGGTATGGGCGAGACCACCACCTGCAGCGCCTGGATGACGATGAAGATGAGCGGCGCGAGGATGCCCCAGCGGTGCAGGGTTTCCCGGAGGAGCGCCTGGTCCTCGTACAGTCGGAGCACGAACTGATAGGCTTCGCCGTTGCCCCACGCGAGCCATGCGCCGGCGCCGGCGAGGAGGGTGGCGAGCCCGACAACAACGATCCACCGAGGCTTCGGGATTAGCTCGCCCCCCAATGCGATCCGATCACGGCCGCAGTCGGGTCGGGCGGGCTTGCGTGGACAAACGGGGTCGGCGCAATGAGCGCGCCCAGCAGCAAAGCCGCGAGCGGCAGCCAGCGCCACATGGCTATGAAGCTAACGTATCATCCGCGCGGAACCCCCAGCAAGCGGCCGCACCGTCAGCCCCGCGGGCCGGCGACGAAGCGGTCTGGCAGGAAATCGTCCGCGGCGATCGACGGCTTGCCCTCGAGAATCCACTCGGCCATCACCCGCGCGGTGATCGGCGCCAGCATGATTCCGCTGCGGTAATGCCCTGTTGCGATGAAGAGGCCCGACACTCCCGGCCAGGGGCCGAGGACGGGCAGGCTGTCGGGCGCCCACGGACGGAAGCCGTACCACGTCCGCGTGATCGCCCGGTCACCGAGCGCCGGAACGAGGTCGATCGCCGTGGCCAGGAGTCCCGCGATTCCGCCCGCCGTGACCTCCCGTCGAAAGCCCACGCGCTCCACGGTCGCGCCCACCAGCAGCTCTCCCGACGGCCGCGGCACCAGGTACACCTCATCGCCATGGACGCAGTGAGTGAGAACCGGCGGCACGTGCGAGAGCGCCAGCATCTGGCCGCGGGCCGGTCTGACGCGGAGCTTCGCGCCCGCCGTCGCCATCAGCTCACCCGACCACGCCCCCGCTGCGATCAGGACTGCGTCGCCGCCGAACTCTTCGCCGTCAGCGAGGACTCCCTGGGCGCGGCCGCCCGCGGTGAGGATCCGCGTGACGGCGCGGCCCGCGCGGATCTCCACACCCGACGCGGCGGCCGCCTGGGCGTAGGCGCTGACGAGGCGCTGATTGTTGACCCAGTGGTCGCCGGCGACGAAGAGCGCTCCGCGGACCCTCGGCGAGAGCGCGGGCTCGCGGGCGCGCGTCTCGTCCTCGTCGAGGATCGCGACTCCGAACTCGGCGGCCAGCGGCGGCGGCACCCCGGTTTCGACGATCGCGCCCGCAGTAAAGATCGGGTACAGCGTGCCGCGCCTGACCAGCTCGACGTCGACACCCGTTCGCTCGAGCAACTCGGCTGCTACCGATGGGTAGAGCCGCCAGCTCGCGACCGCCAGATCCTGGAGCTGCGTGCGCGGACCGGCGCCGAGAGCCGTGAGCATGCCCGCCGCGGCGCCGGACGCCTCGCCCCCGGGGGCGCCACGCTCGAAGAGCACGACGCGAGCGCCCCCCCTGGCGAGTGTGTCCGCGGTCGCGCAGCCGATGATTCCCCCGCCGACGACGAGGACCTTCATGCGAGCTCCTCGAGAAAGCGCTTCGTGGCGTCCGCCGGCGAATCGGCGGAGAGGATGGCGGAGATCACGGCGACTCCGCCCGCGCCCGCCGAGCGGACCTCGGGCACTCGTTCCGGCGTGATCCCGCCGATCGCGAGGACGGGGATACGGACCGACCGGGCCACCGTCGCGAGCGGCCCGAGCCCCTGCGGCGGGCCGAACGCGCGCTTGGACGGCGTGTCGTAGATCGGGCCGAAGACGACGAACTCGGCGCCGTCGCGCTCGGCTTCGATCGCCTCGCCGAGCCGGTGCACGGACACGCCGATGCTGAGGCCGGGCGCGTCTTCCGGCAGGATCACCAGATTGTGCGGGAGGTGGATCCCGTCGGCGCCGACCTCACGCGCCACGTCGACGTCACTGTTGATGAAGAGCCGGGCGTCCGCCCGCCGCGTCAACTCCCGGAGCCGCCCGCAGAGCGCCAGCAGCTCGGCGTGGGGCAGGTCCTTCTCGCGCGCCTGGACCATGCGGACGCCCGCGTCGAGGCACTCCGAGATGACCGAGACAAGCTCGCGCCCACGCGTCGCATGGCGGTCGGTAATCAGGTAGAGGTGCAGGATGCTACAAACCGCGCAGGCCGATCAAAAGGGTCCAGATGCAAGGCGGCGAGGAAGCGACGAGTGAGGCGTATGCCTCATACGCCGCAGCGAGGAGCGACCGAGCCAACGCCGCAGATGGGCCCTTTTCATCGGCCTGCAGGGTTAGGGGGCCCAGTCCGGCACGCCCTCGATGGGTGAGGACGCGGTGGCGTAGAGCTTCTTCGGGATGCGGCCGGCCTTGAACGCGAGCCGCCCGGCCTCGACCGCGAGCCGCATGGCCGTCGCCATCGCCACCGGATCCTTCGAGCCCGCGATGGCGGTGTTCATCAGCACGCCGTCGCAGCCGAGCTCCATCGCGATCGCGGCGTCCGAGGCGGTCCCGACGCCCGCGTCGACGATCACCGGAACGGTGACGGTCTCGAGGATGATCTTGATGTTGTAAGGGTTCCGGATGCCGAGCCCGGAGCCGATCGGCGCGCCGAGCGGCATCACCGCCGCGGCGCCCGCGTCCTGCAGCCGGTGCGCGAGCACGGGATCGTCGTTGGTGTACGGCAGCACCGTGAAGCCTTCACGCGCGAGCGTCTTGGTCGCTTCGAGCAGCCCCTGCACGTCGGGGAAGAGCGTGCGGGAGTCTCCGATCACCTCGAGCTTGATGAGCTCGCCGAGTCCGGCTTCCCGCGCCAGGTACGCCGTGCGGACGGCCTCGTCCGCCGTGTAGCAGCCCGCGGTGTTCGGCAGCAGCGTGTAGCGCTTCGGATCGACGAAATCGAGGATCGAGGTGCCCGAGCCCGGGAGGCTCACCCGCCGGACCGCGACCGTGACGATCTCAGCGCCGGACGCCTCGATCGCCTCGCGCATGAGCTCGTTGGACGAATACTTGCCCGTGCCGACGATCAGCCGCGACCTGAATTCCCGCCCACCGAGCACCATTGGATTGTCCATGACCTACCCTCCACCCATGGGATGCACGATCTCCAGCCTGTCACCCTCGCGCAGCACGGTCCCCTCGTACGCCGACTTCGGCGCGATCTCGCGGTTCAGCGCGACCGCGGTGAACTCGCGCTTGACGTGCAGCCGCGCGAGCAGGCCGTCGATGCTGAGGCCGTCCTCGACGTCCATCGGTTGACCGTTCACCGTGATCTGCATCAATAAAAAAAGACCGCGGGTGCGGTCTTCTCGTCGTGTCGCGTTCCCTTCGCTGGAATTATCCAGAGCAGGTTCGAGGGGTCCCGGGCCGCACCCGGTTCTCAGGAATCCTCCCCCAGCGGCACCAATCGGATTATACGCCTTCCGCGAGCTGCTGCGCGAGCTCCTCCGGGCTGGTAGTCGGCTGGCGACACGTGAACTTCCGGCAGACGTAGGCCGTCGCCCTGCCGCCGACCAGCGGGCGGTTCTCGAGGAGCGGAATGCCCCGGGCCGTCGCGGCGTCGCCCGCCGTCGCGCCCGCGATCGCGCGGTTGGGGAGGTAGCGCTTGAAGACCTCGCCGGCGAGCAACGCCACGCCGTCGCCGGTCTCGGGAGCGAGCAGGGCAACCTCCACGACGGGGCCGACGTAAAAATCGAGCGCCGAGAGGAAGCGCCCGAGCCCCGACGGATACCGGTCCATCAGATCGGCCATCGGGCGGAGAGCGCGCATCGCCATCGTCTCGAAGCGCTCCTCGCCGGTGAAGACCGAGAGCCTGAGGAGGGTGTCGATCGCCACCGAGCTGCCGCACGGCACGGCGTTGTCGAAGAGGTTGCGCGGCCGCACCACCAGCGGATCGTGGTCCTTGCTCGTGTCGAAGAACCCCTCCGCGGCGTCGTCCCAGAACAGGCGCAGGATCTCCTCGGCAAGCCGCCGGGCCTCATCGAGCCACCGCCGCTTGAACGTCGCCTCGTAAACGTCGAGCAGCGCCGCGGCGACCATCGCGTAATCCTCGAGGTAGCCCTTGAGCTTCGCCGCGCCGCGCGCCCACGCGCGCAGCAGCCAGCCGTCGCGCTGCATGGCGTCCAGGATGAATTCGGCGTTCCGCACCGCCGCGGAGATGTAGTCGGGGCGGCCGAGCGCCCGTCCAGCCTCCGCGAACGCGCGGCATGCGAGGCCGTTCCACCCGGCGAGCACCTTTTCGTCGCGCCCGGGATGCACGCGCTGCTCTCGCGCGGCGACGAGCTTCGCCCGCGCGCCCGCGACACGGTCGATGTCGGGGAGGTCCGCCACATAGAGGATGTTGCTGCCCTCGAAGTTCGGCCCCCGGTCGACGCCCCAGTACGCCATCGCGGTGGCAGCGTCGGCCGGCCCGAGGACCCGGCGGATCTCGTCGGCGGTCCAGACGAAGAACTTGCCCTCCTGGCCTTCCGAGTCCGCGTCCTGCGCCGAGTAGAAGCCGCCGCCCGGGTCCGTCATCTCGCGCAGGATGTAGTCGAGGGTCTCCTCGCAGATTCGCCGGTACTCGGGGTCGCCGAACGCCTGGTACGCGTGCAAGTACAGGCTGGCGAGCTGGCCGTTGTCATAGAGCATCTTCTCGAAGTGCGGCACGAGCCATTCGCCGTCGACGGCGTAGCGGTGGAAGCCGCCGCCGAGCTGGTCGTAGATCCC
>QHRS01000347.1:0-3874 GCA_003221435.1 Candidatus Rokuibacteriota bacterium
GTCCAGATCGCGCTGCGGAACTGGAAGGCGGTCGGGATCGACGCCGAGCTCCGGCTCAAGGAGTACGGCGCGTACATCTCCAGCACGCTGCTCGGGAAATTCGAGCACATGGCGGTCGGGCTCTTCGGCGCCTGGACCGACCCCGACAGCTATCTGTACCGCTACTACATGCCCGGGCAGGCGTCGAATGCCGGCGGCGTGAACGACCCGAGGCTCACCGAGATGATCCGGCGGGAGCGGCGCACGTTCAACGTCGCCAATCGCCGGGAGATCCTGTACGACATCCAGCGCTACCTGTCGCAGCAGCTGTATTACCTCTACGGGCCGTCGGTCATCGCCGTGGCGGCGTGGGAGCCCTACGTCAAGAACTTCGCGCCGAACTTCGGCCACGACTACGGCGGGCGCCTCATGGCCGCCTGGCTCGACCGCTGAGGAGGCCGAGCGAGGACGTCGCGAGACCCCCGCGCGCGCGGTCGCGCCCGAGCGGGGCTCGTTAGGGCAGGTTCAGCAGGCGCGCGGGGTTGTCCACGATCATCGTGCGGATCTCGTCGGCGCTGATCCCCTGCTCGAGCAGCATCTGCACGAACATCCGGAGCCCCTCGGGCGGGATCGGGTGGTGGAGCTGGCCGAAGTCCGTCGCGAGCACGCAGTGGGGCGGGCCGATCTCGCGGATCGACTTCGTCATCTGCTCGAGGGTGACGCTCTGCCAGGCCGGCATCATGACGATGATGTCCTTCTCGAGCGTGGCCCCCTCCGCAGCGAGCGCTTTCTGATCCTCGACGGACAGGCCGGAGAGCGCGAGGTCCGGATGCGTGACGAGGATGCGCGTCACGCCCGCGCGACGCGCCTCGCGGACGAGCACCCGGATCTCCGCCGGCGAGAGATGCCCGGTGGACAGGCAGATGCCGGCGCCCGCGATCAGCTCGAGGATCTCGCGCGCTTCGGGCACGAGACCGCCTCCGTCGTCGAGCACGCGAATGCCGCGCGACACCGTCTTCGACTCGGTCTTGCCCCTCATGGCCTTGCCGAAGTGACTGCCGCCAAAGTAGTCGATGTGGTGCTGGGCCGACAAGGTCGGCATCCAGACCATGCGACAGCCGAGCTTGATCGAGTTGTCGACCGCGGCCGGATTGAGCCCGCCCGTGTGGTGATTCAGGACGATGCCGCCGAACGCCTCGATGCCGGGCACCTGGCGGCGCACGAGCGCGGCCCGGCCGGTCGTGTCCTGCTCATGGGCTTTGAGCAGGACGCCGCGCATCCCCCGGGCGCGCGCTTCCGTCGCCAGACCGATGTCGTCTGTGACGCGCTCGAAGAGGCTCGGCGCCGCGTGCTGGTGCAAATCGACCGCGCCCTGGAGCAACTCGTCGCTGAGCCTCATGTCCCCTCCCGTTCTCAGCGAGCGACGGAGTACCCGCGGCCGGTCATGCAGGCCGCGAACGCCTTCTCGTAGCCCTCTTTGGACTTCGCATACTGCTGGGTCCCGCCGATCACGCCGCCGCCGACCGCGCCCGTCACGGCCCCGATCGCCGCGCCTCCGATCCCCGCGCCCGCCGCGGTGCTCGTGCCGGGGTCGTAGCCGGTCTGCTGCTGCGCCCAGGTCGCGCACTCCTGGCCGTCCCGGGCCTGTTGCTCGGTCGACTGGCCCCTTGCCGGATACACCGCGACCGCCGACTGCGAGGGCGGTGCGTGCTGCGTGGTGGCGCAACCGGCGACGAGCAGCGCCGCCCCCAGTGCGACCAGTCTCCCTGACACCGTCGTCGCGAACACTCGCTTCATTTGGCCTCCCCCTCATCGCCACGGCTCGACAGCTCGTAGCCGCGCCTGGTCATGCACTGCTCGTAGACCTGATCGAATTTCTTCCGCCCCCCACGACCGAGCGTCGGGCGTCCCGCCGCGCTCGCATCAACCGTCGCCGCGGCACTCTCGATCGCCGCCGCCCCGACGCCGTCAGAGTCACGGGCGGCAGGCCCGCCGACGCGCCCGTGGACGAAGAAGTTCACGACGCCGTTCTCTCCCGGCGACAACTCCCGGTCGTAGCCCGAGGCGTCCTGCGCGGCCCACGTGCAGGTCCGCGAATCCCACGCCAGCTCGCGCGCGCTCTGGTCCCGGAGCGGGCGCGCGGACGGCAGCGGCGTGCCGGCGCAGCCCGCGACCGCGAGCGCGAGGGCGACGAGCGAGACCGCGCGCGGGACCGACGCGCGCGTCACAATCTCGGGAGCCATTCGCGGAGGGGCTTCACCCGGCATCCCGCTTTCTCGAGCGCCTCGCGGACGGCGCGCACGATGTGCTGGGAACCCGGCGTGTCGCCATGACAGCAGATCGTCTGGACGGAGATGTCGATGTCGACGCCGTCGATCGCGCGCACCTTGCGCTCCGTCGCCATCCGCACCGCCTGCGCCGCCGCCTTCTGCGGATCGGTGATCAGCGAGCCCGGCAGCTTCCGCGAGACGAGCCGGCCGTCGACCTGGTACGCGCGGTCGGCGAAGCCCTCGCCCGCCACGCGCGCGCCCATCTTTCGATGTCCGCCTCCGTCATCGCGAGCGATGCCGCCCCCGCGGCCTCGGCCAGCTCCTCGTCGGCCTCCATCATGTTGTACAGGATGCCGTGGGGCTTCACGTGCTGAAGATCCCCGCCGGCGAGCGTGACCACTTCGCGGAGCGCGCCCGTCTGGTAGACCATGTAGTCGCGCACCTCCTGCGGCGTCACGTCCATGCGGCGGCGGCCGAAGCCGATGAGGTCGGGCAACCCCGGATGCGAGCCGATGGCCACGCCGTGCCGGAGCGCCAGGTCGACCGTCTGGCGCATGACGTGGGGATCGCCGCCGTGGAAGCCGCACGCGATGTTCGCCGAGGTGATGAACGGCATGATCTCCGCGTCAGCACCGAGGGTCCAGCGCCCGTAGCCCTCGCCCATGTCACAGTTCAGATCGATGTAGGTCGTCGTCACCGCGCGACTCCTCCCCCCCGCCGTCTCAGCCGTCGAGAACCCTGCCGAGAGCCTCGCTGAACCGGTCGATGTCCGCCTCCGTCATCGCGAGCGAGCACGCGCCCATGCCGCGCTGACTCAGCACGATCCCTTCGTTCAGCAGGCCCATGAAAACCCGGAGGGGCTCCGCCGGGTCGGCCGGCCGGCTCGACCGATAGTCGCCGAGCCGCTTCCCTGTCCAGTGAAGGCAGAAGAGGGAGCCGACGCCGCTCACCTGCGCCTTCAGTTTTCGTTTTCGCATCAGCGCGGTCACACCCGCGCGCAGCCGCTCGCCGAGGGCGTCGAGCCGCGCGTACGCCTCGGGCGTCAGCGCGGCCAGCGTTGCGAGACCCGCGGCCATCGTGAGCGGGTTCGCGTTGAACGTGCCGCCGTGGCTGATCCGCGCGCCGCCTTTCCGCGGATCGTACGCACCCATGATGTCCGCGCGCCCGCCGAAGGCCCCGACCGGCAGCCCGCCGCCGATGATCTTGCCGAGCGTCGTCAGGTCGGGGCGGATGCCGTAACGCGCCTGCGCGCCGCCTGGCGCCACCCGGAAGGAGATGACTTCGTCGAGGATCAGCACGATCCCATGCCGCTCGGTGGCTCGGCGGAGCTGGCCGAGGAAGCCGTCGACTGGCGGGAGGATCCCGCCGATGCCCAGCAGTGGATCTACGAGCACCGCGGCGAGATTCGCCGCCTCCTTCGCGATGATCTTCGCACACGCCTCCGCGTCGTTCCAAGGCAGCACGATGACCTGCTTGCCGATTTCCTTCGGGATCCCGCTCGACGACAGAACCGGCCTCGGACGGCGGCGGTTCCCGGCGGCGGACGGATCCGGCGCGACGCTGACCAGGACCCAGTCGTGCGTGCCGTGGTACGCGCCCTCGAACTTGGCGATCTTGGCCCGGCC
>QHRS01000347.1:3897-4415 GCA_003221435.1 Candidatus Rokuibacteriota bacterium
GAGTTCGTGAAGCGCACGGTTTCGAGCGAGGGGATGCGCCGCGTGAGGGCTTCTGCCAGGCGGATCTCCCGCTCGGTCGGGCCGGGGAACGACAGGCCGGCCGCCGCCGCCTCCTGGACCGCCCGGATCACCGGGGCGGGCGCGTGACCGAGGATCAGGCTCGTGTAGTTGCCGTTGAAGTCGAGCCGCTCGACACCGTCGGCGTCCCACATGCGCGCCCCGTCGCCGCGCACGAGATAAAACGGATACGGATCGAAGAAGGTCGTCGTGCGGCTGTTGCCTCCGGGCATCACGCGCACGGCCTCTTCGTGGAGCGCGCGGGAGCGCGCTGTCTTCGCCTGATACGCCGCGGTCTGGGCTTCAACGCTCATGGCACGGCTCCTTCAGTCGTGGTCATTCAATCGCGTTCTCGAGTCGGCTGCGCGCCTCGCGCAGCAAGGCGTGGGCGCTGTCGACGCTGACCTCGCGGAAGCCGAGGCGCTGGCCGGGTCTGACCTGGCCAACCCGCCCGATGTCGA
>QHRS01000108.1 GCA_003221435.1 Candidatus Rokuibacteriota bacterium
GCCAGGCAGTTCAACTCGGCGTGAATGGTCGTGTTGATGTAGCGCATCTGGAATTCCGCCTGACCTTTGACATTGCCGTTGGCGTCGATTTGCGCGGTGAATGCGTGAGTGTTGAGGGCGCCCCCATACTCGACGGTGCCTCCGCCCGACGCCCGATGGACCGGATCTTCCGACCATTGGACCGGACCTCGTGCGCTCACGAGGGCCGCGAGGAGCGTGGCCGCACCAATCGTCACCAGGAGTGTCTTCATGGCCCAGCTCTCCTTCCGATCGAACCGGTTGATGCCGTCCAGGACCAGCGTGCGATCACCGGGGGCGGCATGAACAACGCTAGCGCCCCGGGAGTCGGGGCGCGATGGGTGAGCGCCCCTAATCGTGAGATGGGTCTTCACCTGACTTACCGAGACCGCGCGCCCCGACGGCTAAAGCGGGCTCAGCCCCGGCGTTCAGGAGGCACGCCCGACGGCCGAAAACTCGTGCGGAAGCCTTCATGCACCGCACTCAAAGCCCCCAGAGACAGCCGATCGCCTCCGGCTACAGCACTGCGCGCACGGCTCTCCGGCGCACCGGTATCTGGAGCGTGCTCTTCGGCGCCGCTTCAGTCGTGATCGGGTGTATGTGGCGCCCGGTGGACTGGGTCCTCACTGTGTTGGGTGCTGCGCTCGTCGGCACCGGCGCGTGGAACATCCGTGCGCCGCGGCCCACCACGGTCGTCGCCGAAGGCATCACGCTGCTCCTCGTCGGCGGCTATTACCTCCTGGGCGCCGTGATCACGGTGATGGATGGCGTGCCGTTCTCGCCCGGCCGCGCGATCCTCGGCCTGCTCCAGATCCTGTGGGGTATCCGGCGTTTCCGTCACCTCGGGCAGTTCGGGAGCGCGATCCCCTCGTTCGACGACGAGAAGAAGGCGATCCAGCAGCTGGCCGGCGCGATCCGCGAGGTGGTCGCGAGCGATGTGACCAGACTGCTCGAGTTCGAGGCGGGAAAGAGCCGCGGTCGCAGGTGGAAGGCGCGGCTCGAGGGCGACCGCATCGTGATCAAAGAGGTCCGGGGTCCCGGGCTCGTGATCGGCATGCGTGCGACGACCCAGATCCGCGTGCGGCCCGCGAAACATCCAAAAGCCCCCCGCGAGGCCGAGATCTCCGTGGGCGCGACGCGTATCCACATCAGGATGTCTGCCGACGCGCTCCGTGCCCTCGCGGAGTGGAAAGCGGGCACGTCCGCCCGCAAGGCGGCATAGCTCCGCACTCCGTCGTTCCGCGGGTCACGGACGGCGCTGGCTCGCCGCACGTGGCGGCCAAGCGGCATCACACCGACTCTCCTCCCCGGTACGCGGAACCCCAATTCTGTTCCGTCGAGGTGCGCCTCACCGTGAGAGGTTTGCCCTCCGCGACCCTCGCCCGATCAACCATTTCGTCGCGGCCGTGCTCGCAACGACGAGGTTGATCCCGATCATGTTGTCACGAAAGATCTCGCTCGAGGCAGGGCTCTCCTTGGCCCGTTTGAGGTCGTAGATCCCCAGCGCGATCAGCCCTGACACGGCGACCCAGTATGCGGGCACGTCTCCCGGTTTGCGGTCCGGGTCGAGGGAGAGGATGAACCCGAATGCCCCCCCCACTCCACCGAGCCCCGCATAAGTGCCGCCGGTGAACTCGGCCCCCTTCTTCGGCTCCTGATCGAAGGCTTCCGCGATATAGCCGCTCGAAGCCAGCATCGTTCCCGCCGCCTCGATACCGAGCAGGGTGAGAGCGGTCCGGTGCCTCTCGACGAAGGGAGGCGGGCGGGCCGCGCCGATTTCGGTCTCACTCTCGGCGAAGACCCACGGCCGGGGCAGCAAGCGCGGAGCCGGAGCTACCGCCGCAGGGCGCGTAGGCTCCGCGATCGCGGCGAGGGGCGCAGCGGCCAAGGCGACTCGCTCGACGATGATCGGCTGCCAGGGTTTCGAGGCGGACGCGGCGGAGTCCACGGCGAACGTGGCCATGACGCTCAACAACACGAGAGTGACGCCGGTGAGTGGACGAAGCATCTGAGCGGCCCCCCCTCATGGCTCAGGGGCGCGATGCCCAGAGTGGGACTTGCCGCGCCCGGCCAGCTAGCGGGACGCTACATCCGGCGCCCCTCCACGAGAAGCGGGGCAGGCAGAGGTCTGGTGGTCCGAGCACGTCGCGGCAGGGCCGGCCGAGACAGCGTGACCGCGCACCTGGGTTCGCCGGGACGGCAGGCTGCGCGCGGGTCTGGGAGCTTCAGCTGGGCCGCGCCGGCAGGAGGTGAGGATCCATGCGCCGGACCAGCGCCTGGAATCGCGGATCGCCGCGGAGCGGGTCGAAGCTCGGCTCCACGCGGATGAAGAGCATGTCGCCCACGTGCTCCTCGAAGGCGCGCTCGAGATAGTCGATCGCCCGCGCGTGATCGCCGACATGGGTGTAGAGGAACGCGTAAGCCACGGGCGATGCCGGGTTGGACTTGGCATGACTGACACGGAAGTGCAGGGCCGTCTGCCAGTAGCCCGCCGGTCCCCGCGCCATGTATGCCTGGCGCATTCGCGCCGCTTGAGCCTTTCCTCCGTCCTCCTTGGGCAGGAACTTCTGCAGCAGGTCCAGCGCGGCCTCGTAGTCTCCCTTCTGCTCGTAGACCCGGAGCATCGAGCTCCGCACGAAGACCGAGCCCGGCTCGATCTCCAGCGCGCGCCTGGCCGCCGCGACCGCCTCGTCGTACCGGTGGCCATTGAAGAAGGTCCCGGATGCATTCCAGTTGATGAGGAGTGACCAGGGATCCACCTCGATGGCCCGGCGATCCTGCTCGATCGCCTCGTCGATGCGGCCTGCGGCCGACAGCACGGCCGAATAGATGAGGCGGGCGGTCGAGTAGCCCGGATTCAGCTCCATCGCGCGCAGCAGATGGCGTTCGGCCTCGACCGAGTTCCAGTCCCCGAAGAACAGCGCGGCGGCCATCGAGGAATGGGCCTCGGCGACGCTCTCGTCGGCGGCGAGCGCCCGGCCCGCGTACTCCTTGACCTTCGCCATTCCCTCCCGCTGCGGGACGCTGCCCATCACCTGCACCAGGACGACGTAGGCGTCGGCGAGCCCGCTGTTGTAACGCGCGTCGCCGGGATCGATCGCGAGCGCCCGCTCGAAGTACTCGATTCCCTTGCGCACGCTCTCGTCGGTCAGCCTATTCCATTCGAAGCGTCCCTTGAGATAGAGCTCGTAGGCTTCCGGGTTGATCGGCCTGCGGCTCGCGAGCCGGGCGGTCGCCTGCGGGGAGATCTGCAGCTGGATCTCCTTCGCGATCTCGCGGGCGACATCGCTCTGGAGCGCCAGGACATCACGAAAGTCCCGCTCGAAACTCCGCGCCCACAGGTGCCGGTCCCGCGACACTTCGATGAGCTGGGCGGTGATGCGCACGCGGTCGCCGGCGCGCTGCACGGAGCCTTCGATGACCGCTTCCACGCCCAGGGAACGCGCGATGTCCCGCAGGGACTCCTTCGCGTTCTTGAACCGCATGACGGAGGTGCGCGAGATCACCTTGAGCGATGGGATCGACGCGAGATCGGTGATCAGCTCCTCGGTCATGCCGTCCGCGAAGTACTCCTGCCCGGGATCACCGGAGAGGTTCGCGAGCGGAAGGACCGCCAGCGATTCGAAGCGTGTGCGATCGGCGCGGCCCGGGAAGGGACTCCGCACGACGCCGGTTCCGAGCGCGACGGCCCACGCGAGCGCGACCGCGGCGATCCCGGCGCCCGTGACCCATACCGCTCGCGGGACGCCGCCGGCGCCACCCGAGGCTGAAGCTCCAATCAGCGCCTCGATCGCCGCACGGGCCTCGTTCCCCTGGCGGTAGCGCCGGCCCGGGTCCTTGGCAAGGCACCGGCCGATCAGCGCCTGGATCCCGACCGGCACCCGTCTCGTCAGCGGGGAGGGCGCGCCATTCAGGATTGCCTCCCAAAGCCCGCCGAGCGAGCCGCCGCTGAACGGGAGCTTTCCCGAGACCATCTCGTAGAGCACCACGCCGAGGGCCCAGATGTCGCCGCGGGCATCGGCCGGCTCGCCGCTCAGGACCTCGGGCGGGAGATAGTTCGGGGTGCCCATCACGATCCCGGTCGCGGTAAGGTTAATGTCCTGTGTCTCCTCGGCCTTCCCCTTCACCGGGAGGCGCTTCGCGAGTCCGAAGTCGAGGACCTTCACCCACCCGTCCGGGCCGATCATGATGTTCGCGCTCTTGAGATCTCGATGGATCACTCCCCGCTCGTGCGCGTAGGCGAGCGCGTCGGCGATCTGAGCGCCCTGCCGGAGCAGCGTCTCGGCGTGCATGCCGGCGGCCGGGATCGACGCGCGCAGGGTCCGGCCCTCGACCAGCTCCATCGCGATGAAAAGACGCTCGCCATCCTCGCCGACTTCGTAGACGTGGGCGATATGGGGATGGTTGAGCGAGGACGCCATGCGCGCCTCGCGCACGAGCCGGGCCCGGGCGGTCACATCGTCCACGCTTTCGGCGAGCAGCACTTTGAGCGCGACGTCGCGGTCCAGGCGTTCGTCCCTGGCCCGGTAGACCGCGCCCATCCCACCCGTGCCGAGATGGCTGAGGATGCGGTAGTGGGAGATCATGCTGCCGATCGGCGGACCGGAGCTGGAATCCATGAGTGCGAGAGTCTCAGTTGTCGGGACTCTCCGTCTACCCGTCCAAGGGCTCGGTTCGAAAAGGGCCGGGGGGGCCTTGAGGCGGGTGACGAGCGAGACTCCCCGGCCCCTGTCCAACGGAGCGCGGAGAGCGCGGCGCGCCGCCCTCGCCTCTAACGGTAGAGCGTCTTTAGCTTGCCCCAGCTCGTGCCGTGCACCGGCGTCGTCGGGCAGATCGTGAAGAACTGGTCGCCGGGAATCGTGGAGAAGTCGGTCGCGCCCGCCGGCGTCAAGCTGCACGTGCCGGGTGGGATCGGCCCCATTACCTGATTCGAGATCATCGAGTGGTCCTGGCTGGCCACGAACGCGCACACCCGGATGCAGCCGGTGGGATTGCCGATCGCCGCAAGCGGGATCGCCCACTCGATGCCGGTCTGCACGGCGGACGGCGTCGGCACACTGCAACCGTTGCCGAGGCCGACCTTGTTGCTGTCGTCGAGCGTCATCTGGATGCCATCGGGATTGGTGCCACCGGAGAGCACGCCCGGCGGCCCCGGCAGAGTCTGGCCAAGGTATGCGCCACTGCCCCCTCCGCCGGTCGGCAGCGTGGCGAAGTAGGCCGTCACGTAAGGCCAGTACACGCCCCCACCGACGCTCAACCAGTAGTCGGCCGCGAATCCGGAGTCGAACGTGAGCCCCGCCATCTTGTTCAGGTCCTCCACGACGGGGTCGAGCGTGGGGTTGTTGGCGAGGAGCTGGTGCTGGCCGCCCGGCGCGCAGTCAATGAACACGTCGAGCGGGAGCCATCGCGGGAATCCACCCTCGAGTACAACGTAATAAGTCAGGTTCCCCGCGAAGAAGACGTAGAGCGTCCCACCCGAGACGTACGCGTACACCGCGTCGAGCTCAGAATTGGCATTGTCGTTGATCTGCGCGCTCGGATTGTTGAAGCCGCCCACGTCGCTCTGTGACGTCTGGGTGGCGAGCGGCGAACCGTACTGGGGTCCGAGCGTTCCAGAGACGGCGAGCGCAGGGGCGGGTGCGGCGAATGCGAGCATCGCGACGGAGACGATCGCGGGGGGGCGGCGGGCGGCCGGGAATCCGGAGGAGAGAGGTCCCGGACCCTGCCGTCGGGCGACACGTCGAAATAGCGGCCACCGCTGCGCACCCGATCCCGGACGTCGGCGTAGAGCCTCCCCTCCCCGGTG
>QHRS01000024.1:0-6191 GCA_003221435.1 Candidatus Rokuibacteriota bacterium
GAGGAGTACCAGGTCGGGATGTTGGTCTCATGACTGAGGCTCAGGAGACGAACGATCTCGGACTCCCAGCCGAAGCCGTAGCGCGCGACCTCGACGCCGAGACCCGCCAGGGTCAGGGCGATCCAGGCGAGGCCCAGGAAGCGGTTGATCCGGGCCAAGGGGATCGTGATCGGCATCGTTCTCACCTCGGGGTGGGCCTGGCCCCGTGGGAAGGCCCCGGCAATCGCGGGAACATTACGCCCGTCGCGCGCGATTGTCACCTCGGCCTTGACAGCCCCGGTGGGTCGCAGTATGAATCCACGGGTCGGCCGCGGCGCAGACCGCGCAAACCTTCCGGAGAGGCCGCGGGAGCTCCGCGCGCTGGGGAAGCGGGGCAGGCAGGTCCAGATGCCCGACGTCTACGCGAAGTCGGAAGCCGCCGCGCGGCCGTCCGTGGGCTCGACTTTCATCGTCGCCCCGTTTTACGACTTCATCTTCTTCATTCTCTCGCCCGTGCTCGCCCTCGGTCTCGGGATCCTGATCGCGGAGACCCGCCTCTTCTCGCAGCAGGTCACCGTTCCGATCTTCGATGCCAGGGGCACCGTCTCCGGGATCTTCATCGGGACCTTCATCATGGCCCACCTGTTCATCGTCTTCTTCCGAAGCAACGGCAACCAGAAAATCTTCCAGCTCTACCCGGTCAGATTCACGGTTGTGCCGGTCGCCCTCTTCCTCTTGATGTGCGGATCTCGATGGCTCTCCGTGGCCATGTACGTTCTCGCGATCTGGTGGGACGTCTACCACTCGAGCCTGCAGACCTTCGGCCTGGGCCGGATCTATGACGTGCGGCAAGGCAACAGCGCCCAGGTGGGGAGGCGGCTCGACTACCTGCTGAACCTCCTCCTGTACGCGGGGCCAATTCTGTCTGGTGCGACCCTGATGATGCACACGGAGGAATTCCGGGAGTTCGAGCGCGTAGGCTCGACCCTCTTCGCGCACCTGGGGGACGCCATCAATGCGCGCCAGGCGATCCTGAGGGCAGCCATCCTGGGCCTCGGGATCCCGTTCCTCTTTTATTACGTGCTGGCGTACTGGAGATACGCGAGGCAAGGGTACAGAGTCTCCCTCCAGAAGGTGGTGCTTCTCCTGTCCACGGCCGCCTGTTCCATCTACACCTGGGGCTTCAACAGCTTCGGCGAGGCCTTCTTCATCATGAATTTCTTCCACGCCTTCCAGTACTTTGGTCTTGTCTGGTGGAGCGAGAGGAAGTCCATGACGTCGTTGTTCCGCCTGAGCGGGGTGCGCGGGGGCGGGGCGCTGACCTTGATCCTGTTCCTGCTGATCGCCTTCGGCTACGGGCTGTGGGCGCACGCGACCGATGCGGAGAAGTTCGGGGGGAACATCGACATCGCCTTCAACGTGGTCACGGTCGTGTCGCTCATGCACTTCTGGTACGACGGGTTCATCTGGTCGGTGCGAAAGAGCCAGGTCTGATCACGGCCGTCATCTTGCGTCCCTCGCGGATCAACCCGAGCGTCACCGGCTGCCCCGGCGCCTTGCGGCGCTCGAGGTCCGCCAGCCTCCGCGGGTTGGCCGCTCCACCGTCGATCGTCAGGAGCACATCTCCGGCCGTGAGGCCGGCACGCGCGGCCGGGCCCCCGTCGCGGACCCGAACGACCGACAGGCCGACGCCGGGCTTCAAGGACAGGGAGGCTCGGTCCTCCTCGTCCAGGTCCGCGGCGCGGAAGCCGAGGAGGACGTTCCGGATCTCCGCCTCGGTCCGGTCGAAGGCGTACTGATCCTTCTCTCCGGACTGGAGGCAGCGCCGCCAGAGCGCGACCGCGGCGGCACGGTCGTCCTGAAGCAAACGCTGGGTCGCAGCGAAGAGGGAGGCCTCGCAGGCGCGCTCGCCCAGCCGGCTCCTGTCCATGGAGCCTGCCGCATTCAGGAGATCCTGCTCGGTCCTCTTCCCCTGGAGGAAGCCCGAGAGCTCCGAGAGCCAGGCGTCGCGGCGTCGCGGCTTGGTCCCTCTGAGGTACGCGCCAAGCTCCTCGGTCGCGCCCTGGCGGTCACCGAGCCGCGCGCGCGCCGACCAGAGGAGAAGGCTGGCGCGGTTGCGATCCGCGCCGGCGGCGAGGAGATGGCGAGCCCGGCGGTAATCGCCCGCGGCCTCCCGCCACTGGCCCTGGTCATAGAAGAGGTCGCCGCGCCGCAGATACCCCCTGCCATTCTCGGGTGCGATGGCGATCGCCCGGTCGAAGTCCTTTAGCGCGCCCGGCTCGTCCCCGATCCTCTGCCTCGCGACCGCGCGGCCTCTGTAGTGATCGGCGCTCTCGGGATCGAGCCCGACGGCGTTCGTGTAATCCTCGATCGCGCGCTTGAGGTGGTCGCGCGCGACCTCGACGGCGGCGCGGCCGGCGTGAGCCTCGGCGTTCGCGGGGTCCAGCCGGATCGCCTGATCGTAATCGGCGATGGCTGCCTCGCGGTTCCCCATCCGGTTCCTGGCGAAGCCGCGCGTGACGTAGGAATCAGCACGGGAGGGATCGAGCGCGAGGGAGCGGGTCAGGTTCTCGATCCCCTCCGCGTACTTCCCCCGCTCGATGTCCGAGACCCCGCGGTTGTGGTACCCGACCGCGTCCGTCGGCAGACGCGCCACCTTGGAGACGACGTTCGCCAGGACGACGAGGGCGACGAGAACAAGGAACGACCAGCGGACGACGGGGCGATACACCCAGTGGGGAGCCTGGGGAGCGGGTCGCTCCATCGCGTGCCGTGCGCGATCAGCGCATGAGCGTCCGCAGGAGCAGCCCGCTCAGCCCTCGATGCCGCACCAGCGCCAGGATCAGGTCGCGGTGCCAGTTGAAGCGGGCGGTGGCGTGGAGCAAGGCCTGTAGGTCATGGCGTGCGAGCGCCCGCACGAGCGCGTCGATCTCCGTGTCGCTCAGCCGGGTCAGGAGGTAGCGGAACCAGCTCGCCACCCGCAGCTCCGGCCCCAGCCGCTCCTGCCAGCGCCGCTCGTAGCCGCTGAGGAAGCCCTCATCGAGCCGTCCTTGCTGGAAGCCCTCGATGAGAGTGTCGGCGGCGATGGAGGCCGTCAGCAGGCCGTAGAAGATGCCTCCCCCAGTCGTGGGCTTGGTGAGTCCGCCGGCATCGCCGACGACGAGCAGGCGCTCGGCGTACGTCTTGCCGATGTGCCCGACGGGTACGAGCCGCCGGACCGGCGTGCCGGGCTCCGCGAGCAGCCGCTGGCGGAGGTCGGCGCGGGCCACCAGTCGGTCGAGGCAGGCGCCGGCGTCGCCGCTTGCCATGACGCCGATCTTCAGGCGGTCGCGACCGGCCCGCCTGACCGGCACGACCCAGGCGAAGCCATCGGGCGCAACGCGGCGGCCGACGTGGAGGTCGATGCCGTCCGCGGCCACGGCGTCGACCTCGAGCTGCGCCGTGTGGAGGACGCGACCCGGCAGCCCGAGGCCGAGCAGACGCTGGAAGCGATAGCAGACGCCGCACGCGAGCACGCAGGCCCGCGCCCGGACCCTGCGCTCGCCCGCGGCGACATCAACGCCGTCATCGCCCAGGCTGATGCTGCTTACGCGGGCGCCCGTCGCGATCACGGCGCCGGCCTCGCGGGCCTGCGCGGCCAGGCTGCGGTCGAGCGCGCCGCGATCGATGGCGAGGATTTGTTCGCGCCAGCCTCCGTCCCAGACGATGTCGGCCGCGGGGCCACTCGGGGGCCACAGGTGAGCCCGGCGCACACGCTTGAGGACGATGTCCTCGGTGAGCTTGACCAGTTCCGCCGTCTCGAGCGAGATGACACCGGTGCAGTGCACCGGCTCGCCGATGTCGGGATGCTCCTCGAACACCATGACGTCGAGGCCGGCTTCCGCGCAACGAGCGGCGACGAACAAGCCCGCCGGTCCCCCGCCCACGACGGCCACGTCCATCGGTGTCGCCTTAGAGGGAGCCCCGTCTCCGGGGGAACCGCGCACGCTACACCGCCGCGGACATGCCGCCGTCGAAATTAATGGCAGTCCCCGTGATGTAGGCTGCGCGCTCGGAGGCGAGGAAGGCGACGAGGTCCGCGAACTCCTGGGCCTCGCCGACGCGGCCGAGCGGAACGCGCCGCGCGACGTCCCGATAGTACGCGTCCAGGTCACCTTTCGCGCGACGCTCCCACTGCGCGCTCTTCACGAGACCGAGGCACACGGTGTTCACGAGAATGTGGTCGACGGCGTACTCGTTGGCGAGCGACTTCGTCAGGTTGATGCCGGCGGCGCGCGTGACGCTCGTCGGCAGTGACCGGGCCGCGGGCGCCTTGCCGCCGACCGTCGTGACGTTGATGATGCGGCCCGCGCCGCGCCGCCGCATGTGCGGGATCACGAGGCGGCAGAATCGCACGGCCGCCATGAGCTTCAGCTCGAGGTCGGCCTCCCAGGCGCGGTCATCAACCTGCTCGAAGCCGGCGGCCGCGGACGTCCCGGCGTTGTTGACGAGAATGTCGACGCCGCCGAAGCGCGCGACGGCGGCGGCGACGAACGCCTCGACCTCGTCGGGTCGCGTGACGTCCGCAGGCTGTGCGAGCACCTCCGCGCCGGTCGCGCGGCGGATCTCGTCGGCCGCGCGCTCCAGCACGTCCTTGCGCCGAGCGCAGACGGCAAGGCGCGCGCCCTCGACCGCGAAGCGGTCGGCGCAGGCGCGGCCGAGCCCCTGGCTCGCGCCGGTGATGATCGCAACCTTTCCCCCGAGTCCCAGCTCCAGCATGGCCGGTGTAGTGAAGCACAAAAGAGGCAGCTTGTCAGGGGGGGACTCGCGCCGGCGGTTGACAACCCCTCAGCGTTCGCCCACAGTCTCCTCGCCGTGAAGATTCTCTACACACCGACGCTGAGTGTCCCGGCCCTGAGCGCAGCGCAGCGCGCGCAGATCCTCGACGCCGCGGGCCCGGGCGCCACGCTGGTCGAGGCCAGGGACGCGGCGCGCCAGCGCGCGGAGATCGTCGATGCCGACGTGCTCTTGGGCCGGGTGCCTCCCGACGTCTACGCGGGCAACCGGCGACTGCGCTACTACCACGCGCTCGGGGCCGGCGTCGACAGCATCCTGTCGCCCGAGCTGGTCCGAAGCGACGTCGTTCTGGCGAGCGAAAAGGGAGAGGTGGGGATTCACCTGGCCGAGCACGCGTTCGCGCTGCTGCTCGGGCTCACGCGTGGAGTCCACACGGCGCTGCGCGATCCCGATTACCGGCACCGCGAGCCGATCCGGCTGGCCCAGCGCGAGCTCTTCGAGCAGACGATCGGGATCGTGGGCTTCGGCGGCACCGGGCGCGAAGTGGCGCGCCGCGCGCTCGGGGCGGTCGATACCGAGGACGTGGCGCCCGAACCCTTCGTTGAGGCGATCTGGAAGCCCGACCGTCTGCCCGACCTGCTCGGCGCCTCCGACGTCGTCGTCATCGCCCTGCCGCTCACGAAGGCCACGCACCATCTGTTCACGCGCGATCTCTTCCGCCGGATGCGCCCGACCGCGATTCTGATCAACGTGACGCGGGGCGAGATCGTCTACGGCGATGATCTGATGGCGGCGCTCGACGCTGGGCTCATCTGGGGCGCCGGGCTCGACGTGACCGATCCCGAGCCGCTGCCCTCGGGTCACCCGCTCTGGACCCACCCGCGGGTGATCGTGACTCCGCATACCGCCGGCGGATCGCCCCGGCGGGCGGGCCGCGCGGTCGCCACGTTCTGCGAGAACCTGAGGCGCCTGCGCGCCGGCGCCCCCCTGCTCGCCCTGATCGACAAACACAAAGGCTACTGACGCGGCGGGAGGTACTCCTTGTACCACGCGACAGTCGCCCGCATCACCTCGCTGAAGCCCGGATCGATATACACTTCGTAGTGGCCGGCGCCTTTCAGGATGACGAGTTTCTTCGGTTCCCCGGCCCGGGCGTAAAGCTGAGCGGACTCGTCAGGCGGGACGAGCCGGTCATCGTCGGTCGTGATGAAGAGGATCGGCCGTGGCGCAATCTTGTCGACGACCCACTCCGGATGGAAGCCGAGCGTGTCATCGATGAATTCGAGCGGGACGGTGCTCACCGCCGCCGGAATGTTGCGGCGGGCCGCCGCCGCGAGGCCCGCCGATTGCCGGTCCAGTAGCAGGATCTCGGTACGGTCGACGAACTCCGATTGGCCATCGAGGGCGCGCTTGACCCGGTCTGCGCGGGAGCGCTC
>QHRS01000024.1:6206-13114 GCA_003221435.1 Candidatus Rokuibacteriota bacterium
ACGCTCACGATGCACTTGACGCGGGCGTCGACGGCGCCGACCCACACCACCGTGGCGCCTCCGTAGCTGGTGCCGTAGATGCCGAGGTGCTCGGCGTCGACCTCCGGCAGCGTGCCGAAGAACGTGAGCGCCGCCTGGACGTCGGCCACGCGGCTGTAGGGCGCGAGCCGGGTCCGAGGACCGGCGCTCGCCCCCCAGCCCTTGTAATCGAACGTCATGGCGATGTAGCCGGCCTCGTTCAGCACCCGCGCGTTGTCGGGCAGGTACAGGTCCTTGACGCCGGTGTAGCCGTGGCAGAGTACGATGCCGGCGCGTTTTTCGCCTGGCCGCAGGTCGTCAGGGTAGTAGACGTCGCCGACCAGCTTGACGGCTTCGCTGTAAAACGTGACGGGTTGTCGCTTCATGGATTATTTCAGCATGTCCTTCACGGCTTCGAGACCGACCTTCGCGCATTCCTCGTCCTGGTCTCCGGTGGCGCCGCTCACGCCGATGCCGCCGACCAGCCAGTCACCGGCCTTGATGGGCAGGCCGCCGGGGAAGATGATCAGGCGCGGCGTGTACTGGATCCCGTTCGCCCGGTTGACGATCATTTCGCCGAAGAGCCGGGTCGGGAAACCGAACTGGGTGGCGGTCCAGGCCTTGTTGATTGAGATGTCCACGCTGCCGCGGAAGGCGGCCGGATCACGCCGGAAATAGAGGAGCCCGCCGCCATCATCGAGGACGGCGATATTCAGCTTCCAGCCATTGGCCCGCGCGTGCTGGTCGCAGGCGAGGGCCGCCTTCTCGGCCACCTCGACGGCCAGGATCGGCTTCTCCGCGAGGGCGTAGGCGGAGCTGAAGGCCGCCGACGTGAGAGACATGCTGACGATGAGGACTCCGAGGGCTCGTCTGAGGATGTCCATCTTCCTACCTCCGGGTTGAGATGAAAGAATAGGGGGTTCAGCGACCCTGCGATTTTCTCTGTTGCGCTCTTGAAGTCAAGTCCAATTTGGAGCAGTCTATGTCGCCGAGAGCCTCGGCGGCTCGGAAAGGGCGTGCAGTCCGGTGATCACACTGCTGTCGATCGTCTCCCTGGGCTTCTTCCTCGGTATGCGCCACGCGACCGATCCGGACCACGTCATCGCCATCGGCACGATCGTGAGCCGGCAGCGCTCGATGCGGAGCGCGGCCCTGATCGGCAGCGTGTGGGGGATCGGCCATACGCTGACCATCGTCGTCGTCGGCGCGGTGATCATCTCCTTCAGCGTGGTGATTCCGCCCCGGCTCGGCCTCTCGATGGAGATGGCCGTCGCCCTCATGCTGGTCGTGCTCGGGCTGTGGAACCTGACGGGATTCCTCCGGTGGCTCCAGGGCAGCTTCACCTCGGGCGGTGTAGTCGGGCGCGGACTTCACGCCCACGCGCACAGCCACGGCGACTACAGCCACAGCCACCCGCACGGTCACGGCCCGGGGAATCACGGGCACCGGGAGGATCAGACGGCGCAGGCCTGGCTCGACCGGTGGCTCGGACAGCTCGGGCTCTACCAGGTCGTCCGCCCACTCGTGGTCGGCGTCGTCCACGGCCTCGCCGGGTCGGCTGCGATCGCGTTGCTCGTCCTCGCGACGATCCGGAATCCCTGGTGGGCCGTGGCGTACCTCTTGCTCTTCGGAATCGGCACGGTCGCGGGGATGATGCTGATCACGGTCGCGATCGCCGCTCCTTTCGCCTATACGTCCGAACGGTTCGGGCGCGTCAACCGGCACCTGCGTGTGGCCTCGGGTCTCCTGAGCCTCGGGTTCGGGCTCTTCCTGGTCTACCAGATCGGTTTTGTGAGCGGCCTGTTTACCGGCCACCCGAGGTGGGCGCCGCGGTAGTTGACGCCGGACCGGGCCGGTCGCAAGCCTTGACACGTGCCCGCACCCGAGTATAGTCAGTCTGCGCGCCCGTCCCGGCGGTCACGACGTACCGGCGGGTTGCCTCGCCCCCGGCGAAAGAGGCTCCCATGGTTCGAAACAAGGCTGTCCTGCTCGGCGCGATCCTGCTGGGCCTTCTCGGGATCCTGGCTATTGCCCTCGTTCGTGAGGCGACCACCGCCAGCCGATCCACGACCCTGACGCGTGGCGAGCCCCTGCGCGCCGCCGCGCGGCCGGCCTTGACCGCCGCCGAGGAGTCGTACGCGGTGGCCCTGTGGCCGATGCACAACGAGATCAAGACCAGCGCGCTCAAGATGACCCTCGGCGGCCTCGCCTACAAGCTGAAGGAGATCGATCGGGCGACGATGAAGGCGCAGGTCGATGCGGCCAACGAGACCTACCGGCGTGCCGAGATTCGCATCCGCAAGCTGCAGCCTCCGCCCTCGCTGCAGAAGCTCCATGCCGAGTACCTCGATGCGGTCGGATTGTACAAGCAGTCCGCGGCCGAGATGGTCAGGGTGTTCAAGGACGGTCGCGACGAGCATCTCGTCGCCGCCTTCCCGATGAGCAAGGAGGCGGGCGAGAAGATCCTCCGTGTCGGGAACACGCTCTGGCCCGGGGAGTATGTCCCGAACTGATGCCAGGTCGAGCTGAGCGATGTGCGGCTGAAAGGAGGGAAGACGTAGCGAAGTTCGTGTGAATCGACGTTATCTGACAACGCGGTCAGCAGTGAAGAGTGAGGAGTGAAGATGACGAAACAACTACGATTGCTTGCGCTTCTGGGGTTGGTGGTTCTCGCGTTCTCGATCGGCCCGACGGGCGCGGCGGCCCAGGCACCGCTCTACTCCGTCTGGCTCGTCGAGAGCAGCCAGTTCAAGGACGTGCCCTCCGGCGCGTTCATGCCCGACCGAGTGTTCGTGCCGGGCAGCAGCAGCCCGATGAATAACCAGGCCTTCATGCAGCTGCCCGTCAACGTCGGTGTCATCAAGGGCGGAAAGGACATCGTCGTTTACGATACCGGCTGGAAGCAGCAGGACTATCTCAAGATGACCAACAGCGTCCACTGGGCGCCGATCCGCCAGCAGCTGGCGCAGCTCGGCATCCGGCCCGAGGACGTCACGAAGGTCGTCATCGGTCACGGCCATTGGGACCACGCGGGCCAGATCGACGAGTTTCCCAACGCGACCCTGTACGTGCAGAAGGCGGAGCTCGAGGGGATCCAGTGGGCGCTCAACTATCCGGAGCCGCACATCTCGGCGGTGAACACCTCCCCCGGAGGCTGCGCCCGGAGCCCGGCTTGCGGGTATCCCCCGCTGACGGTGGACCAGATCTACGGCAAGATCCTCAGGGGCAAGGCTGTGATCGTCGACGGCATGATGGAGATCGCGCCGGGTCTGACCATTCATCCGGCCCATCGCGCGCACACGGCGGGCTCGCAGCTGCTCCAGGTCAACACCAGCATCGGCCAGGTCCTGTTCGGCAGCGACGTCTTCTCGTCGTGGGAAGGCATCCGCGACTGGATGATCGCCAACCCGCAGCAGACGGACACTGTGCAGCAGTTCCTGGCGTACGAGAAGTGCTACAAGATCACCGGCGGCTATCAGAACTGCGTCGCCGCCCACGAGCCGCTCTCCTACAGCGAGAAGTATCCGCTCACCAGGAATTCCTGGGTCGGGCCGAACGGCTCGCGTGCCGCGGAGCTTGTCCTCGCCCCTGGAGAGAAATCCCGCAGGCCGTAGTGCCGTTTCGCGTTTCATCTCGGCGCGCGAGGAGCCCGGAAGTGCACGGGCTCCTCGCGCGGCCGCACATCGCCGTCGCCCCACGAGCCGTCGGAGTATCTGCCTTCGACCGTCGGCCCCCTTCGATGACATCACCTCGAAGAATCACGGAGCTACACGGGCTGCTGCTTGCCGGGGTTCTGTTCTTCCTACCGGCCGGCGCGCAGGCTCACGACCCGAGCGCCTGGGGCGGGCTCTTTCGCTCGCGCGACAGCGGCGCGACGTGGTTCCCGGCGAACGAGGGGCGCTTCGTCAGCGGCGCCCTCGCGCTGGCGATCAGCCCGACCGACGGCAACCATCTCCTCCTCGCGACCGACAGCGGCCTGTTGAGATCCCGGAATGGCGGGCGCGACTGGGAGGTCGAAGCGCCGGCGGTGCTGATCGGCGCCGTGTTTGCGGCGACGTTCGACAAGGACGGGCACCGGGCGCTCGCATCGACCAGCTCGGGCATCTTCCGCACCGATGACGGGAGCGCCTGGCGCAAGACGCCGGCCCCCGACGGCGCGGCGCCGGCGCACGCGCTCGTGCCCGGAGCGGTTGCGGGCCGCGTCTATCTCGCGGGCTCCCGCGGGCTGGCTCACAGCGAGAACTGGGGCGAGTCGTGGTCCAGCGCCGACGGGCTGCCGGACGGGCCCGTTCAGGTGCTCGTGGCGGCTTCCGGTCCTCCGGAGATCGTGTACGCCATCATCGGGGGCCGCATCTGGGCCAGCACGGATGGGGCCCACACCTGGCAGCTTCGCGATGCGGGGATCCCCGACGACGCGGTTGACGCGCTCGCGCTCGACCCTCGAAAGCCGGCGCGGCTCTGGGCCGCAGGCGCCGATCGGCTCTTCGCCAGTGACGACGGGGGTGAGAGCTGGTATCAGGTTGGGCGCCCGCTCAGCGAGCCCAACACCTCGGTGCGTGGGATCGCCGTTGCCGCGTCCGGTCCCGGGATCGTGCTGACGACGCATCGCGGAGTGTTCCGGAGCCCCGACGGCGGGCAGCGCTGGGAAATGTTGGCCGACAACCTGCCCGTGCACCTCGAGGCGGGGCCGCTCGTCCGCGATCCCGTGGATCCGGCGACCCTGTACGCCGGCTTCGCGCTGACGCCGTACGGCGAGATCTGGCGCATCGCGGCCGAGGGCGGCACCCTGCTCAGCCGCGTCGACCCGCTGAGCTTCGTCGGCGCCGCGATTTTCCTGATCGTCCTCGTGGTCGGGACCGTCGCCACCCTGCGGTGGCTCGCGCGCTACTACCGGACCCCGGTCGACGCCGGATCCCCGCCGACGCGGCGACGGGGCGGGATCGGGGAGACGGTTCGATGAGCGCGACCGTAATTGCCACGCGGTCGTTGGCCGCGTGGCGCGCACGTCGCGGCGTCTGGCTCGCCGTCGTGGCCCTCGTGCTCGTGGTCGCGGCGGGAGTGGCAGCCTGGCGACTCGGGCCGTGGGGGAACGCGGGGTTTGTCGAGTACCCGATGCTGAAGCGGACGGATATCCCGACCGTGGTCGCCGCCGCTCCCGACGGCGCCGTCTGGTTCACGATCGAGTTCTCCGACGCGATCGGCATCTTTCGCAACGGCAGGATCGAGCGGCTGCCCAAGGGGCAGCAGAACGTCGAGCCGATCGGCCTCGCGGTCGATGCCCGCGGCTTCGCGTGGTACACCGACGGCCCGGGCCGCGCGATCTCGCGAATCTCGCCGGCCGGCGCCATCACCTCGTTCAAGCTGCGGACGCCCATCGCCAAGCTCGCCCGCCTGGCGATCGCGCCTGATGGCGCCGTGTGGTTCGCGGATGGAAGCACGTTCAGCATCACGCGACTCGAGCGTGGTGTCTTCACGCGCCACGAGCTCAGCTCCCTCCGGGCCGGCCCGTTCGGTGTCGCCGTGGACCGTCAGGGCACGGTGTGGGCGACGCTTCAAAGCGTGAACAAGCTCGCGCGCCTTTCTGCCGTCGGCGGGCTGGCCGAGCTCGACGTGCCGACCCGCGCGAGCGGGCCAGGCGACATCGCGGTCGACGCGAGCGGAGCCGTGTGGTTTCTCGAGTTCCGCGCGAACAAGATCGGGCGCTACGCCGACGGGCGCTTCAGCGAGTTCACGGTCCCCACGCCGGGTGCGGGGCTCACCTGCATCGCCGTGGCGCCCGACGGCGGCGTGTGGTTCACCGAGCTGCGCGCCGGGAGGATCGGGCGGCTGCGCGATGGTCGGGTGACCGAGCTTCGCCTGCCACGCGCTGATGCCCGCCCGTTCGGTATCGCGGTCGACGCGGCGAACAACGTCTGGTACGCGGATCTAACCGGATGGCTCGGCATGCTCCCCGCCAGATGCGAGGCGGCGACGGCGCGACCACTGAGATGTACAACCGCGCACGACTCAGAGCGCGTGAAAGACGTGAAAGAATCGTCGACCGGTGGCCGGTCGGGGGTGTCGGGGAGGAGCGGCGCTCGCTCCCCCCGACGCTGACTAGCGCAGCGTAGTCACTACGCGCCACGCGTTGACTGTCAGGACGAGGCCGACGCAGACGATCAGCAGCGCCGCGCCCATCTGAAGCCACACGATCCAGCGGCTGCTGAGCCAGGCGAGCACGAGCTGTCCCACCCGCGCCGCGACGACGCCCACCACGACCAGCACGGACGCGAATCCGATGCTGAAGACGAGCACGGTGAAGAGGCCCAGAATCAGCTTGCCGCTGGCGAGAGCCGCCAGCAGGATCGCGAGCGCGCCCGGGTCCGGCAGCAGACCGCCGGCAACGCCGAGCCCGAGCAGGATGGCGAGACTCGGCCGGCTCTGCGTGATGAAGTCGATGTCGTGGGTGTGGCGCGGGCCCCAGCCGTGGCCGTGGTATTCCGGTTCTGGCGCAGGCGGGTGCTCGTGCGCGCCGTGCTCGTGCGGGTGCGTGTGGGCGCCGCCGCCGTGGTCGTGCGCATGGTCGTGGTCATGGGCGGGCGCGTGATCGTGGGCGCCGTGGCTCCCCTCGTGCTCGCCGTGGACGTGGCCGGGCGGGTCGTTCCCCGGTGACCGGGCGAGCGCCAGCGCCGCGCGTTGGGTTCGCAGCATCCAGAGCCCGATGCCGATCACGAGCATCCCCGTCGCGAGGGCCAGGTACGCCTCCACCCGGTGGGGCACGAGCCACGCGGAGCCGAGCGTCGCCAGGACGGCGACCAGGATGATCCCGCTCGTGTGCGAGAGCGTGACGAAGAGGCCGAGGACGAACGCGTCGACCGGCCGGCCCCGCGCGCCGACGATGTAGGACGCCG
>QHRS01000024.1:13164-34317 GCA_003221435.1 Candidatus Rokuibacteriota bacterium
CGAACGTGCCGAACCTCGACGCGCGCCTCGAAGGTGGCTTGCCCGCCGGGGATCCGCGCGTCGAGGCCTTCGCTCGCGTGCGGCGACAGGCAGGCCGCGCCGCTCGTCAGCACATTGAGGCCCGGCCAGCCGTCGCGCATCCAGACGACGCCCGGCAGCACGTCCTCGGTGACCCGGGCGATCGCTCGGAAAGCTCCGCGCTCGTTGTACAGCTCGATCGCGCGTCCCGATTGAACCGCCCGCGCGGCGGCGTCGCTCGGGTGGATCCATAGCTCGGGTTCCGGATCGGCTCCGGCGAGCGTCGGCAGCGCGCGCCCGGCGTCGTAGAAGGCATGAAAGGCGGTGAGCGTCCGGCCCTGGCGGAACTCGAGCCCGAACGCGGATCCCGCGTGGTCCGCCGGCGTGAAGGCCGGAAGCGGCGGCAGGCCGAGGGCCGCCCCGCGCTCGGAGTAGAACTCGACCTTGCCGGAGGGCGTCGGATAGCGGTGGTCGGCGTAGGGCACGTGGTAGAGCCCGCCGCGCTCGACGAAGCCGCCGGCCTCGCGCAGCGCCTCGACGGTCACCGTCCCGCCACGCTGTGGCGCCAGGTATGCGTTCAGGTAGTCCTCGACGTTCGCCCACGGGAAGAAGTCGGCGACGGGCACCCGGTCGGCCAGGTCGCGCAGCACCTGGATCAGCGCCCGCGCCTCCCCCTCGGGCTCGAGGGCCTTCTCCATCAGATAGAGGTGGGTCGCCGTGTCCTTGAGGCCGATCTCCTCGAGCCACACCGTTCCCGGCAGGACGATGTCGGCCGCCCGGCGGATCGTGTCGTTCGCGAAGATGTCGAAGGCGACGATCAACCCGATCTTCTCCAGATGTCGTTCCAGGCGTCCGGCGTCGGCGAACGAGGAGAGGAGATCGGTCCCGAGCAGGAGCAGCACATCCAGGTGGCCGTCTTCGATCATCTTCGCCATCGACGGCATGTGGCTCGGCACGTACGTGCCGGGCGGTCGGCGATCGGCGGCCATGAGATCGGCGAAGGCCTCGCCGGTCGGGAACGATCGATGGCGCGGGCCGAGCCCGCCGCCGGCGATTCCGAGCTGGCCGGTGAGCGCGGGGAGGGTCGAGATGGCGCGGCCCGGTTGCCAGCCGTGGCGGTGCTTGGCGATCGAGCTGCCGCCGACGAGAATCATCGCCGGGCGCGTGGTCGCGTAGAGCCGCGCCAGGCGCGTGATGGCCTCGGCGTCGAGCCCGGTGTGGCCGGCGGCCCACGCCGGCGTCAGCTCGGCGAGGCTCGCCGCGTACGCGGGGAAGCCGACCGTGTGCTGCGCGATGAACTCGCGGTCGATGAGGCCCTCGGCGACCAGGACGTGCGCCATCGCGAGCGCGAGGGCCGCGTCGCTGCCGGGGCGGATCAGGTAGATCTCGTCCGCGTGGCGCGCGGCTTCCGTTCGCCGCACGTCGATGACAACGACGCGCGCGCCGCGCCGGCGGGCCTCGACGACGTGCGGCGCCGTCGTCGGCTGGCTCGCGAGGTTGGCGCCCCACAGGATGACGAGGTTGGAGTGGGCGGCCAGGTCCTCCTTGGTATGGGCTTCGAGCACGCCCGTGAGCCCGAGGCCGTACGCGCCGAGCGCCCAGCAGATGATCGCGGGGTTCCACACCTGAAACCCGCCGAGGTGGCCGAAGCGCATGATCAACGGGCGCGCGATCGTGCTGACGTACGCGCCGTGGCCGAACCACACGCCGACGCGCTCGGGGTGAGTCCCGCGGATGCGGCCCGCGATCTCGTCGAGCGCCGCCGCCCAGCCGATCTCGCGCCAGGCATCGTCGCCGCGCGCGCCGTCCCGCCGGAGCGGCACACGCAGCCGCCGCTCGTTGTGGGGGATCTCGATCGCCGCGCGCCCGCGGATGCAGAGGAAGCCGCGACTGTCGGGATTGTCGGGATCGCCGCTAACACTCAGAGCGCGTGAAAGAATCGTCGCTCCGCGCCCGTCCTCGCCGATCTCGACCAGCATCCCGCAGTACGTGGGATGGCAATTCATCGGGCACATCGTTCGGACCCGTGTAACGCCCACGCTGACCTCCCGTCGGCTACGACGGAAGCCAGTATACGCGGTGGCCCTGGCAGGCCGCCCAAGAAGGTCCAGATGCGAGGCGGCGACGGAGCGACGACCGAGACGTGACAGCGGTTGTACGTCGCAGGGAGGAGCGACCGAGCCAACGACGCAGATGGGCCTTCTTCGGCGGCCTGCGAGGGCTTGACACGGGGTGCGGCTCGCCCTAGAACTCGACTCACCGACGCATGAGTCCCGACTCCGGGAGGTCCTGATGTCCCATCAGTTGTCGCGGAGACGATTCGTCCTCGGCCTCGGCGCCGCCGGCGCGGGCCACTTGCTGTCACGCGCCGTGGCCGAGGCCGCCGCGCCGGACCCGCTCCTCGCGGGCCGGCCGCTCGTCCGGTACCCCCAGAAGACCGACCTCATCCTGCTGACTTCGCGGCCGCCGCAGCTCGAGACGCCCATGACGTACTTCGACCGTGCGATCACGCCGAACGAGGCCTTCTTCGTGCGCTATCACCTCTTCCCGATCCCGACGCGCGTGAGCCTCGACGAGTGGCGGCTGCGCGTCGGCGGCCACGTCGACCGCGCGCTCGAGCTGTCCATGGAGGATCTGAAGACGAAGTTTCGACCGGTGGCGCTCACCGCGGTGTGCCAGTGCTCGGGCAACAGCCGCGGCAGGTTCTCGCCCCGGGTGCTCGGCGGCCAGTGGGGCGACGGCGCGATGGGCAACGCCGAGTGGGTGGGCGCGCGGCTGCGCGACGTGCTGGAGGCGGCGGGCGTCCGCCAGGGCGCGGTGGACGTGACGTTCAACGGGCTGGACGCGCCGGCCTTGCCCTCGGTGCCTGACTTCGTGAAGAGCCTCCCGGTGGCGCGGGTAATGGACTGGCCGGACGTCCTGATCGCCTACCGGATGAACGGGCAGCCGCTCCCGATGCTGAACGGCTTTCCGGCGCGACTGGTCGTGCCCGGCTGGTATGCGACCTACTGGGTCAAGAACCTTTCGGACATCACCGTGACCGATCAGCCGTTTGAAAAGTTCTGGATGAAGCCCGCGTACCGCATTCCCGATAACCCGTGCGGCTGCGTCGAGCCGGGGACCACGCCCGCGCGCACGGTGCCGATCAGCCGGATGACGACGCGCTCGTTCATCGCGTCGCCGGCGAGCGGGTCGCGTGTCGGCGCGGGAGCGCCGACGACGCTGAAGGGGATCGCGTTCGACGGGGAGTACGGGATCCGCGCCGTCGAGATATCGGACGACGGCGGCCGGACCTGGCGCGCGACCGACCTCGGCGCCGATCTCGGCCGCTACTCGTTCCGCGAGTGGTCGGCGCGCTGGACACCCCGCCAGCGGGGGCCGCACACGATCATGGTCCGCGCGTTCAACAGCATCGGCGAGTCGCAGGGTCTGGAGCCGCTCTGGAACCCCGCCGGCTATCTGCGCAACGTCGTCGAGCACATCGACCTCGAGGTCGGGTGAATGCGAACGCTGGCGCGGGCCCTCCTTGTCGGTGCGGTCCTGCTCTCGCACGCGGTCGTGGCCGCCGCGGCGGACACGGTGACCATCACGCTCCCGCCGGATCACGGCGCGCTCCCGCCGGGGCCCGGGATGGAGGTCACCCAGAAGGCCTGCCAGACGTGCCACTCGACCGACTACATCGCCATGCAACCCCGGGGCGGGGAGGCCCAGTGGCGGGCCGTCGTGACGAAGATGATCAAGGTGTTCGGCGCGCCGATCCCCGATGACGACGCGCGGGCGATCGTCGAGTACCTCGCGCGCGAGTACGGCCCGTCCCGGTGACCGGCCGGGGCCCGTTCCGGGTGCTATAATGGCGGCCACATTGGCGGCCACCATGACCGGTGAGCGCAAGCAGACCCTCCGCCGAGAGCTCGAGGCGATCGTCGGCCGCGGTGCCGTTCTGTCGGATCCTGAGGAGCTGCTCGTCTACGAATCCGACGGTCTCACGCTCTTCCGCGCCCTCGCTGATTTCGTCGTCTTCCCCCGGTCCACTGAGCACGTCGCCGCGATCGTCAAGCTCGCCGACCGGGAGAAGCTGCCGTTCGTGGCGCGGGGCGCCGGGACGGGGCTGTCGGGCGGGTGCCTGCCGAGCGAGGGCGGCCTCGTCATCTCGCTGATGCGGATGAACCGGATCCTCGAGATCGACTACGACAATCAGCTCGCCGTCGTCGAGCCGGGCCTCGTGAACCTGCACCTCTCCTGGGCCGTCGGGCCGCGCGGATACTATTACGCCCCGGATCCGTCGAGCCAGCAGGCGTGCACGATCGGCGGCAATATCGCCAACAACTCCGGCGGCCCGCACACGCTGAAGTACGGCGTGACGGCCAATCACGTGCTCGGGCTCGAGGTGGTCCTGCCTGACGGCGAGGTCGCCTGGCTCGGCGGCCGCACGCGCGATCCCAACGGCTACGACCTCGCGGGCGTGTTCGTCGGCTCCGAGGGCACGTTCGGTATCGCGACCAAGATCGTCGTGCGAATTCTCAAAAAGCCGCAGGCCGTGCAGACGGTGCTCGCCGTCTTCGACGAGGTCACCCACGCCTCGGACGCGGTCTCCGCGGTGATCGCCCGGGGGCTCGTCCCGGCGGCCATGGAGATGATCGACCAGCTCACGATCCAGGCGGTCGAGGACGCGTTCGGGTGCGGGTACCCGCGCGACGCGGCGGCCGCGTTGCTGATCGAGGTCGACGGCCTGGCGGCGGGCATGGCGTCGCAGCTCGAGCGCATCGTCGCGGCGTGCCGCGAGTGCGGCGCGCGGGACGTGCGCGCGGCGAAGGACGAGGCCGAACGCCAGCTCCTCTGGAAGGGCCGCAAGTCCGCGTTCGGCTCGTACGGGCGCGTGTCGCCCGCGTACATGGTCATGGACGGTGTGATCCCGCGGACGCGGCTTCCGTACGTGCTCGATCGCGTCAACGCGATCGTCCGGACCCACGGCCTCCGCGTCGGCAACGTCTTCCATGCGGGCGACGGGAACCTGCACCCGAACATCCTTTACGATCCGCGCATTCCCGGCGAGGAGGCGCGCGTCCTCGCCGCGGGAGCCGAGATCATGAAGGTCTGCGCCGAGGTCGGCGGCTCGATCTCGGGCGAGCACGGCATCGGGCTCGAGAAGGCGGACTTCATGCCGTTCATCTTCAGCGAGGCGGACCTGGAGCTGATGCGGCGTCTGAAGGAAGCGTTCAATCCGGGCGGGCTCTGCAACCCCGGCAAGATCTTCCCGACGAAGAAATCGTGTGTCGAAGTCGGCCCGGTCGCCTACCGGCCGCACGCCATCGAAGAGAAGGGGCTCGCCCAGCGCTTCTAGCGGGATGCTGAAAAACGCGGCAGGCCGCTCAAAAAGGTCCAGATGCGAGGCGGCGAGGGAGCGACAACTGAGACGTACGCGGTTGTACGTCGCAAGGAGGAGCGACCGAGCCAACGACGCAGATGGGCCTTTTTCAGCGGCCTGCTAGCGCGGACGGTCCGACTGGCCATTGGCAGACGACATTCTTGCCGCTCTCCGGGGCGTCGTCGGCCCCTCCAACCTCCTGACCGGCGTCGAGCTCTCACCGTACGTCCTCGAGGGGCGGACGCCGATGGCCGCCGCGTTCCCCGGCTCCGTCGAGGAAGTCAGCGCCGTCCTCACCCTTGCCAACGACGCCTCGGTCCCCGTGACGCCGTGGGGCGGCGGGACCGCCATGAGCGTCGGGGCGCCGCCGACCCGGTCGGGCATCGTGCTCGGTCTCCGGCGCATGAACCGCCTGCTCGAGCACGAGCCCGGCGACCTGACCGCGACGGTCCAGGCCGGCATGACGATGCGGGACTTCCAGGCGGCGGTGCACGCACGCGGTCAGTGGCTGTCGCTCGATCCGCCGGATCCCGGTGCGGCGACGATCGGCGGGGTGCTCTCGGCGAACGCGTCCGGCGCGAGGAGGCACCTGTACGGGACGGCGCGCGATCTGCTGATCGGCGTGACCATCGTGTGCGCCAGCGGTGCGATCGTCCGGGGCGGCGGCAAGGTCGTCAAGAACGTCGCCGGCTACGATCTGCCCAAGCTCTTCGTCGGCGCCTTCGGGACCCTCGGCGTGATCGTCGAGGCGACGGTGAAGCTGCGGCCGAAGCCCGAGGTGGAGACGCTGGTCGCGGCGCGGTTCGAGAGCCTGAAGGACTGCGGGCTCGCGGTGTGCGCCGTGATGGGCTCCGACCTGATTCCGTCTGCGATCGACCTCCTCGACGGCGAGGCGGCGGCCGCGATCGGCCTCCCTGGCGAACGACCGGCGCTGGTGGTCGGGTTCGACGGCCTCGCCGAGCAGGTGGAATGGCAGCGCGCGGAACTGGCACGGCTCTGCGCCGAGCTGGGCGGCGACGATCTGCGGGATCTGCCGGCCGAGACCTGGGCCCGGCTGTCGGTGGCGGCGCCCCGCGCGCTGACGGACCCGGTGGCGGTGATGCGCCTCTCCGTCCTGCCCGCGCGCGTGACCGAAGTCATCGAGCGGGCCGGGGCGACCGCGCGAGGGCTCGGGCTGCGCGCCGCGTTCTCGGCTCACGCGGGCGTCGGCTCGATCACCGGCGCGCTCGCGCGGGGACGCGACGCGGTCGACGCGGTCGTGTCGACGCTGCGCGACTGGCGGGACGCCGCGCGCGCGGGCGGCGGTCACGCGGCCGTGGAAGCCGCCCCGCTCGCCGTGAAGGAGCTCGTGAGCGTGTGGGACCAGCCCGGCGCGGCGATTCGGATCATGCGGCGGATCAAGACCCAGCTTGACCCGAAGGGCATCTTGAATCCCGGCCGCTTCGTCGGAGGCCTCTGATGCCGCCGCACGCGACGGAACACGCGACGCTCGGTCCGCCCGCCCGAGCTCTCGAGCTCCACGGTCTCTCGGTGGAGGGGGTCAATCAGTGCGTGCACTGCGGGCTCTGCCTCGCCTACTGCCCGACGTTTTCCGAGCTGGGCACCGAGATGGACTCGCCGCGCGGCCGCATCCTCCTGATCAAGTCGCTCGCCGAGGGCCGGATCGCGCTGACCGACTCGACCGTCGAGCACCTGTCCCTGTGCCTCGACTGCCGGGCGTGCGAGACCGTCTGCCCGGCCGGCGTGCCGTACGGCCGGCTCATCGAGGCGGCGAAGGCGGAGATCGAGCATCAGCGCCCGGGCAGCCTGGTGCGGCGCGCGTTCCGCTGGGTGAATTTCGGCCTTCTGCTCTCGCGCCCGCGCCTGCTCTCGCTGATGGCGGCGAGCCTGCGGGTCTACCAGATCAGCGGGTTCCGGCGCCTCGTGCGCGGGAGCGGCCTGCTGAAGCTCCTGCCAGGCGCGCTCGCGGCGTGGGAAGCGCTGCTGCCCGACATGCCCCCGGCGTCCGCGCGGGCGCCGCTGCCGCCCGTGATGCCGGCCGAGGGCGAGCGCCGCGCGCGCGTCGCGCTGCTCACGGGCTGCATCCAGCAGGTGGTGTTCGGCGCCGACAACCGCGCGACCGCGGCGGTGCTGGTGAAGAACGGGTACGAGGTCGTGGTGCCGCAGGATCAGGGCTGCTGCGGCGCGCTCAATGCGCACGGCGGCGATCACGCCCGCGCCCTCACGCTGGCCCGGCAGACGATCGACGCGTTCGAGGGGGCGCGCGCCGACGCCGTGGTCGTGAACACGTCGGGCTGCGGCGCCCACATGAAAGGCTACGCGTACCTGCTGAAGGACGACCCGGCGTACGCGTCCCGCGCCGCGAGGTTCGTCAAGTCGGTCCGTGACGTCTCCGAGTACCTCGCCCGGGAGCCGCTCCGCGGACCCCTCCGGCCGGTCCCCATGACCGTCACGTACCACGACCCGTGCCACGTCGTGCACGGCCAGAAGATCCGGACCGAGCCGCGGCGGCTGCTTGCCCAGATCCCGGGCCTCAGGGTCGTCGATCTCGCGGAGTCCGACTGGTGCTGTGGCTCAGCCGGGATCTACAACCTCACGCAGCCCGAGATGGCGGGCCGGCTGCTCGAGCGCAAGACCCGCCATGTCCTGGCGACCGGGGCCGAGGCGGTGGTGACGGCGAACCCGGGCTGCATCCTCCAGATCGCCCAGGGCCTCCGCGCGCGCGGATCGAGCGTGCGAGTGCTGCACATCGTGGAGGTGCTGAACCGCGCGTATGGAGGTTAAGGTCGCGCGCCTGGCGGACCTTCCGCCGGGGAAGGGCATGGCCGTGTACGCGGGCGGCCGGGACATCGCCCTCTTCAACCTTGCAGGGGAAATCGTCGCGATCGGCAATGAGTGCCCCCACCAGTCCGGCTCACTCGGCGATGGCTGGCTCGAGGGCGAGATCGTGATCTGTCCGGTGCACGGCTGGGAGTTCGACGCCCGGTCGGGTGCGTGTATGACGGTGCCGGGCGAATCGGTCCCCCGCTTTCCCGTCCGCGTGGACGGCGACAGCATCCTGGTCGACCTCGGCGAATGACGCGAATCGAGTCGCCAGGAGTCTGTCGGAGTAGCCTTCGAGCGCCCGCTTTGCCGGCCGAGGCCCCCTTCGACGGTCTCGTGCCGTTCCAAGTTGCGAGCCAGACGAGGCCCGAGGAAGGAGGCGACCCCCGCGTACGCGGGCTCGTGCGGCGTCTCGCCCACGGTCAACATGCCATGCGGCATGTTGAGGACCGCTGATCGCCGACGACCGAGAACGAAGTATGGCGAAGTAAATTGGAACGGCACCGGGACGCGACGCCGCGCGAGCACAAAGCTCACGCGCCCAGATCGGTTTCCTGCTTCGTCCTCACGATTTCCGACACCAAGACATCGGAGAGCGACACGAGCGGCGCCCTCATCCAGGAATTGCTCCGCGCGGGGGGCCACCGGATCGCGGGCTCGGCGATCGTCCGCGACGAGCCCGCCGACGTCCAGCGGATCGTCCGCGAACAGTGCGCCGATCCAGCCGTCCAGGCCGTGATCCTGACCGGCGGGACCGGCATCACCTCCCGGGATTCGACCTTCGAAGCGGTCGAGGCGCTGCTCGACAAGCGCCTGCCCGGCTTCGGCGAGCTGTTCCGCATGCTCTCGTACCAGGAGATCGGTGGGGCGGCGATGCTGTCGCGGGCTCAGGCGGGAGTGCGCGCGGGGCGCATCGTGGTCTCGCTCCCCGGCTCGCCCAATGCCTGCCGGCTCGCGCTCGAAAAGCTGCTGCTTCCGGAGCTGGGCCATCTCGTCCGCGAAGTGAACCGCTAGACTACTTCTCGGTGCAGAATGCCGCAGCCGGTCGTCCCCGAGGGCACGGCGACACTACGAGGCCGCTCGCAGCTGGTTGGCCCGGTTCACGTTGTCGCTGCGGGCGCTGGATGCCCTTCATCTCGCTCTGGCCGACGTGGAGGGGCTCCGGCTGGCAACCGCTGACCAGGATCTGTCCCGGTCTGCGAGGAGTCTCGGCGCGGCGGTCACGCTTGTTCGGGCCTGAGGGGCCATCGCTACCAGCCTGCCGGGTTTTCAGCATCCGGCTGGACCAGCCGGCAGTGAGAGGCGCCGCCTCGGAAATCAGGGAAGGCTCGGGGGTCGGGGGTATACTTGATGAAAGTTCAAAAGGAGGGCCTCTGATGCGTGTGTTCCGTTCATCGACGACCCTCGCCCGAGCGGCGGTCGTAGTTCTCGCCATACTCTGCGCGCAGCCCGTGCTGGCCGCGGAGCCCGTGCTCTGGAAGGAGAACGCGAGCGTTCCGGTCGCTCCCGAGCTGGCGCGCTTCAATGATCTGCTGAGCCAGCTCGCCGAGCGGCTCAAGCCCGCGCTCGTTCAGGTTCGCGTCGGGCGAAGCGGGTCGAGCGCTTCGGGCGACAAGCCGGAGCCCCCGAACGAGGCGCGGCGGGGCACCGGGTCGGGGTTCTTCATTCATGACAGCGGACTGCTGGTGACCAACGCGCACGTCGTGGATGGCAGCGACTCGATCCAGGTGAGGCTCGCCAACGGCCGCCGCTACGCCGGCAAGGTCATCGGGAGGGACAACCGGGTCGATCTCGCCCTCGTGAAGATCGATGGGGCGGCCGACCTTCCGGTACTCCCGCTCGGCGACTCGAACCGGGTCCGGGTCGGCGAGTTCGTGCTGGCGTTGGGTCACCCGTTTGGCCTCGAGCAGACGGTCTCGTTCGGGATCGTCAGCCGCAAGGGCGCGCCGCTGTCGATCGCGGCGCCGGGCTTCGACTTCATTCAGACCGACGCGGCGATCAATCCGGGCAACTCCGGCGGGCCGCTCATCAACATGGCGGGCGAGGTCATCGGTGTCAACAGCATGGCGGCGCGGAACGGCTCCATCGGGTTTGCCATTCCGTCGAACCTTGTCAAGATGCTGGTGCCGCAGCTCGCGGAGAAGGGCAAGATCGAGTGGGGCTGGCTCGGCGTGAGCATCGGCGAGGTCGGCGACGAGGAGATCGAGAAGTTCAAGCTCACGGAGGGGCACGGGGTCGTCATCCGGGACGTCGTGCCGGGTCAGCCAGCGGCGCAGGGCGGCCTGCGCGCGAATGACGTGGTCCTGTCAGTCGACGGCGCCCTGATGGAGGGCCCGAAGGATCTTCAGCGCGTCGTCGCCTCGACGCCGGTCGGCACCCGCCTCCGCCTCAGCGTGCTCCGTGAGGGGAAGGCCGAGGACATCGAGGTGACAGTGGGGGCGTACAAGGACAGTCCGCTCGATCGTTGATGCGGCTTAGCCGCCCGTCAGAGTATCTGCCTTCGAGCGCCGGCTTTGCCGGCGCAGTCCCGTTCTGGGGGAGGCTCGGAGGGGGCCCTCGAGGCCCCCTCCGATTCTAACCGCCGGGGCGGGCAGCCGGGACAGCGCCCGAGGTCGCGGGCTCGCCGTCCCCGTTCGGGCTGATCGCGCAGGCGGTGCCGCCCGCCGCGTGGATCGACAGGTCCTTGATCGTCGGGCTCGTGCCGCAGAGCGGGCACTTCGGGTCCCGGCGCAGCTTGACCTCACGGAAGCGCATGCCGAGCGCGTCGTACGTGAGGAGCCGCCCAATCAACGGCTCGCCGACGCCGAGGAGCACCTTCATGGTTTCGGTGGCCTGCACCAGCCCGATCACTCCTGGGAGCACGCCCAGGACGCCAGCCTCGCTTCAGCTCGGGACGAGCCCCGGCGGGGGCGGTGTCGGATACAGGCAGCGGTAGCACGGGCCCTCGCCCGGCGCGAACACCGTCGCCATTCCTTCGAACTGGAAGATGGACCCGTGGATGTTCGTCTTGCCGGCCAGGTAGCAGGCGTCGTTGACGAGATAGCGGGTGTCGAAGTTGTCCGACCCGTCGACGATCAGATCGTAGTCCTTGATGATGTCCATGACGTTGTCGACGTCGATTCGGACCGGCAGCGGGATCACGGCGATGTCCGGGTTGAGCGCCTTGAGCGTGCGGGCGCCTGACTCGACCTTGGGCTTGCCGATGTCCGCCGTCGTATGCAGCACCTGCCGCTGGAGGTTCGTGATGTCGACCACGTCGCCATCCATGAGCCCGATCGTCCCGACTCCTGCTGCGGCGAGATAGAGCGCGGTCGGCGAGCCGAGCCCACCGGCCCCGATCAATAGGACCTTCGAGCGCAGCAGCTTGCGCTGTCCCGTCTCGCCGATCTGGTTCAGCAGAAAGTGCCGGCTGTACCGCCCGATCTGCTCGGTCGTGAGCGGGGTGTCCTTGACGACGGGCAGGCCCGACTGCGCCCACTTCTGGAACCCGCCCTTCAGGTTGATGACCGTCTGGTAGCCAAGCTCCTTGAGCGCCTTGGCCGCGAGCACCGATCGGAGACCGGTCTGGCAATAGAGGACGATCGGGACGCTCGGGTCGCTCACCGCCGTGCCGATGCGGAACTCGAGGAAGCCGCGGCTGATGCTGGCCGCGCCCTCGATGTGGCCGTCGCGGTACTCGTCGGGATCGCGGACGTCGATGACCACGATCGGCTCGCGGTCCTTGAGCCGCCGGCTGAGATCGTCCGGACCCTCTTCGGGAACGACCTGCCTCGCCTCGGCGAGCATATCCTTCAGCGTTTTCATACTACTGATGATACCCCTATTCTCGATCGGGTCAATCGGGAATCGCCTCGATCTTGTTGGCCGGCCGCCTCGGCTGCTATACTGCGCCACAATACCTGTGGCAGTTCTGGGACATTGTAACCCATGAAAGGCCTCATCCTGTCCGGCGGGCGCGGAACCCGTCTGCGCCCCATCACGTTCACCTCGGCCAAGCAGCTCATTCCCGTCGCCAACAAGCCCATTCTCTTCTACGGTATCGAGGCGCTCGTGGAATCCGGCATCCGCGAGATCGGAATCGTCGTCGGCGACACCGGCCAGGAGATCAAGGACGCGGTCGGTGACGGCTCGCAGTTCGGCGCGGCCGTCACGTACATCGAGCAGCCGGCGCCTCTCGGTCTGGCACATGCGGTGCTGATCTCGGAAGCGTTCATCTCGGGCGAGCCGTTCGTGATGTACCTCGGAGACAACCTGATTCGCGAGCGCCTGGCGCCGCTGGTGGAGACGTTTCGGGCGGCGGCGCCGAACGCCCAGATCCTCCTCGCCCGGGTGCCGAATCCCCAGCAGTTCGGGGTCGCCGAGCTGGCGGGCGGCCGTGTCGTGCGGCTCGTCGAGAAACCGAAGAAGCCCGCGTCGGACCTGGCGCTCGTCGGCGTCTACATGTTCGACCGGGACGTGTTCGACGCGGTGAGTGCGATCAGCCCGTCCGCGCGTGGAGAGCTCGAGATCACCGACGCGATCCAGTGGCTCATCGATCACGGCCGCACGGTGATCCCGCACGTGATCGACGGGTGGTGGAAGGACACGGGGAAGCTCGAGGACCTCCTGGAGGCGAACCGGATCATCCTCGACACGATCGGCCGGCGGATCGAGGGCGAGGTGGAAGGATCCGAGGTGCTCGGCAAGGTGGTCATCGAGGTCGGGGCCAAGGTGGTCCAGAGCACGGTCCGGGGGCCGGCCGTGATCGGCAAGGGCGCGATGATCGAGAACGCCTACATCGGCCCGTTCACGGCCGTGGGCGACCACGCGATCATCCGGAGCAGCGAGGTCGAGCACTCGATCATCCTCGAGGGCTCGACCATCACGGACATCGGGGGCCGCATCGAGTCGAGTCTGATCGGCCGCAACGTCTCGATCTACCGCTCCACCACCAAGCCCAAGTCCTACAACCTGATGCTCGGCGACCGCAGCCAGGTCGGCCTTCCCTGACGGCCGATGGATCTCACCCCGGACGCCAAGCGCGCGTTCACCGTTCAGAGCTACGCGCCGCAGCCGCGGATCGAGGGCGTCGAGATCGTCGACCTCCAGCGCCACGTCGACGACGGCGGCTCGATGACGGAGCTGGCGCGGCTGACCGCCGGCGGCCTCGCGGCGGTTCCGGGCTTCTCGGTCCATCAGATGAACTACAGCGAGGTCGCTCCCGGCGCGATCAAAGCGTTCCACCTGCACGCGCGCCAGACGGACGTCTGGTTCGTTCCGCCCTCGGACCGCATCCTGTGCGTGCTGATCGACGCCCGGGCCGGCTCGCGGACCGAGGGCCGGCGGAACCGGATCGTGCTGGGCGACGGCACCTCCAGGCTGATCCGGATCCCGCCCGGCGTCGCGCACGGCGGGCGGAATCTCGCGGCCACGACCGGGCGCATCATCTACTTCACGGACCTGCATTTCACGCCGGATCCGGCCACCTGCGACGAGGGCCGATTACCGTGGGACTTCGCCGGCGCCGCCATCTGGGACCTGACCCGCGGATAAATACGCGGTGAAGATCCTGGTCACCGGCGGCTCGGGATTCATCGGCTCGAACTTCGTCCGCCACGTGCTGGCGACGCATCCCGATCACGCCGTGGTCAACCTGGACAAGCTCACCTACGCGGGTAACCCGGAGAACCTGCGGGACGTGGAGTCGGACCGGCGCTACCGGTTCGTCCACGGCGACATCTGCGACGCGGCAGCCGTGCGCGACGCGATGGCCGGCGCGGACGCGGTGGTGCATTTCGCCGCCGAGAGTCACGTCGACAAGTCGAACCTCGGCGCGGACGAGTTCCTCCGCACCAACGTGAGCGGCACGTTCACGCTGCTCGACACCGCGCGCGAGCTGAAGGTCGGCCGGTTCGTCCAGGTGAGCACGGACGAGGTGTATGGCAGCATCGCCCGCGGCGCGGCCCGCGAGGCCGACCTGCTGAACCCGTCCAACCCGTATGCCGCCTCGAAAGCCGCCGGCGACCTGTTCGCGCGCTCGTACTGGACGACCCACGGGCTGCCGGTCATCATCACCCGCTCCTCGAACAACTTCGGCCCCTACCAGTATCCGGAGAAGGCGACCCCGCTCTTCATCACGAATGCGATCGAGGACCGGCCGCTCCCCCTCTACGGCGACGGCAGGAACGTCCGCGACTGGCTCTACGTGCTCGACAACTGCGAGGCGATCGATCTGGTCCTGCACCGGGGCCGCGACGGCGAGATCTACAACATCGGGGGCGGCACCGAGGTCGAGAACGCCGAGCTGACGCGCCGGATCCTCCGGCTCCTCGGCAAGCCCGAGTCGCTGATCCAGCCGGTGCGGGACCGGCCGGGGCACGACCGGCGCTACGCGCTCGATTCGTCCAGGATCCACGACCTCGGCTGGACGCCGCGGCATTCCTTCGATGCCGCGCTCGAGGCGACGGTGGCGTGGTACCGGACCCACGAGGCGTGGTGGCGGCCGCTGAAGTCGGGCCAGTTCAAGGCCTATTACGCGCGCCAGTACTCGAACCGCTGACCCGGGGCCACGCGGCGGCAGGGCGCCCTCCCGTGCCGTCGGGCTTTGCCGTCGGGCGAAGAAGTAGGGTACCCTGCCAGCTATGAGGGGCGCGACCGACACGTATCGCGGTCGGGGGCTCATCGCCGATCCCATCCACCGGTACATCCTCTACACCCGACCCGACGGCATTCCCGGTGAAGCCACCGAGCAGGACCTGATCGACACGCCGTGGGTGCAACGCCTGCGCCGCATCCCGCAACTGCAGTCCGCGCGGTGGGTCTTTCCGGCCGCCGAGCACAGCCGGTTTCAGCACTCGCTCGGCGTGATGCACCTGGCGGGCCGGCTCGCCCAGCAGCTCTACCCGTCCCTCAAAGCCGTCTTCCCCGAGACGCCGTCCGCGGCCCTGATCGAGGAGCTGCTGCGCGTCGCGGGCCTCCTGCACGATGTCGGCCACGGCCCGTTCGGCCACTTCTTCGACGACAATTTCCTCGCCGATTACGATCTCACCCACGAGCTGGTCGGCCAGCGGATCATCCGCGAAGAGATGGGCGACGTCCTGCGCGGTCTGCGGCGAAGCCCCGCCGCCCCGTTCGCGCCGGGCGAGTCGATCGACCCCGAGTGGATCTGCTACCTGATGGGAAAGGGCTACTCGCGCCCCGAGGCCGGCTCCCCCAAGTGGCTCCCGCACCTCAAGCCGCTCCTCTCCGGCGTCTTCACGGCCGACAACATGGACTACGTCCTGCGCGACTCCTATATGTGCGGCGTCGCCGTCGGCCCGATCGACATCGAGCGGATCATCTACTACTCGTTCTTCACCGACGAGGGGCTCACGCTCGACCGGGGCGGCCTGCAGGCGTTCATCATGTTCCTGAACGCGCGCTTCTACATGTACACGAACGTGTACTACCACCGGACGACGCGCGGGATCGACCTGCACCTCAAGGAGATCTTCCGCGAGACGATGCAGGTCGCGTTCCCCTACGACCTCCGGAAGGAGCTGCATCCGTACCTGCACCTCACCGAGTGGACGCTCCTCGAGGAGGTCGGCCGCTGGCACGACTCGGACGAGCCCGAACGCAAGCGCCTCGGTGCCGAGTGGCGGCAGATCCTCGACCGCCGGCTCAAGTGGCGGATGTCGCACGAGGTGGTGCTCGACAGCTTCGAGGCCAAGCGTGGTCAGGGCTTCATGGATGAGCAGACGGTCGAACGCCGGGTCCGCGCGCACCTGCCGTCCCACCTCGCGCGCTTTCCGTTCAAGATCGACATGGCGCAGCAGGACCCCCGGCCGCTCAACCCGCTCGCGATGGGCGACCGCCAGATCTACGTCTACGATTCGAGCACCAAGCGCGTCGCCAAGGAGCCGCTCAGGGAGATCCTGAAATACCTGCCCGGCAAGGTCGCGCAGTGCCGGATCTTCGCGGCCAGCCACGAACACGACCAGCTCCTGGCCGAAGCGTTGGAGCGCGCGCTGGATGAAGAGGCCCCGTCGATCCGCACCAATGTCTGAGGCCTGAGGCGCCGCGGCGATGGATCTCCTCGAGGCCAAGAGTCGGATCGCCGAAGCCCTCGTGGAGTCGATCTTTCGCCGCGCGCGCTATCACGTCACCCGCTTCCAGAGCGAGCGGTCTCCGCTGCGCTTCGGCCGCGAGGATTTCTCCCCCGACTTTCGGGCGCGGCTCGAGCCCACCGAGGGCGAGGCGGTGGAGTATCTGCTCGAGGTGAAGTACCGGCCACACATCGATCAGTTCATCTCGGTCGAGAACCAGCGGGGGGATCGGTCGGTCTTCCTCATGGCCCGCCGGCAGTGGCCCCGGCTCTACTTCATCCTCGTGACCGACCATCCCGAGCCGGGCCGGTCCTGTTTCCAGGTGATTTCGTTCGGTCACTATACGCCGGGTGCCCCGTTCCGGACGGTCGACCTCACGGACCTGAAGGAGCTGGGCATCTTCCGGCACAACATGGAGGACCACGAGGCGCTGGTCTTCAGCATCTTCGATCTGCTCAACGCGTGATCCGCGCGGCGCCCGCGCGTTCGAGACGCGTGAGCCGCGATCCGCTCCCGAGGACGTGAGCCATGGAGAAATTTCGAGGCGTCGACTACTACGGCGTCGATGCGCTGCTGACCGAGGACGAGCGCATGGTGCGCGACGCCATTCGCGACTGGGTCGAGGCGGAGTACCTCCCGATCGTGACCGAGCACCACCGGGCCGGCACCTTTCCGGTGGACGTCATCCCGAAGCTCGGCGAGCTCGGCGTCTTCGGCGCGACCCTGAAGGGCTACGGATGCGCGGGGCTCAACCACGTCGCCTACGGGCTCATCATGCAGGAGCTGGAGCGCGGGGACTCCGGCCTCCGCTCGACGGCGTCCGTCCAGAGCGGGCTCGTGATGTATCCGATCTACGCCTACGGCTCGGACGCGCAGAAAGACCGCTGGCTCCCCGCGCTGGCGTCGGGCGCGAAGGTCGGATGCTTCGGGCTGACGGAGCCGGATCACGGCTCTGACCCCGGGACCATGAAGGCCCGCGCCGTGAGGCGCGGCGACTCCTGGGTGCTCAACGGCACGAAGCTCTGGATCACGAACGGATCGATCGCCGATGTCGCGGTCGTCTGGGCCAAGGACGCCGAGGACCACGAGATCTACGGCTACCTGGTCCCGCGGGGTACGCCCGGCTTCTCCACGCTCGACATTCCCGGCAAGTTCTCGATGCGCGCGTCGATCACGTCCGAGCTGTCGTTCCAGGACTGCCGGATCCCGGTCGAGAACCGGCTCCCCGGGGTCAAGGGCCTGAAGGGGCCGCTCGGCTGCCTGTCCCAGGCGCGGTACGGCATCGCGTGGGGCGCCGTCGGTGCGGCGATGGCGTGCTACGACTGGGCGCTCCAGTACGCCCAGCAGCGCATCCAGTTCGCCAAGCCGATCGCCGCGTTCCAGCTCGTTCAGCAGAAGCTCGTGTGGATGGTCACCGAGATCACGAAGGCGCAGCTCCTGTGCCTGCAGCTCGGCCGGCTCAAGGACGAGGGCAAGGCGCGGCCGCAGCAGATCTCGATGGCGAAGATGAACAACGCGCAGATGGCGCTCGAGTCCGCGCGGATGGCGCGGGACATCCTCGGCGCCGCCGGCATCGTCGACGAGCATCCCGTCATCCGCCATATGCTGAACCTCGAGACCGTGAACACGTACGAAGGCACGCACGACATCCACACGCTGATCATCGGGCGCGACATCACCGGCCTCGACGCCTTCGGCATCTGACCCCGTCCGCGCAGGCGCGCCTCTCCGTCGTCGTGGCCGCGCTGACCCTGGCGATCCAGAACGGGATCGTCATGGCCTTCGCGGTGCTCTACCTCCCGCTCATCCGGGAGTTCGGCGCCTCGCACGCCGAGGTGGCCTCGGTCCAGGCGATCGTCCTCCTGCTCGGCGGCGCCGCCGGCCCGCTCGTCGGCGCGGCGCTCGACCGGCTGGGCGCGCGCCGGCTCGTCCAGTCGGGCGCGGCGCTGGCGGCGGTCGGGCTGATCGCGGCGAGCCGCGCGACCTCGCTCCCGGCCATCGCGCTCGTGTACGGTCTCGTCGGCGGCCTGGGGCTCGCCGCGCTCGGCAGCCAGGTCAACATGGTCATCGCGGCGATGTGGTATCCCGCCGCCCGCGGCCGCGCGATCGCGGTCGCCGACCTCGGGACGGGCTTCGGCGCCTTCTGCTTCATCACGCTGGGCCAGGCGCTCACGAGTGCGTGGGGCTGGCGCGCGACGCTCCTCGTCTGGGCGGGCTTGCTCCTCGTCGTCGTGATTCCCGCGAACGCGCTTCAGCGGCTTCCGGACGACCCTCGCCCCAGCCCCGCGACCGGCGCGCGCCCGGCGGACTGGACGCTCGCGGCGGCGCTGCGCGCGCCCGCTTTCTGGTGGCTCGCGGCCACGCGCTTCTTCGCCGCATGCGCGTTCCCGCTGATGAACACGCACCTGGTGGCGTACGCGGTTGGCCACGGCATCCCGCCCGAGGAAGCCGCGGCCGCCCTCGGCTCGGTGAGCCTCGTGAGCCTGGCGGGTCGACTGACGACGGGATGGCTCGCCGACCGCATCGGTCGCGCGCAGACGTTAACGGTGATGTACGCGAGCGCCCTGGCCGGCGTCGCCTGCCTGGCGCTGCTCGCGCTGACGGGCTCGCCGGCGTGGCTCCTCGGGTACGTCGTGTTCTACGGAATGGCCCAGGGCTCGAGCGGCATCATCGCCTCGGCGCGCGCCGCGGACGTGTTCGCCGGGCCCGCGTTCGGGACGATCTTCGGCTGGCTCTCCCTCTCCATCGGGCCCGGAGAAGCGATCGGCGCGTGGGTGGGCGGGTGGATCTACGACCGGAGCGGCAGCTATCTCCCGGCCTTCGGATTCGTGGCCCTCGCGCTGGCGATCGGGCTCGGCGCGATCTGGCGCGTGAGACCGGCGCCTCACCCTTGAGTCGACCGCCCCCTGTACTGACGGCTGTCGAAGTAACCGGCTTCGAGCGCCGGCTTTGCCGGCGCCCTCGGGGCCCCCTCCGATGATGTCAGCGCTTGAGCAGGTACGGGACATCGGCGACGACGGTGTTCTTCCGAAACAGGAGCGCGCCCTTGATGAGAAGCGCGGTCTGGTTGTGCAGGATATGCTGCCACCAATGCCGGGGAAGAAATTCGGGCAACACGATCGTGACCACCTGATCGTCCCCGCGCGACTGAATCTGGTCGATGTAGTCGAGGAACGGGCGCAAGAGCGATCGGTACGGCGATGTCAAGACGACCAGGGGGACCCCGAGTCCCCACTTCGCCCACTTCTCCTCGAGCTTGCGTGTGCGCGCGGGGTCCGTCTCCACGAAGACCGCGCGCACCGTGGCGGTCGGCGCGAGCGTCTTCGCATATTGCACGGCGCGCACGACCCCGCGGTGGACGTCACCGACGAGAATGAGCACGGTGTGCTGGAACGTGGGCGGTCCCTCGAAGTCTTCCAGCGAGAGCTCGACGGCGACTTCGTCGTAGTGGCGGCGCATGACGATGAACACGCCGACTAGGAGCGGAATCACGACGACGACGATCCAGGCCCCCTCGCGGAACTTTGTGACGGCGAGGGTCAGGAGGACGACGCAGGTCACGACCGCGCCGACCCCGTTGACCCACACGCGCCAGCGCCAGCCCTTCTCCCGCAAGCTGAGCCATCGCCGCACCATGCCACTCTGCGAGAGCGTGAACGAGATGAACACGCCGATGGCGTAGAGGGGCAGCAGGGCGTGGGTATCTCCGGCGAACGCCACGATCAGGAGAATGGCAAACCCGCTCAGGATCAGGATCCCGTTCGAGAAGACGAGCCGGTCGCCCTGGTTTGCGAACTGCCGCGGCACGAAGCGGTCGCGCGCGAGGATCGATGACAGGCGCGGAAAGTCCGCGTAGGACGTGTTGGCTGCGAGGACGAGAATGAGCAGCGTCGAGGCCTGGACACAGTAGTACGGGACTCCGGTCCCGAACACCCGGTGGGCGATCTTCGACACGACCGTCTCGTCGCCACCTGGGAGGATGCCGAAGTCGTAGGCGAGGTACGTGATGCCGAGGAACATCGTGATCGAGAGCACCCCGAGCCACGTCATGACGGTCTGGGCGTTGCGTCCCTCCGGGGGCCGGAGCGCCTGGACGCCGTTGGAGACGGCCTCGACGCCGGTCAGCGCGGTGCAGCCCGCGGCGTAGCTGCGCAATAGGAGGAACAGGCTGAGCCCCTCGAGCCCCGGCGGATGGGGCGTGTAGGGCGCCTCGGGAAGCCACTGGAAGACCGCGGCCACGAGCCCGTAGCCGACCATCCCCAGGATGCTCGCGACGAAGAAGTACGTCGGCGCGGCAAACATCCTGCCCGATTCGCGAACGCCACGGAGGTTCCCCATGGCGATCCCGGCAACCGCGAGGACGCTCAAGACGACGCGGTAGGGGTGAAGCTTGGGGACGGCCGACGTCAAGGCCGCGATCCCGGCAACAACGGACACGGACACCGTCAGCACGTAATCGACGAGCAACGCCGCCGCCGCAGTCAGCGCGGGGAGGATGCCGAGGTTGTCCTTCGCGACCAGGTACGCGCCGCCGCCCTGGAGGTAAGCCGCGACCGTCTGGCGATACGAGGTGACGACGACGGCGAAAAGCGCGGCGATTCCGAGCGCGACGGGAAGCGAGTAACTGAGGACGGCAGTTCCCGCGAGGATCAGAACGAGAAGGATTTCCTCGGTCGCGTACGCCACCGACGACAACGGGTCGGAGGCGAAGACCGCGAGCGCCACGGCCTTGCCGAGCCGCTCGTGACGGGCCTGGGCGAGCGGCATCGGCCGACCGACTAGCAGTCGCTTGACGATGGCAAGACGCATACGCCAAGAGGACTCTACGCCCCTCCTGGGGGGAGTGCGGCATGCCCGTGGAAATTTTAACGGGTTTTTAAC
>QHRS01000109.1 GCA_003221435.1 Candidatus Rokuibacteriota bacterium
ATCGCCGGCCGCCTTGGTCGTGAAGAAGGGGTCGAAGATCCGGCTGAGGTGCTCGGCCGGGATCCCGGGACCGTCATCCTCCACCCGGACGAAGATCGTCGCGCCCTCGCTGGAGGAACGGACGGTCAGCACACCCTGCCCGTGCGCGGACCGCATCGCGTGGACGGCGTTGCTGAAGAGGTTCAGCAGCACCTGCTGGAGCTGGTCGGGGTCGGCCCAGATCCGGGGGGTCGGATCGAGCGCCGTGACGATCCGGATATGGTTGAGGTCGAACTCCGGGGCCTGCAGCGCCAGCGCGGCCCGGATTACGTCGGCGACGTCCACCGGACGGCGCTCGGGCGGCTTGCGGCGCGCGAAGACGAGCAGGCCGCGGATGATCTTCGCTGCCCGCTCGCACTCTTTCTGGACCATGTCCAGGCGCGCCCGCACCGGGCCGGGCAGCGCGGCGTGACGCTTCATGAGCTCGACGGACAGCTCGATCGTCGAGAGCGGGTTGTTGAGCTCGTGGGCCATGCCCGAGAGGAGCGTGCCGAGCGCCGTGAGCTTGTCGGCCTGGATGAGTTGGGCCTGGGTCTCCTGGAGCTCCGCCAGCCTGGCCTGCAACTCGGCATAGAGGCGAACCTTCTCGAGCGCCAGCGCCGTCTGGTGAGCGAGGCTCGTCAGCACCCGGCTCTCCTCGTCGCTGAAGCGATGGGGCGCGCGGTAGAAAACGGCGACGACGCCCAGGGGCTGCTCCCGGATGCCGAAGGGCACGGCGATGCCCGACCTGATACCGTGAGCCGCGAAGAGAGGGGGCATGGCGAATCGCTCACGCGCGAGGTCGGCGACCTCGACGCTTCTCCGATGGAGAAACGCCTCGCCGGCGAGCGATTCGGCCGGCGGCACCGTTGCGACGCCGACCGTGCCCGGCTGCCATCCGAGCCCAGCGGCGAGCCTGAGCCAGTCGGCCTTCGCATCGTGCCAGAAGATTCCCACACAGTCCGCGTCGAGGAGCGCCCTGGTCACGCTCACCGAGTCGCTGAGGATCGCTCCCTCGTCGGTGGCTTCCAGGAGGCGCTGGCAAAAGTCCTGTAACGCGGCGTCGTGCCGGGCCTTGAGAGCCAGGTGGTCGAAGGACCGGGCGTTCTCGATAGCGACCGAGGCCTGGGTTCCGAAGGCCGACAAGAGCTCGATGTCAGCGTCGGTGTACGCGCGCTCGCTCCTGTCGAAGACGGCAAGGGCGCCGAACCACCCGCCACTCTGGATCAGGAGGGGCACGGCAAGCACGCTCCGCAGGCCCTCCCGACGCATGCGTCGCTTGACGTCGTCGGGCACGGGCACACCGGGGTCGTCGCGGAGGTTGGGGGTCCACACGGGCCGCCCCTCGGCCACCGCTAGGCCGGAGGCGCCGCGGCCCACCGCCACCTCGAGTCCAATGACGAAATCGGGGCTGACCTGTCCGGCCCCGGCTGCCGCGCGGAGGATGCCTGCCTCCGCGTCCAGTCGAAAGAGAATGGCGGCGTCAGCCCCGCAGACCTCCAGGGCCTTGGCAGCGATCGTCGACACGATGCGGGCGGGATCGAGGCTTCTCACCAGCGCCTGGCCCGCGCTGTGCAGCCCCTCCAGGTCACCCAGGCGCGCGCGGGCCTCACGGTAGAGCCACACCTGCTCGCGCAGCAGGCTGACAAAGATCAGCCCCACCCCGATCGGTCTGGCGACGCCGGCCAGGTACCAGCTGATGCCGTACCGGTACGAGTGGATGAGGAATCCGCTCAGGCCGATCAGCCAGATGAACGCGGTGACGAAGAGGAAGGGCTGGAATCTGGACTGCTCGTGGCCGCCGAACTTCGTCCGTCCGGCCCAGAGCGCCCAGATGCCGGCGAGGCCGTTGGCGATGCCGGCGACCCAGATCGCGAACGGAGTGAGGCGGCCCGGGCGCATGACCAGCGAGGGCAGGAGCGGGCGGATCTGGAGAACGGCGATGCCGATGCCGACGCTCAGAACCAGGAGGCCGATCACGATCCGAATCCGCACGCCATCGCTCAGCCGGAGCTCACGGTCGCCGTAGTGGGCGGCCAGTCCTAGGCCGGTCAGCGCGAAGAAGTAGCTCAAGAAGAAAAAGTAAGGCGCGACCCCGGCGTTGACGCCCGGGGTGCCGGGGTAGTCGGGCTGGGCGAAGATATGGGCGAGCGCGAGGAGCCCGGTCACCCAGAGGGTCATGCCGAGCGCGGCCGACTGGACGTCCTGGCGCAGGCGGTGACGCTCGAGGCAAAGGTAGGCCACGCCGATGGCCATCAGGGCGAAGGGGCTGTCAAAGATGGGCACGGCGTACGGAATGGGGAAGCGATACGGAGTCAGGAGCGGCGTGAAGACCAGGAGTGCCTCGTAGAGGATGGCCACGAGGACTAGGGAGAGCAAGAGGAGGGTGGAGCCTTGACGCCGGGCTCCCGTGGGAGCCCGACCCGCTGCGAGCCGTGCCTTCATCGCGCCCAGAGCATCGCCGAGAGCGCGGGCGGGATCAAGCGGCTTCTGTTGCCTCGCATGAAATTCGGCCTGGTCCTGTCGGGCCCGCATACGCCCGCCGATCCGCGGGCGCGGCGCTTTCAGAAGCACGTGGAGCGGGTGCTCCTGGCTCGAGTCCTGAGGCTCGGAAGCGGACCTCGCGGGCAGGGGGCGGAGGTTCTAGAGCTGTCTTGCGTTCAGACGGGGAATATGCCATCCTCGCACCTCGTTGTCACGCGGAAAATTCGCGGTGCGCCCTACACGATGGATGATGGATCGTTCCCGAGGGACGATCGGGAGGGGGAGGCAATGAAGCTCCTCTTGATCGAGGACGACTCGAGCGCGGCTCGGGTTCTGGCGGAGGCGCTCGCGGAGGACGGCCACGAGACGACCATCCGACACACGGGAGAAGACGGCCTGACCTATCTTACCCGCGAGCGCCCGGACGCGGTGGTGCTCGACGTCCGGTTGCCGGCGATGAGTGGAATCGCAGTGCTACGGCAGATCCGGGCGACCGATCCGGTTCTCCCGGTCATTATCATGACGGGCCTGGCGACGCCAGGAGAAATCGCTGAAGCTCGTCGCCTCGGAGTCACCGAGATCATAGAGAAGTCTGAGATCTTGAAGCACTTCGGCGAGGCGCTGGCTCGGGTCGGGTCTTGCCGTCGACTTCAGGACGCAACGTAGAGCCGGTTAGCGAAAGGACTCTCAGGGGCTACTCTTCGCGGAACTTGTTGACGATCGGCAGGCGCCAGTCGCGGCCGAAGGCGCGCGGCGTGATCTTCACGCCGATCGGTCCCTGACGCCGCTTGTACTCGTTCCGGTCCACCATCGCGATGACCTTGCGCACGACCTCGGGGTCGAACCCCCGGGCGATGATCTCCTTCAGGCTACGATCCTCCTCCACGTACGCCTCGAGGATCGGATCGAGCACCTCGTAGGGCGGCAGCGATTCCTGGTCGGTCTGGCCGCGGCGCAGCTCAGCCGACGGCGGCCGGGTGAAGACGGTCTCGGGGATCAGGGCACGCCCGGCGCGTGCGTTCACGTGTCGCGCCAAGCGATAGACGAGCGTCTTCGGCACGTCCTTGATCACGGCGAAGCCGCCGGCCATGTCGCCGTAGAGCGTCGTATAGCCGACGCTGATCTCGCTCTTGTTGCCCGTGGTCAGCACGAGCCAGCCGAACTTGTTCGAGAGCGCCATCAGCAGCGTGCCGCGGATGCGGGCCTGGAGGTTCTCCTCGGTCACGTCCTCCCGCAGGCCCTTGAACGGCCGGGCCAGCGCGCGCGTGTACGCCTTGAGGACCGCGGTGATCGGAAGCTGCATGAACTCGATCCCGAGGCTTCGGGCGAGGCGCCGCGCGTCGCGCCGGGTGCCCGCGGACGAAAACGGCGACGGCATGCTCACGCCCGTCACGTTCTCCGCGCCGAGCGCCGATACCGCGATCGCGGCGACCAGCGCCGAATCGATCCCGCCCGAGAGTCCGATCACGACCCGCTTGAAGCCGTTCTTCCGGACGTAGTCGCGCGTGCCGAGCGTGAGCGCCTGCACGATCTCCTCGTCCGGCTCGAGCTCCGCCACCTCCCGCGGCGGCAGCGGCGGCCGGGCGCGCTCCGGGAGCGGCGGAAGCGAGATCTTGACGGGCGCGGCGCCCAGGCGCAGCTTCTCCTTCCGCCGGCGCGAGTCGTGCAGCCGGGCGCGGAACACGGCGGCCAGGTCGAGATCGGCGACGAGCAGATCTTCCTCGAAGGCCCGCGCGCGCGCGATGCACTCGCCCCGCTCGTTGAACACGAAGCTCTGACCGTCGAAGACCAGCTCGTCCTGCCCGCCGACCGCGTTGACGCACGCGAGGCACACGAGGTCGTCCGCCGCGCGTGTGGCGAGCATCTTCTCGCGGAAGCGTCCCTTGCCGGCGTGGTACGGCGACCCGTTGATCGTCACCACCAGCTCCGCACCGGCCAGCGCCTGGGCGGTCGTCGGCCCCGTCGGGTACCAGACGTCCTCGCAGATGTTCGCGGCGATGATCGTGTCGCCGATCGCGAAGACGGGCGCGTCCACCCCCGCCTGGAAATACCGGTTCTCGTCGAACACGCCGTAGTTCGGCAGGTACTGCTTGTGGTACACCCCGGCGACCGCGCCGTCGTGGAGCACCGCCGCGGCGTTGAAGATGTCGTCTCGCTTGTCGACGAAGCCGACGACGGCGGTGAGCCCGGACGTCGCCGCCGCGACGTGCCGGAGCGCCTTGAGGTTCGCCTCGATGAACGCCGACTTGAAGAGCAGATCCTCGGGCGGGTAGCCGGTAATGACCAGCTCGGGGAAGGCGACGAGGTCGCAGCCGAGGCCGCGAGCCCGCGCGAGCCAGTCGAGGATCAGGCGCGTGTTGCCCTCGATGTCGCCGACCGTGGGGTTGACCTGGGCGAGCCCCACCCGCAGCGTCCGCATGGGCCTAGTGTACCCGCAGTCGGCCCCAAACCGGGCGTCGCGGTTTGATACCATACGGAGACGATGCGCCCGAAAATTCCGTGGCTACCCTCGATGCTCCCGCATGGCGCGACTCCCGAGCGCTGCGCGCGCTGCGGACGGCTCGCGGTGATTCCCTGGACGCTCCGCCGCGACCAGCGGCGGAAGATCGTGCTCCGCACGTACGTCTGCACGGAGTGCCAGACAACCGAAGAGCGCCCCGAACCCGAGTGACGGCCGGAGCCGATGGGTCCGACTACTGCGTGTTGACGAAGTCGATGAGTTGGCGCAGGCGGCCATACAAGGCGCCGTAGAACGGCAGGATGAGACGCGGCAGCTCGGGGTAGGCGCCGTTTTCCTGCGGCAACGGACCGGCCGTCTGGTCGGCCGGGCCCTTCAGGATGTCCTCGAAGCGCTGCTGCAGCTCCCGAAGGGCGGAGCCCGACAGCGGCCGGCGCAGGCGGAACACGATGTTGTCGCCGACGATCCGCGCCGAGTGGAAGACCCGGTAGAAGCGCATGATCTCGGCGATCGCCTCGTCGACGCTCCCGACCACGCGGAAGAGCGCCATGTCGGTCGGCTCGATCAGCCGCTGCGTCACCAGCGTGTCCCGCACGAAGGCCCCCCACGGGCGCCAGTAGGGGGCAGAGCCGACCTCCAGCATGACGACCGGGACGATCGTCGACTTGCCGGACTGCATGAGCGTGAGCGTCTCGAAGGCCTCGTCGCAGGTGCCGAACCCGCCCGGGAAGAACGCGACAGCGCCCGCTTCCTTCACCAGGAACAGCTTCCGGGTGAAGAAGTACTTGAACGTGATGAGCTTCGGATCGGACGCGATCCAGGGGTTGGCTTCCTGCTCGAACGGCAGCCGGATGTTGAGCCCGAAGCTGCGCTCGCCGCCCGCCCCTTCCTGCGCGGCGCCCATGATCCCCG
>QHRS01000110.1 GCA_003221435.1 Candidatus Rokuibacteriota bacterium
ACTCGACCGCCATCACTACCGCAGATATCTCGGCATTGGGGATCACGGGCAGCATCACGGCGAGCAACAAGACCTACGACGCGAGCACGGCTGCGACCATCGCCACCCGGAGCCTGAGTGGCGTGCTGGGGACAGATGCCGTGAGCTACGCCGGCGGCACCGCGACGTTCGGCAACAAGAACGTGGGCACCGGCAAGACGGTGACGGGGACGGGACTGAGCCTGTCGGGCGCCGACGCCGGTAGTTACACCGTCAACTCGACCGCCACCACCACCGCCAACATCACGGCGCTGGGGATCACGGGCAGCATCACGGCGAACGGCAAAACCTACGACGCGAATACGGCCGCGACCATCGCGACGCGGAGCCTGAGCGGCGTGATCGCTCCTGACGTGGTGAGCTACGTCGGCGGGACGGCGAGCTTCAACAACAAGAACGTCGGCACTGGCAAGACGGTGACCGCGACCAGCCTGAGCCTGTCGGGCGCCGACGCCGGCAACTACACCGTGAACTCGACCGCCACGACCACGGCGGACATCACGGCGCTGGGGATCACGGGTAGCATCACGGCGAACAGCAAGACCTACGACGCGAATACGGCCGCGACCATCGCCACCCGGAGCCTGACCGGCGTGCTGGGGACGGATGCCGTGAGCTACACCGGCGGCACCGCGACGTTCGGCGACAAGAACGTCGGCACCGGCAAGACGGTCACCGGAACCGGCCTGAGCCTGTCGGGCGCAGACGCCGGCAACTACACCGTGAACTCCACCGCCACGACCACGGCGGACATCGCGGCGCAAGGGATCACCGGCAGCATCACGGCGAACAGCAAGACTTATGACGCGACCACGGCCGCGACCATCGCCACCCGGAGCCTGACCGGCGTGCTGGGGACGGATGCCGTGAGCTACACGGGCGGCACCGCCACCTTCGGTGACAAGAACGTGGGCACCAGCAAGTCGGTGGCGGCGACCGGCCTGAGCCTGTCGGGCGCCGACGCCGGCAACTACACCGTGAACTCGACGGCTACCACGACGGCGGACATCACGGTGCTCGGGATCGCCGGCAGCATCACGGCGAACAGCAAGACCTACGACGCGAGCACGGTCGCGACTATCGCTACCCGGAGCCTGACCGGCGTGCTGGGGACGGATGCGGTGAGCTACACGGGCGGCACCGCCACCTTCGGCAACAAGAACGTCGGCACCGGCAAGACGGTGACAGGGACCGGCCTGGGCCTGTCGGGCGCCGACGCCGGCAACTACACGGTCAACACGACCGCCACCACCACCGCCAACATCATCGCACTAGGGATCACCGGCAGCATCACGGCGGGCAACAAGGTATATGACGGCTCGGCGGCGGCCACGATCCTCACCCGCGCGCTCGCCGGCGTGCTGGGGACGGATGTCGTGAGCTACGTCGGCGGCGTGGCGAGCTTCGGCAACAAGAACGTCGGCACCGGCAAGACGGTGACGGGGACGGGGCTGAGCCTGTCGGGCGCCGACGCCGGCAACTACACCGTCAATAGCACCGCCACAACCTTGGCTGACATCACGCTCCGCAGCCTGACGGTGTCGGCAACCGGCGTCAACAAAGTCTACGACGGCGTCACGGCTGCAACAGTCACCTTGTCCGACAATCGCGTTTCCGGAGATGTGTTCACCGATAGCTACAGCGGTGCCGCATTTGCCGACGCAAATGTCGGAGTTGGGAAACCTGTGAGTGTCAGCGGGATCTCGATCGCGGGGACCGACGCGCCCAACTACAGCGCGAACACGACCGCCAGCACGACCGCGAATATCGCCATCGCCGGCACCACGGCCCTGGCGACCGCGACCGCAGGCTCCCCACAGTACAGCGACATGGCCACGTTCACGGCGACGCTCACGCCGGCCAGCCTGGGGAGCTCGGGCCCCACGGCGACGTCGGTCACGTTCTTCGTGGGCACTCAGAACATGGGTACCGTATCCCTCGTCGCCGGCGGAGGCACACTCACGGCGACGCTCACCACGCCACTCCTCGAGCCCGTTCCCTTCGGCGCGTCTCCGACTCTCCAGATGGCTCCCGGCTCCCACGCCGTCAGCGCCGTGTTCGGTGGAATCAATCCGAACTTCTCGGTCACCAATCCCTCGACCTCGCTGACGATCAGTCCGGAGGATGCCCGCGCCACCTACACGGGCGCGCTCTTCGCTTCGACCTCGTCTGCGTCCAGCGGCGCTGCAACGGTGACGTTGAGCGCGACGATCCAGGACATTACGGCGGTGACCGGTGATCCGGCCTACGATGCCAACTCCGGCGATATTCGCAACGCCAAAGTAACCTTCATCAATCGCGACAACAGCTCGGTCATCGCTTCCAACCTCCCTGTCGGTCTGGTGAGCGCTTCGGATACGAAGACCGGGACGGCGACGTTCAACTGGAACGTCGACATCGGGACAGCAAGCTCACAGAGCTACACCATCGGTGTCATCGTCAACAACTACTACACCCGCAACGTATCCGACGAAGACGCAGTGATCACAGTCTCCAAGCCGCTCAGCGATTTCATCACCGGCGGTGGCTATCTGCTGCTCACGAGCTCGGCCGGGCTCTACGCGGGTGGAGCCGGCACAAGGAACAACTTCGGCTTCAATGTCAAGTACAACAAGAGCAACACGAATCTGCAGGGTAACATCAACACGATCGTGCGCAACAGCGGACGGGTGTATCAGATCAAGGGCAACTCGATGACCTCGCTTTCAGTCAATGCCACTTCTACCTCGACTGGGACGGCGGTGTTCAACGGCAAGGCCAGCATCCAGGACATCACGGATCCGCTGAGCCCGATCGGCATCGACGGCAACGCCACGCTGCAGGTGACGATGACCGACGCCGGCGAGCCTGGAACGGACGACAAGATCGGCATCACGGTTTGGAACAAGGCCGGCGGGATGTGGTTCTCGAGCAAGTGGGACGGCACCAAGACGGTCGAGCAGTTGCTGGCTGGCGGAAACCTCCAGGTCAGATCGTCGTCGGTCGCGTCGAAGGGTGTAACCACGGCTTCCGGCGCGCCGATCGCCGAGAGCGCGGAGCCGATACCCACCGAGTATGCGATGTTCCAGAACTTCCCGAACCCGTTCCGGGTTAGCACCCAGTTCAGGTTCGACTTGCCCGAAAGAAGCCGGGTGAGGATCGGCGTCTACGATATCCTGGGGCGTGAGATCGCGAGCCTCGCCGACGGGGAGATGGACGCGGGACGGTATCAGCGGTCCTGGCAAGGAGTCGATCGGGCAGGCCGGTCGCTCACGGCGGGGGTCTACTTCCTCCGGATGCAGGCGATCGCGCCCGACGGGGCGAAGAAGTTGGTCGCGACTCGAAAGGTGCTGCTGGCGGAGTAGGGCGGCCAGCACGGAATCCGGCTTGACGGCGAGGTGCTCCGCCGCGCGATCGGCGGAGCGCCCCCCTTCGGTTTCTCGCAGCTGTGCCGGGCCCACGAGGTCCGAGAGCCGGAAATCCGCGAAGGGACTGGCTAAGGTCCCGCGCTCACCTCGGGCCGCTGCTTCAATGCGGGCTTGCGCGTCGGCGGCTCGTGATAGCGCACCCCGAGCTGGCTGAACAGGAACGAATAGATGTCCGCCGACAGCGCATTGCGCGCCGACAGTGGGCTGCCGACGCCGTGGCCGGTCTTGGCGTCGGTGCGCAGCAGAATCGGGTTCCCCGAAGCGCTCGCGGCCTGCAGTCGTGCCGTCATCTTGCGCGAGTTCATGGGATCGACGCGCGGATCGTTGCCGCCCGTGGTGAACAGCACCGCCGGATAGCGCGCGCCGCCCGTCACGTGGTGGTAGGGCGAGTAGGCATAGAGCGCGTTGAACTGCGCCCGGTCCTTGACCGTGCCGAACTCCGTCACGTTGAACAATCCGTTCGGCGAGAGCTCGACGCGCAGCATGTCGTAGATCCCGACGCTCGACACGATCGCGCGGAACTGCTCGGGATGCTGCGTGATCATCGCGCCCATCAGGAGCCCGCCGTTGCTGCCCCCCTGGCACGCGAGCGTGCGCGGCGAGGCATAGCGATGATCGACGAGGTATTGCGCGCAGGCCGCGAAGTCGTCGAACACGTTCTGCTTGTGCGTGAGGTTGCCCGCCAGATGCCAGGCGTCCCCGAACTCGCCGCCGCCGCGCGTGTGCGCGATCGCGAGGATCCCGCCCTGGTCGAACCACACTCGCCGGGTCGGATTGAAGCCGGGGCGCTGGCTGATGCCGTAGCCGCCGTAACCGGTCAGCACTGTGGGCGTCCTGCCGTCGAGCTTCGCGCGCTTCGGGACGAGGATCGTGAGCGGGATCTTGGTGCCGTCCTTGGAGACCACGGTCGCGTTCTTGACTTCGATGTCGTCGAACCGCGCCGGCGAGTGGGTGACGAGCTTGGTGGAGGTGAACGTGGCGGGGCTCGGTCGATAGACCATCCAGCGTCCGGGATCGGTGTAGCTCGTGATCTGCACCGCAACGTCTCGCTGCGCCCCCGTCACGATCGCTCCCACCGTGGTGGAGCTCGGCACCGGGACCGTGCCGAGCGGCTTGCCATCGGCGTCGAACAGCCGCACGCGTGACGGACCGCCGATGATCTCCTCGACGTAGAGCTTGTCCTTCGAGGGCGTGAACCACTCGATCGCCCCGTCGCCCGGAGGGATGATCACGGTGGCCCGGGCCAGGCTCGGCTCCTGGAGTGACACCTTCAGCACCTTCCCGCTCGGCGCATCTTTCCGCGACAAGAGATAGAGCACCCCTGGGCCGAACCGCGCATACACGATCCGATCCTCGAAGCTCGACAGCCTGCGGAATCCGCCGCCGGCTGCGGCCCGATCCGCCGGAGCGAGGTACATGGCGTGATCGCCGCCGTCGCCGTTCAGGACGTCGGCCAGCAGCCACTTGCCGTCGTCCGAGCTCACGAGCCGGATCTCGGCGATCTTGGGGAACTCGCGGCCCACGACGTAGATGTCGCTCGTCGCCGGTGTGCCGAGGCGATGGAAGTAGACCTGCTGGTAGAACGGCAGATCCTTCGCGGGCCGCTCTCCGGGCGCCGGGTAGCGCGTGCGCCAGAATCCGGTGCCATCCGCGTTCCATGCCAGGCTGCCGCCCGCGGTGCCGCCGTTCACCGCCGGCACCTCGTCGGCCAGGCGCTTCCCGGTGCGTGCGTCGTAGACATACACCGTGCCCGATTCGGTTCCGCCCTTCGACAGCGACACCGCCACCCTGGAGCCGTCGTGGGAGGGCTCGAAGAAGTCGATCGTGGTGGAGCCACTCGGATCGAGCACGTTGGGATCGAGGATGACGTGCTCGGTGCGCAGATCGTCGAGCGATCGCAAGCGCACCAGCAGCGGCTGCTGCTTGGGCGGCTGATTCTTGATGCCGAACCAGGTGCCGCGCGCGAACTTGAGCTCCTGCCACGAGGGCGAGGGGCTCTTGGTCAGCGCCTCGACGCGGCGCAGCACCGCACGATGCATGGGGAGGCTATCGAGAAACGCACGGGTCACGGCATTCTCGGAGTCGCTCCACGCGTGCACCGCGGGGGCATCCCAGTTCTCGAGCCAGCGGTAGTCGTCGTGCACCGTGACGCCCCAGTAGCGATCCTCGACGGAGTGCTTGGGCGCAGTGGGCAGCCGAGAGCGGGCGGCGGCAGCGAGTGGAACGCAGAGGCCTGCGAGCAGGATCAGAATGTGGCGACGCACGGGTAAGCTCCCTGTGGCGGGTCGAACGTGAAGGCGGTCGAGAATCCGATGGTTCAGTCCGTAACGATGGTCCTGGCCGTTAGCGCTCGACCCTCGGCACGGAGGCGTCTGGAGTATAAGCCAGGAGCAATCCGATGGCCCCTGGCATCCTCCGGCGCTCGGGGGTCGCGCGCTCGTCATGGCGCCCTGGGTTCCGGCTGCGCTACGTTGCTCCGCGACGATGGGTGTGATGAGCGCTCGGCCGCATGCTCGGCCCGTCATTGGACACGCTCCCCGAGGAGACCATGACAGATCTCAACCCGCAGGCCAGGCAGATGGCCGACGAATCGATGGTGCGCAACCTGGCCGCGCAGGCGCGCGCCATCTGGCCACAGGAGGTCGAGCTGATCCGCCGCTACGCCCTGCCCCCCGCGATCCGGATCCTCGATGCCGGCTGTGGCACTGGCGAAGCGGCCTCGCGACTGGCCGAGCTGTTCCCGCGCAGCCAGGTGCTCGGGGTGGACATCATCGACCCTCACCTGGAGCTGGCCCGGGCACGGTATGCGCGGTTGGCTCCGCGACTCTCGTTCAAGCACCAGAGTATCTACGAGCTGGAGGCGCCGGACGGCACGTTCGATCTCACGGTGTGCCGCCACGTCATGCACTCGATCCCCTATCCGGACCGCGTGCTCGGAGAGCTCGTCCGCGTGACCCGGCGCGGCGGTCGCCTGCACCTGATCCCCGAGGATTACGGGATGCTGCATTTCCAGCGTGGGGCGCTCGACCCGCGCGACTTCTGGCACGAGGCTCCGCCGAGATTCGGCGAGGCGACGGGGACGGATCTATTCATCGGGCGCAACGTGTACGGCATCCTGGCGGGGCTCGGTCTGGCAGACATCAGCGTCGACTACGTCGTGGTCGACACCTTGCGGGTGCCGCGGGAGACTTTCGCGGCGATCCTCCAGGCGTGGCGCGACGGATACGTGGAATCGATCGGCCAGCTCACCCGCTTCACTTCGCAACAGGCGGAGGCGTACTTCGACCAGATGATCGCGAACATCCGCGATCCCCGAGGCTATGCCGTGTGGATGGTGCCGGTCGTGAGCGCGCGTTTGCCGTAGCACTGCCGCGCGGCTGGCTTGGGCCTCCCGAAATTTCGATGGAGGCCACCCCGTACCCTGCCGATCCCCTCCCAGGCTCGGGCGAGACCGCGAATTCCACGTTGCTCCCACCATTCCGCTCGAGACAAGGTCCACTAGAGGCGTCGATCCAGAACGAGGGCCCTCGCCACAGGCGTTTTCCGAGCACTTCTGTAAGGAGGAAGGTCATGTCGGTTCGCGCATGCGCGGCAACGAAGTTCGCCGCCCTGCTCATGCTCACGACGCTCGCCGGTGTTCCCGCGATAGGAGGGGCCGCCGGCCCGGTGCCGGCGGGCACGCTGAGCGGGGTTGGATCCTGGACCAAGCTTCCGCCGCCTTCGGTGCGTGATGCAGGGGTCGCGCTCGATCGGGCCAGGAATCGGCTGCTGGTGTTCGGCGGCTCCGACGACAACAACGTGAGCAACGAGCTGTGGGCGCTCGCGCTCGACGGCAGCGCGACGTGGACGCGTGTCGCGACCAACGGCACGCCGCCCCCCGCGCGTCACAATCACAACGTGCTCTACGATCCGGCGCACGACGAAGTTTGGGTGTTTGGCGGAGCTGACGCGAACGAAGCCTCACTCAACGATGTATGGACGCTGTCGCTGGCGAGCGTGACTCCGACCTGGACCCAGCTGTCTCCGGCCGGCCCGTCGCCCGTCGCCCGCTCTTACGCGTCTGCGGTGCTCGATACCGCCAACGATCGGGTGCTTCTGTTCGGCGGCGCACAGGTTCCCGGGACGAACGGCCCGCCCAGCGGATTCCTGAATGACCTCTGGGCCATGTCGTTGTCGGATCCTTCGGCGTGGACGGCGCTCGCTCCGAACGGCAGCGCACCATCGGCGCGCGCGGGTGCCCAGATGATCTGGGACGGCGCGAACCAACGGCTGATCGTCTACGGCGGGTTCGACGGCAGCTTCCTCGGCGACACATATGCCCTGGGTCTGTCGGGAACTCCGGCGTGGAGCACGCTCGCGCCAAGTGGCGGCCCGCCCACCAACCGTGCCGTCGGGTCAGCGGTGTGGAATCCGCAGGGGAACCAGATGCTGATCTATGGCGGCTTCGGCAGCGCCAGCGGCTCGAACTACCTCAGCGATGCGTGGTCGCTCTCGCTGGGCGCGAGCCCGGCGTGGAGCGCCCTGTCGCCGTCGGGCGGGCCGCCCACGGCGCGCCAGACGCCCCAGTCGGTGTACGACCCGATGACGCAGTCGATGGTGATGTACGGCGGCGGGGACGTCGGCAATGGCCAGACGGTGAGCGACTTGGTTTGGAGCCTGAGCCTGGGAGGGTCGCCGGCGTGGGCCCAGATCGGCGGCGGCGCCATGCCGCGCAGCGATGGAGCGGCCGCGATCTTTGATCCGGTTCGCCATCGCCTGGTGACGTTCGGCGGGCGGCCGTATCCGTCCTACTCCAACGACGTATGGACGTTCGACCTTCAAGGCAACTGGGCCAAGCTGACGCCGACCGGTACTCCGCCCGCGGCGCGCAACGCGCACACGTCGATCTACGACCCAGTGCGCGACCGGATGTTGGTCTACGGCGGAACGGATTCCGCGAACGTCTATGGCGATGTGTGGGCGCTGTCCCTGTCGGGTTCGCCCGCCTGGACCCAGGTCGTCACCGGCGGTGGTCCACCTACCGCCCGCGCGCAGCACGTCGCGGTCTACGACAGTCAGCGCGATCGGATGGTGATCCATGGGGGCTGGGGTCCGGGCGACACGGGCGATATGTGGGCGCTCGATCTCGCCACCAACACCTGGAGCTCGGTGATCACGAGCGCCGGCGGGCCGGGATTCCGGCAGCAGCATGCCGCGGTCTACGACCCGATCAATGACCGCATCGTGATGTTCGGCGGCGGCCCCGACAATACGCTGTGGTCGGTGAACTTCTCCGGAACTCCAGCTTGGTCCCAGCTACCCTTCACCGGCTCCTCGCCACGCGCGCGATTCGGCATGGGCGCGGTGTACGATGCGCCGGCGCACTCGATGCTCTTGTTCGGCGGGACGCCGTCGAACACCGACTCGGTCGACAATACGACCAGCATGCTCCACTTGATCGGCACGCCGGAGTGGTCCCAGCTCGACTTGGGTCTCGAGCTGCCTTCGCCGCGGGAGAATCCGCTGGCGGCGATGGATCAGAGCTCCGAATCGTTCTACATCGGCGGCGGCTGCTGTCAGAACTACTCGGACATGTGGAGGACAACGATCGACCACACCACCGCGGCGCTCGCGTCCCTGGTGAGCTCGACCGCAACAGCTCAAGACGTCAAAGTGAATTGGTGGGTGTCAAGCACCACTGGCCCCGTGACGATCGAGCGCAGCGATGGTTCGGGCTGGAAGTTGGCCGATGTCCGCACGGTCAGCGGCACCGGATTGCTCCAGTACGACGACCGCGACGTGATCTCGGGACATCGTTACGGATACCGGCTGATCATCATGTCCGGCGCCACATCGGTGCCGATGGCCGAAGTCTGGGTCGACGTGCCCGGATCTGCAGTCGCTCTCGCGCTCGGCGGTTTTCAGCCCAATCCCGCGGGGGCGGGCGCGGGCGTGCAGTTCACGCTTCAGGGGGCGGCTCCGGCGCGTCTCGAGATGATCGACGTTGCCGGCCGCCAGGTGTTCTCGCGCGAGGTCGGGAGTCTCGGCGCCGGCGAGCACCGGGTGGGAGTGAACGGCGCCACACCGGGAATCTACCTTCTGCGGTTGACGCAGTCCGGCCACACCGTCACCACCAAGGCAACGTTGATACAGTAGAACGAAAGCTGCGGGGGCGGCCGTCTGAGATCGCTCAGGCGGCCGCCTGACTGTTTCGCCAGCTTGCTCCGCGCGCTTGCGATCGATCCCGCGCCCTTCCCTGACGGGCAGGTCGTGACGCCGCCAAGCCAGCGCGAGGACCTGGTCGCGCATGCCGCTGATCATGTATTCCGCCTGCCAGGATTTCCCGCGGGCCAGGCTCGTACGAGCGTGCAGGGCGTAGAGCCAAGCCCACCCGATCACAGGCTCGGCCGGTGGTGGCGGCACCGGCGGGCCGTATGACGCGGCGACGGTCGCGAGCAACACGGACCACGCGTTGATGCACGCGACGGCGACGAGGTGGGCGCGCGCTCACTTGCGAAGCAACTTCTCGAACCAGGCCAGCACGGGCCCGGGCAGGGGGCCATGGTCGGCCCCCGGGACGATGCGCACCGGCAGTGGCGCGAACCCGTGCGCGCGCGCATCCGCCAGTGCTTGCGCGGTCTGCTGATCGAAGAACCGCACCCCCATGGCCGCAGGCCCCGTCGGAGCGCCGCATCGGAACACCTGAATGGGGAGCGATCGGAGCTCGCGGCCATGTGAGAACATCGCCGGGTCGATTCCCCGGCGCTGATAGTTGGTGCTGACCGGCGCGACCGCGCGCCAGCGCTCGGGCCGCCGGAACAGTTGCGCCCACACGGTATGTCCTCCGGCCTCCCAGCCGGTGAGAAATGCCTTCGGTTCCCCCGCCCAATGCTCCCGGACGTCGGCCAGCACCGCCCCAAGACCGGCGTCGTCGAACGCGAAATCGTCAACCGCGCTGATCGAGTCCCAGTCGGCGGCGGAATACGAGTAATGCTCCGCCGTTCGAGTCGAACCGCCACCACAGCTGAGCACCTCGGGAGCGACGAGAATGAACGGGCGCCGGCCGCGCGCGGCGACGAACCTAGCGAGATTGCCCTCGAACTCCCGGGCCGCATCGGGAATCACGACGACCACCGGCCAGGTTCGCTCGCGGGTCCAGCCCTCGGGCAGCGCGAGGTGGAAACGCATCGCGTGCGCAGAGGCGCGGTCCGTGGTGATGGCCGCAGGCTCGGGCGCGACCAGCGTCTTCGCGGCGCACAGCAGACCGATGGCGCAAACGAGCGCGCCCGTTCGGATGATGATGGCGCCGGGAGGCTCCATCACAATCAGCGAACGGCGCAGACCATGTCGATCAGCTCGATGGCGACGGAGAGGCTAGGGAGACGTCGCGCCGGATCCTTCTCCAGACTCTGCCGGAGAAGATCGCTGATGGGTTCGGGCAGATCACTCAATGCCTGCAGATCCGGATCCCGTTCGAGTGTCGCCGCGGCACGCTCCGCCGCGGTCTGTCCCGGGAACGCCTTGCGGCCGGACAGGCATTCATAGAGACAACACCCGAACGCCCAAACGTCGCACCGGTGGTCCACGGGTTTCCCCCGGAGCTGCTCCGGGCTCATGTAGCCGGGCGTGCCTACGACATAACCGTCTGCGGTCCGGTGGCTGAGCGTGGAGTCCGCGGTGTTTCCCGGGTCCTTCACGACCTTGGCCAGGCCGAAGTCGAGAACCTTCACCTGCTCATGTGGCGTCACCATGATGTTCGATGGCTTCAGGTCGCGGTGAACGACCCCCTGGCGGTGCGCCGCATCCAGGGCGGCGGCGATTTGCCGGCAGATGCGGTAACTGCGCGTCGGGTCGATCGCCTCTCTTTCAATGAGCTGACCGAGCGTGTGCCCCGTGACGAACTCCATCGTGATGAAGTGCGCCCCGCCATCTTCCTCCAGCGAGTAGACGACGGCGATGTTGGGATGGCTGAGGTTCGCGAGAATTTGAGCCTCGCGCTTGAAGCGCGCGAGCGGCTCCGTGCTCAATCGCTGGGACTCGGGCAACATCTTGATCGCGATACGGCGCTTCAGGCGCGGATCTTCGGCCAGATAGACGGTTCCCATCCCGCCTCTGCCAAGGACGCCCAGAACCGGGTAGCTGCCGAAACGGGCGGGCCCCTCGGGATCGGACCCGATCGCGACACCCGGCGCTTGCATTGCCCCTTGTCCGACCGGTGCGCCCATCGCCCGGACGCCCACGGTGTCGATCATGCAGGAGTGCAGGATGTAGTCGTCCTTGTTAAGGGGAAGGTTGAAGTGATCGCAGTTAACCTCGGAGAAGAAGACTTCACGCGGCCCATCCGCGGTCTGCTCGAGGTAGCCGAGCAAGCGGTTCTGCCACAGCACGGATAGGGCATCGCTGTCCTCTCCGAACAGCTCGCGCGCGAGCTGCATGGCGATCTCGAGGTCCTTCCTGTCGAAGCGATCCTTGCCGATGCTGTGGATGAGCGTGCGTAGGTCGTCGACCAGCCCGCGCGAGAACTCGGTGTCGCCGGTGTAGATCTCGTCGTAGCTCTTACGCGCCGCGTCGGCCGGCATTCCGCTCGAAGCAATGTGGTTGGCGCAAATGGCCAGCTGCTCGTTGCCGAACGAGCGCGCCACCTCCCGCACACACTGGCGGATCGCCTCCTGTGGAACTTCGCTCTGACCGTCGTGTCTGGCCTGGCTCACCAGCTCGGAGAGCTTGTTCCCCAGGATCACGATGTCGCGGGGCAGCAGGCGCGTGTGACGCAAGAGGTACTGCAGGATCGGCTCCCGGATCTGCCGCCCCCGGTTCTCGATGAAGCGATGACCCAGCCAGTGCTGAATCTCGGCGGCTTGCCCGTCCGGCTCGTGGAGAAGCAAGCCCTCTCCCAAGCGAGCGATCTTCTTCTTGAGGAAGAACTCCGCGCTGGGATACTCCCAGCCGAGTGTCGCGATGTGCGGCTCGCCGCGGTAGCGGTTCTGATGCTCCCCCCGCAACACGGAGGCGAGCACGTGATCACGCACGCAGACGATGACGTGCAGGCGCCCGCCGAAGTGCTGGTCTCTGAGGAAGCGCATGGCTCGGAAGAAGAGCCCCTTTTGACACTGCAACCNTGATCGTCGCCGCGAGCTCCGCCCAAGCCGGGTGGTCGAAATATTTCGAGAAGGCATGGGCCGTGTGGAAGGCGTTGATGATCTCCGTCACCTGGCTGTAGATGGAGACTGCCTTCCGGCGACTGGGGACGATGTCGGGGACGTAGCCTTCGAGCTCCTCGCGGTGCTCGTTCGACAGGTGAGGTGAGAGCTGTTTCGAGTGCAGCATGTGCGTGACCAGCGAGCGCATGATGGCGCAGTACCACAGCTGCATCCATTTTTCGGTAAGGTCCTCCTTGCCGAAGCACTGGCAGAACTTGACGATGTTGTTCGTCGCCGGAAGGTCCTGCTGGACGACGTCTGCATATACCGATTCGTTCTGCGACGCCGTGGCCCGGAGCCTTCTCAGGTAGACGGTCTTACCCGAGCCCTTTGCTCCAACGATCACGCGTCGTGACAAATCGTCCGCTCGGATCCCAAGACCGCCGGTGACGGGGAGATCCTCGAACACG
>QHRS01000348.1 GCA_003221435.1 Candidatus Rokuibacteriota bacterium
CGCCGCAGGAGTCGTCATGATGCTGGCCGGCTGCTCGGACTTGGGCGACCCGGTCAAGGTCGATGCACCGCCTGTGGGGACCGCGGGGTCCTACGTGAACGACGTGCGGCCGATCTTCAACACTCACGGGTGTCTCACGTGCCACACCAGCGGGTCTACAACGGATTTCACTGGCATTCTCACTTCCTATAGCACCTTCGTGAGCGTGCCCAGCTTCATCAACCCGCCAGTGCTGATCGTCAAGCCGGGCGATCCGGGGAACTCGGTCCTCTACAACCGGATCGAGAACACCGGGGTGTACGGTGAACTGATGCCGCAAGGCGGGCCTCAGATGCCGAAGTCGGATCGCGACCTGATCCGCGACTGGATCCTTCAAGGCGCGCTGAACAACTGACATGACACGCACGCGGCGGGTGAGGACGTTCGGATTGCTGGCGCTCGCGGGCCTGAGCGCTCTCGGCGCGCTCCAGGCATTCGCGCTCCCGCGCTCTCTGCCACGTGAACCCCTCGGGCGGCGGCATGCGCACGGGCTACGCGAGCCAGGAGCTGGTGCCGAAGGAGTTCGCGTGGTCGCCCGCCACGCCCGCGATGCTGGCGGACATCGATCCCAAGATCGGCAAGCGCCTCGCGATCGGCACCGACTTCCGCGAGATCTACTATGCGGCCGATCCCAGCGCCGGGCAGGCCGTCCAGCAGGGCTTCTTCCAGATGCAGGGCGACGTCTACCTGTCGTTCCAGCTCGATTCCGCCTTCACGCTGTACTACAACCGCGGGCTCACGAACACCTAAGAGTTGTTCGGGATCGCCCACTGGCATTCAGGCGACGGCTACATCAAGGCCGGGCGTTTCGTGCCCTCGTACGGCTGGAGGTTCGACGATCACACGATGTACGTGCGGAGCGAGCAGGGCTTCTTCCCGCCGGCCTTCACCGATGTCGGGCTGGAGCTGGGCTTCCAGCCCAAGCGCCTCGACCTCCAGGTCGCGATCCTGAACGGGAATCGCGGCAGCACGTCGGACAACGACCGCCAGCTGGCGGCGGCGCTCAACGTGACCTACCGCCTGCACGCCGGGCCGCTGGCGGCGGCGGTGGGCGCGGAAGGCTTCACCCACCCGTCGGGCCAGGGCACGGAGGGTCAGGACAGCGGCGGCGCGCACGGCTACTTGAGTGCCTGGAACGTCACGTGGCTCGGCCAGGCAGACCTCATCCAGACTCAACCCCCGGGGAGCCCGACGATCACCGGGCTCGTCACCTCCCACGAGCTGACTTGGCTCGCGCACCAGGGTCTCGAGCTCATGGGCACGTACGATTTCTTCGATCCGGACCGCGACCTGAAATCGGGCGCGCGATCACGCTGGGGCGGTGGCGTGACGGCGATGCCGCGCTCGTTCCTGGTGCTCCAGGCGCTGTACCGGAGGACCGCCTTCGATTCCGGGCCGGGCTCGAGGTGCGATGATGAGGCGAACGATCGTCTGTCTGCTGGGCCTGACGCTCGCCGGGGCGCAGGGCGTGCGCGCCGCGGTCTACGAGGTGCATCCGGGCGGCGAGAACAAGGTGGTGTTCGTATCGAAGGCACCCACCGAGACGTTCGAGGGCAAGACCAGCAAGATCGAAGGCGAGCTCTGGCTCGACCCCGGCGCGATCGGCGATTCGATCCGCGTGCATCTCGAGGTCAGCCTCGCGACCCTCGACACCGGGATCGGCAAGCGGAACCAGATCATGCGGAAGGACCACCTCGAGACCGACAAGTTTCCCAAGGCGACCTTCGACGGCGCGACGGTGCTCACCCCCGGCAAGATCGAGCCCGGCAAGTCGACGACCTTCGAGATCGAGGGAACGTTCGCGATCCACGGGGTGAGCCGCCGGCTGCGCTGCAAGGCCGACGTCGGCTTCGCGAAGGAGAGCAACCCCCGCGCGATCGCGTTCACGGCCAGCTTCCCGGTTGCGCTGCCCGACTACAACATCCGCCGCCCCGAGTTCCTGTTCCTCAAGCTGGCCGAGGTGCAGAACGTGCATGTGACCTGCGTAGCGGTCTCGGAGCACTGACGCGGCGCTCACGGGACCGGGATTGGAGGCAGATCCTGGCAGCGACTCCCCCCGGCGGATCGGCGCCGGTCCTCCCCGCCTCGGCCTCGCCGGGGGCGAGCCTCAAGGACGCGATTCGCTACTGGGAGCCGCGCCGCGTCGGATACAATCTCGCGCTGACCGCCCTGGCGGTCGCCATCGTGATCAAGACGTGGCCGCACTTCCTGCCCGCCTTCGCGCTTCGATCGATCCCGCCGCTCGCAGTTCTCGCCGCGATCGCCAACCTCTGCTACTGCGCCGTGTACGTCGTCGAGCTGGCGCTGCAACCGTCGGCCGCCTGGCGCAAGTGGCGCTGGAGCCTGTGGGCCGCCGGAACCCTGCTCGCGCTGCTCATCGAGTGCTACTGGATCCTGGACGAGATCTATCCGGCCGTTCCTATCGCCAAATAGTCCAGAGGTTCCTCCGTAATGCGACGTCGAAGGGGGCGGCCGGGCCGAGCGGATTCCCTCGAATTGGATCCCGATGCCGCGGTCGCGGCCCGCGCCTCTGCTGCGGACTTCTCCCGCTTCTCCCTCGCCGCCCGCGCGCGGTCCTCCGCGGCTCGTGCGTGAGTCTCTGCCGCTCTCGCGCGCGCCTCGGCCGCCGCGAGCCGTGCCGCCTCGCGCTTGCTCGCCATGAAGCCAGCCCCGAACACGCACTCGGCCTCGTACTGGTTGTGAGCGCGGCAGAGCAGCCGGATGCCTTCCACTGTGGCCTCGCCCCCGCGCGCGACCGGATCCACGTGGTCATACTGCTATGGAACGACCTCTCGTCAAGGCACCCCTTTGTTGTGGTGCCGGCTTCCGGGTGCTGCTCGCGGAGGAGTTGGAGACGGCGGAT
>QHRS01000138.1 GCA_003221435.1 Candidatus Rokuibacteriota bacterium
TGTTGGTTGATCGAGGCTCTTGCTGAGTCCGACGGTGAACGGCGAAGTGGGCATGACGCGCGCAATCGCTGTCAGATGGTTGCAAGAACTGATCGCGGAGTCTTGCATGTCCCGCTTCGATCCGGTTTACTACACCCTGCTTCACCTGCAGGCCGCATCCCTCAGGCCGGCACCCTAGGCTGCGTGATCAGCAAACCTTCGCTACGCAGCCGGCAGTAGCAGTAGCAGTAGCCGCACCGTCACCGAGCTCCGGACTCGGCGACTTCAGAGCATCACCGCTACATCACAAGGCCGCGCCGTCGCGCCCTCGGGTCAACTCCAAGGAGGACTCATCATGCAGACCCTGCTCACGGCTTTCACCTCCCCCCACGCGAATCCGGAAATCCAGCAGCAGAGAACACGAGCAACACTCATCAAGAAACTGTCGATCGGGTTGCTGGCGGTCGGCTTGGCCGTTCCTGTGGCCCGGACAAGTCAAGCAGGCGGACTGGCGTCGGCGCAGTTCGCGTTCTCCACATCCCAACTGGATCTGATCAAGTGGACCTCCGGAACGAGTGGGTGGGTGACGATACTCGCGGCTCCCATCAAGACACCCTCGAGCAAGGAACTGTACGTGAGCGCGAGCCTCGAGGCCGGCCTGTACACGCAGACCCTGGTCTCGAGCAAGAACAACAAGAAGGACACCTCGACGGCCAGCGTCGCCATCCAGGTCCAGGCCCTGATCGACGGCCAGCCCATGCCTCCGGGGACGGTCACCTACGCCGCCCGGACGCAGACGCTCTCGGCCACTCTCGAGGGAGCCATCGGGAATTGCTTGAGAACCGTCACCAACGGGGACGGAACCACGAGCATCATCGTTGATCAAAGCTGCGTGACGCCGGAGATCATCGAGTTGATTCTCTCCACGCTGAACGCGGCCTCGTTCAATTTCGTGGCGAGCAATGTGCCGGTGGGAACCCACACGGTCTCCTTGCAAGCGCGGATCACGAGCACCACGAGCGTGAATACTGGCACGGCCTCGGCGTCGGGGCTGGTCGGCAAAGGGACGATGATCGTCCAGATCGTCCGGGCCACGAAGGGGCTCTCTACGCAGATCGCAGGCAGCGCTCCGGTCACCGGCGCTGCGGGAGCGGATGCTCCGGCGGCTGTCCGGCGGACCACATGGGGACAGATCAAGACGATCTATCGCTAGAACGAATCGACTGCTCATCGGGTGTGAACTTGCACATCGGAGACACAGGTTCTAAGTAAATCGATCCAGGAAGAACCGAGGGGGCTCTTGCCCGCAAGGGACGCGGGCGGGAGTCCCTTTCGTATTTCACGCGCGCCCTGGCTACCGGATGCCGCGCGGCGTGCCGCTCCAGACCGAGCCCCTTCCCCCTGGACTCGGTCCCGAACGGGGGGGTAGCCTGCAACAGGAGGCACCATGGGGCGTGTGCGCGATGTAATCATCGGGCGGCGGGGTGACTCGCTCACGGGACGGCTGCTCGACACCGCGTTCGACATCCAGTCCAACCTGGGCAAGCTCAGGGTCACCACCGATCGCATCGCCTGGATCCACTTCCGGAATCCGCCACAGTCGCCCGACGACGAGATCTGGCTCGTCAATGGAGACCGGCTCTCGGGCGCGATCGAGCAGGAGGCCGTCGACTTCCAGCCCGAAGGCGGCGAGCGGAGGAGGATTCCGTTGGACCGGATCCACACCCTCATGATCGGCCAGGGCGTAGACCTCGACGCTCCGAGTCTGAGCTGAGCCGCGGAACGCGCCCCGTACCGGCGCGCACCGCCGCTTCGAGCCGCCGAGCGCGACCGCCCGCGCGCATGCACCCTAACATCCTATACTCCATGGAGTCTTTGATCGGGAAGAGCGTCCGCCATTACTCGATCGTCCGCAGGCTCGGCAGCGGGGGCATGGGCGTTGTCTTACGAGGCCGAGGACTCCAAGCTCGGCCGGCGTGTGGCGCTCAAGTTCCTCACCCCCGAGATGGCGGCAGACGCCCAGTCCCCTGGAGCCGGCAGGATATCGCGATTCGGTGTGGGCCCGGCGCGATCCCGATTTGAACCTGCTGCACGGCGAGCCCGAGTTCGACCTGCTCTATCCCCCGATGGGCGGCGCCTGAGCGGGCTCTACCTCAGCCCCGGGTCACCCGCCAGCGGCCCAGCGCGGCGCACAGCAGCAGGACGAGCGTGGCGATCGCGAAACCTTCGGTGGCGCCCGCATTCAACGTGGCGTCCGAAGTGCCGATGAAGTCGAGGAACGGGGTCCGATTGATCGGGCCCACGTACCACAAGAGCATGTAGAGCACCTCGAACAGCTTCCCGCCCCCCGTCCACACGCCCGCGGCCAGCGCCAGTGAGGGGATGAACAGCGCCCCCACGCTCCACGCGAGCGCCGCCGGCATGTTGCCCGTCGCGACGAGCCGCAGGCCGACTCCCGTGCCGATCGCGACGGTCACGACAACCCCGGCGAGCCACAGCGCGGGAAGCTGCCGAGCCAGCGCTCGGGGCGCCGAGAACACCAGCGCCGCGGTACCGTGCCGGGACTCGCGTCCTCCCAGCGCCGACCACAGGAGCAGCGGCCAGATCCACGCGAAGGGGAGGATCCAGCCGCGGGCGATCGAAAGCGGCGCGAACCAGCACCCCAGGGCGAGCCCGGCCGCGACGAGGAACCACGCGCGGGGCATGTCGTGAAGCGAGAGGCGGAGCTCGGCGAGCAGCATGGAAACGAGGGTCTCGCCTCGCCGTGCTGCCGCGAGCGCCGCGACGCTCGCGGGGGCGCGGGAGGGTGAGACGGCGGTTGCATCCTCGCCGGGGGCGTCCGCGACACCGTCGGCGGCGTCGGCGATTCGTAGTCTCGCCGCTCCCTTCGCGTCGCGGGAACGCCGGGGTCCAAGCCGTCCGCTCTCGGCTGTGCCGGCGCGCCTCGGATCGAAGCGGTCGAAGGGAATCGCTGCCGCGAGCGCCAGGGACATTCCGATCAGTGTCCAGGCGATCCGGCCCCACAATAGATCCGCCGACCATCGCATCCCCGCCCAGCGGAACGTCTCGAGGTCATAGGTCCCTGCCGACTTGAAGTTGAACCCCAGGTTGAACGACATCGAGTCCAGCGCGACCCCGAACTGACTCGACGCCGCATGCATCATGCTCGGCACGATCGTGCTGATGCCCGCGGCGCTGCCGATGCCCCGATACTGAAACCTGGAGCCCATGTCAGGACCCGCAAACGCCAGACCCCAGGTCACGAAGAACACCACGTTGCCGATCCCGCCTCGCAGCGCGGGCAACGCCTCGAACAGAACGGCCAATCCGGCAGTCATCGCCACCGCGGGCACGGCCACGATCGCGAGCGGTGCGACGATTGCCAAGAGGTCGATGACGCGGTCTTCGCCCCGCAGGAGCTGCATGCCCACCGCGCCCACCGCCATCGTCGCCACGATCGTGGCCAGAACCGCCATGTTGCTCGCCCACTTGCCGAGCGTGTATTGCCACTTGGACAGCGGTGTCGACGCCAGGATCTGGCCCACGCCGGTGACACGGTCGCGATCGATCGCATTCTTGACCAGGTAGAAACCCATGAGCGAAAGGAACGAGGCGGTCATGAGCGCAACCAGGCATCCGACCCACGCCGAATTGTAGAGCCCGCGGTAGTTCCCGATCTGGAGCGTGATGTAGCGCGAATGGTTGGAGGGCATCGCGAGATAGGCGAAATAGACGGTGAGACCGAGCGTCACGATGAATGCGTGCCGCCGCACGCGCTCGAGGTAATCGGCGCGCATCAGGTGATAGAGCGCGCGCGCCGGTCTCACGGGGCCAGCGCGTGCAGGTAGGCGTCCTCGAGCGTGGGCGGCAGGTTGCGCGCGTCGGGCGCAGGTGGCGCGTCGGCCACGATCCGGACTTGCACCCCGTGCGTGCGCCGCACCGTTCCGCTCACGCGGTGGCGCTCGCGCACCGCGCTTAGCTGGTCGCTCGGCACGACCCATTCCCAGACCTTGCCCTCCACCGCCCGCAGCATCTCCTCGGGCGCGGCACTCCCGACGAGTCGCCCGCGCGCAATGAGCGCGATGCGGGTGGCGGCCGCCTCCACGTCCGAAACGATGTGGGTGGAGAGAATCACGATGCGCTCGCCCGAGAGATCCCCCAGGAGATTGCGGAACCGCACCCGTTCTTCCGGATCGAGCCCGCCGGTGGGCTCGTCCACGATCAGCAGGCGCGGATCGTTGAGCAGCGCCTGGGCGATTCCGACCCGCTGCCGCATCCCGCCCGAGAATCCGCTCAGTGGCCGCCGCCGGACGTCGGTGAGGTTCACGAGGTCGAGCAGCTGGTGGATGCGCTCGCGCGCCGTGCGCGCCTCCAGACCGCGCACGGCCGCCAGGTACTCGAGGAACTCCATGGCGCTGAGGTTGGGATAGATGCCGAAGTCCTGGGGCAGGTAGCCGAGCACCTCACGTAGCGGATCGGGTCGGGCCACGATGTCCTCGCCGTTCCAGAGCACGCGTCCCGAGGTGGGCCGGGTGATGGTGGCGAGGATGCGCATGAGCGTCGACTTCCCGGCTCCGTTCGGGCCGAGGAGCCCGAGCACTCCCGGGGCGAGCGTGAGGCTGAAGTCGCGGAGCGCCCAGAAGTCGCGACCGTAACGTTTGCTCACCCCTTCGATGACGAGCTGCACGCGGGCATGGAACCGCACGGCGCCGGACATGGCAAGGGGGTGCCGGCGGAATCGAGGCGACGCGCTTTCCTGCGCCGCCCACGACCGCGTGCATCGCAGCGTGGGCTCTGCCCCCCTACCGTATGAGCGCCGCCTTGCGCATGATCGCACGCCGGCCTTGGGTGAGCCGGATGACGTAGATCCCGCTCGCGAGGCGGGCGCCATTCTCGATGCGCGCGACGTGGGCGCCGGGAGCGGGCGAAGGCAGTTCGATCGCAACCGTGCGCCGCCCGGCCAGATCGAACAGCTCGACCCGCGCCGGCTCGCGCGAGGCGAGCGAGAACGCGACCCGGAGATCTCCCACGGCGGGATTCGGCTGGAAGCCGGCGAGCGCGAGCACCGCGATCGAAGGCACCTGGACCGTGGTCTCACCGAGCAGCAGATCCGTTCCACCGGCGCTCACCCGGAGCCGATACGTGTAGCTCAGCCCCGGTGACACGGTGGCATCCTCGAGCTCGATCCGGCCGTTCGCCTCGGGCGCGCGGCGCGCCAGGGCGGTCCACTCGCCGGTTCCTTCACGCCGCTCGATCGTGACGGGCGCCCCGTCCCCGAAGCTGACCTCCCAGATCAGAACCACGCGATCGGGCTCTGCGCGCGCGCTGACCAGGGAGGCCAGCGTGGGAGTCGATTGACAGACCGAGCCGATCCCGACGTTGCGGTTGATGTCCGACAGGCATGCGACGATGTCCTGGTACGCTTGGACAACCGCCGGATCGGTGAGCGGCTGTCCGGCCAATCGGATCATCTGGGAATCGATGTCCGGGCCGAACGGGATCTCCCAGGGGAACCGGAAACCGTCGCCGTCGTGGATGACGGACGAAGGATCGACTCGCTTTGCGGCGAGGAAGTAGAGCGCCGGCACGGCCCCCTGGATCGGAGCGCCGTCGTACGCGATCTCCGGCTTCGGTGCGCCGCCGTAGGGGCGGCGATAGACGAACAGGTACTCGCGCCCGCCATTCGAAGACGCATCGGGTGCCCACGTCGAATCGAAGGTCGCGAGCTGGAACGCCGCTGGAAGGATCGTGCCCGAATCGTCGGTGATCGTCCGCTCGACGAAGCCGACGTCGAGCTGAACGTTATGGACGACGTCCCAGCACGTGAACGGCACCGTGAAGAACCCCGCGTAGAGATAGCCGCGACCCTGAGGCGGGGCGCCCCCGACCTGGGTCTCCAGCCGCAGGAAGCGATAGGCCATCTGTGTCTGGGCATGATCGAACCGGATCTCGACGGTCATGAAGGAGTCCGGCATCGTCGTAGGATTCAGACCGCTGCCCAGAAAGTCGAAGGCAGTGCCCGCGCCGCCGTTGAATCCCTGGCCGCCGAAGGGCACGCCCTCGAGGGGGACAGGGTTCGCGGGATTGAGGTCGAGATAGTCCGCGCCGAAAGTTCCGCGCTGCGCCGTGCCCGACAGCGCGAAGACGTTGGTGGCCTGGAGTCCGGGACAGGAGACCGGCGTTCCCGGGTCGAGGTAGATGCGCTGGCCGCTGCTCGGGATCACAGGCGGCCAGCTCGCCGCGATATCCGAGAGGAAGGTCGCGAACTCGCGCGTTGCTTCATCCCGCACCGTTCCGGACCCGGCCACGGCGGCGCAGAAGCCTCCGGTCGGATCGGATCCCCATTTGAAGAACACCGATCGCGCATCGATTCGCTGCGCGATCGTCTGGAGCTGCTGGGCGCTGAGCAGGCTCCCGCCCTGCTTGCACTCATGGCCCCAGAAGTCTGCATCCTCGACGCAGTTCGTGACCTCGAGACAGGTTGTCTGCACCGGACGCGGGGGGGCCTCGCCACGATCGAAGAACGCTTGAACTTCGTCGTCGTTGCAGCGTACTCGATGTCCTCGCTCTCGCCCGGCGAGAGCGAGAACGGCCCCGACCCGAGCAGGAACCGGTGGTCGGTGGGCGTGACGTCGATCCACCCGGTGCCGGCGAGCGGATCACCCGGGAACATGAAGCGCGTGGTGAGCCCGGTGGTGGGGTCGACGAACGGATTGCCGCTCGCGTCGAGTCCCTGCAGCGCGCGATAGCTCTTAGAGGCGTCGTTCGGATCGGTGCCGTTGATATACGAGGTGATTGCGGTGAGTCCCAACGGTGGGCCCGAAGGCGATGCCAGCGGGCCGCGAAGGAGGTCGAATCCAACCGCGGGGGCCGCACTGGCATAGATGGCATCGAGCCCGTAAGCGTTGTATGCGAAACCGAGCGAGCGCCCGGGATCGGCTCCCACGAGGTCATCCAAGGCGCCACCCACGTCGGGATCGCTCCACAACCCCACGTAAGTCTGCTCGAGGAAGTTCGCGCCTTTGTTGAAGATCTTGAATCGCAGGAACACGGTATTGCCCAGGGGTCCCGGGTCGTCGTAGGCGTAGAACGTTTCCTGCACTTCGACGCCGAGGGGCTGCGTCTGTCCGGCCCGGTTGCCGTGCGAGCGCGGATCCGCGTCGTTGTAAACACACCAGGTCATCTGATCCCCGGGAACATCCAGCGAGCCGTCCGGCTGGACCGTGATCGCGGGAGCGCCGTGCGGCACCGCGCCCGCGTTGTAATCGGCAAGCGCCGCGTCGCGCTCGGCCGCGCTCGAGTAGACCCGGTTCAGCTTGTAGACCTTGTATTCCGGACGGCTCGGATCGTCGGGCGCGCCGCCGATCATCGAGCCGGGCCCATATTCGTCCGAGTACTCCGACAGCGCGACGCGTGTCTCCCCGCCCACCATGGCGCCGATCCACGGGCCCGCCGCGAACACGGCAGTCTTGCCCGAGCCCCTGGGGAACTCGAGCCCGGCGACTAAGGTGGTCTTGTCCCAGGCGAACGAGCCCGTGTTGGTGACGAACATCCCGATCCGGTTGACATCGATTCGCTGGCTGTTGTCGACGATCGCTGGAGTCAAGGGCCTGGGGCGATCGACCTCAGCGCCCGGAGCCGCTGCCCACGATGTCGCGGGAACGCCAAGGGTGAAGAGGATGGCGGCAAACACTAGAGGGCGGGGCATGACGACCTCCGGCGAGGGGAGAGCCCACGGGATCGTTTCGGTCAAAGGATCCCGCCGGCCCGGAAGAAAAGAGTCTACGCTCTCCCGAGCCGTTCGGGCATTCCGAAGTCGCGCCACGATGCGCCGGGGTGGTCTTGCTCCCCCGGGCTCGCGGGCGCGGGCTTGACGTGCCGTGTGCGCTTTGGCCCCGACGCGGCATTTGTGCAAACTGAGGGCAGTCCGTGGGAGCATCCCCCGAACCTTCCTCTGAGATTGGAGGCGACATGCGCATCCATCCATCCCGGGCCGCACTGGCGGCCATGACCCGCGCCCTCGGCGCTCCGGCTGCAGCGAGGCGGTGGGTTCAAGGCGGCCCCCGGCCGTCTCGCTTCTGGCTGGCCTTGTTCGCCCTCGCGGGCGTCGCGCTCCTATCGAACCCTGTGGCCGCCGGAATCTTCGGCGACTTCGGCGACGCGCCGAACGGGGCGCTCGCCTACCCGGCGGGCGGCGTGATCGGCCATTTCCCGACCTGCACCGGCGACGCCGAGGGCTTCGTGGCCCACGTCACTGGCCACACCGAGGTTCACTTCGGCCCGTCGGTGGACTTCGAGACCGACGGCAACGCCGGAGTCTGCGCGTGGCCGCCGTACGACAAGGACGAGTGCGCCGGTCCACCCGACGCCGGCCTCGTGAGGCCCGACGCCTACACCATCGGGAGCGGAGGCGTGGTGGCGACGTGCTCGGGGCAGTCCGGCAGGCCGCTCGGCATGCCTTGCACGACGGGAAGCTGGGCGGCCACCGGCGCCGTCGACATCGATGTGACCAACAACTGGCCCACCACCATGTACGTGAACGTGCTCATGGACTGGAACCAGGATGGTGTATGGGCCGGCGCATCTCCGTGCGGCGCCGCCGTGACCCCGGAGCACGTGCTGGTCAATTGGCCGGTGCCCTCCGGTTACACGGGACCGCTGTCGGCGCTCAGTCCGCCATCGTTTCTGATCGGGCCCAACCTCGGCTATGTGTGGGCGCGCTTCACGATCGGCGAGGTCCCCTTACCCGTGGGCTGGAACGGAGCCCACATCTTCGACCTGGGCGAGACCGAGGACTATCTGCTGCGCATCGGCGCGCTGGGCACGGACGTGCCGAATGGGGGCCCGCCACGCGGGCGCCTCGAGCTCGAGCCCGGCATTCCGAATCCGTTCAGGTCGCGGTCGGTGTTCGCGTTCACGATGGACCGGCCGGCGATGGTGCGGCTCACGGTGCACGACGCGGCCGGGCGACCGGTGGCGCATCTGTCCGACGGCTGGCAGGGCGCGGGCCGCCACCAGGTGGCCTGGAACGGCATGTCGGACGAGGGTCGTGCGCTGCCTGCGGGCACCTACTTCGTGAAGGTGGCGCTCATCAAGTAGCGACACGGGAATCCGCGTCAGCGGAAGGGGCGCGTTCCTGGCGACGGGGGACTGGCGATAGTGCACGCTCTAGCGCCGGCATCGGCATGAGCGACCGGCCGCCGCTGTGGGCTGTGATTGGAACGCTGATCGGCGCGCCGCTCTTCATGGGCACCGTGATCGTGTACGTGCCGTACGCGCTGTCGGCGTGGCGATTCGCTCGGCCGTTCCTCGGCTGGGAGCCATCGCGCTGGATCGGTACCGCGCTCATCCTCGTCGCGATCCCGGCCATACTCGACTTCCTCATACGCTTCGTTCGCGAAGGGCACGGCACGCCGGTTCCGGTGGCTCCTCCGCAGCGGCTCGTGGTGGGAGGGACGTTCCGCATCGTGCGAAACCCGGCCTACCTCGCAGCGGTTTCGGCGCTCGTCGGCCAGGGACTCCTGTTGGGGAGTACGGACGTCCTGATCTACGCGGGGGTGATGGGGCTCGCGTTCCATCTGTTCGTCGTGGGCTACGAAGAACCTGCGCTTCGCAGGAA
>QHRS01000139.1 GCA_003221435.1 Candidatus Rokuibacteriota bacterium
CGGTCATCGCGGTTGGCGCCGCCGGCGCGAGCGACCGCACCGAGCCGAGCAGGATGGGCCCGTGGGCGGGGTCGTCGGGGAGGCGGCCGTGTGAGCCCCTGACCTGTCGCCCGTCGAGGGGAATCACGTCCATCAGATAGCGGAAGCCGAGCGTCTTCTGGGCCAGGCGCCAGCCGATGCGAAGCTTCGTCCCGGGCCGATCGCTGGCGAGAAACAGCTCGGCCGGGTCATAGCCGGGCTTGCGATGGATGTCGACCGTGGGCGCGAAGTCCGGCGCGCGGGCGTCATCGAGCCAGTAGTAATAGGTGAACCACGCGTCCGGCGCCGCGATGGCGACCAGCTCGCCCGAGCGCGGATGATCGAGCCCCACGGCCTGCTTGCCCTTCTCGTCCAGGATCTCGGTGACTCCGTCGAGCCGTTCGAGCGCCGCGCGAGCGCGGCCGACGTCGTCGGGATCGCGGACGTAGACGTGCGCCACCTGGTGATCGGCGACCGCGAAGGCGCGCGAGGCGCCGGTGTCGAGCAGCTCCCAGCCGAGCGTTTCCTGGACCGCGAGGAGCCCCGCCCGCCGCAGCGCGCGGTTGATATCGACCGGCCGCCGCACCGGCGTGATGCCGTACTCCGAGACGACCAGCACGTTCGCGCCCGCGCTCCGGGCCCCGCCGATGAGGTCCCCGATGAGCCCGTCCACGGCCCGCAGCGCGGCGCGGCTCCGGGGATCATCCGGTCCGTAGCGCTGGTGGTCGTAGTCGAGGTGGGGGAGATAGACGAGCGCGAGCGACGGGTGCCTGCGCTCGATCACGAGTCGCGAGCAGTCGGCGATCCACCGCGACGACACGAGATCCGCCGTCGGGCCCCAGAAGTGGAAGAGCGGGAAGGGGCCCAGCTCCCGCTCGAGCTCGTACTTCAGGTCGTGCGGCTGGCAGTAGAGGCCGGGGATCTTGCGGCCGTCGGCCGGATACGCGGGACGCGGCGTCACGCTCCAGTCGGCGCTCGAGTGCATGTTGTACCACCAGAAGAGCTTTGCGCAGGTCAGGCCCGCGAAGCGGCGGCGGGCGGCCTCCCAGACCTTCTCGCCGGCGACCAGATGGTTCGATTGGCGCCAGAACCACACCTCGGCGAGGTCGCGAAAGTACCAGCCGTTGCCGACGATCCCGTGGTCGCGCGGCAGCGTTCCGGTGAGCATCGTGGACTGGGCGCTGCAGGTCACCGCGGGGAGCACCGCGCCGAGCGGCGTCATGAAGCCCTCGCGGGCGAGCGCGGCCAGCGCGGGGGTGTCCGCGCCCACCTGCGCGGGCGTGAGCCCGACGACGTCGAGGACGAGGAGCGGGGTCACCTCACGCGCGCGGGCCGCGCAGGACCGAGTTGCCCTCGAAGAGCTGGCTCGCCGGCGTCGGGGGCGTGTCCAGCTCCCGGAGGTCCCTCGATCTCGTGCTCCGGCATGCCCTTCTGCCGCATGAGGGCGACGGTCTTCGGCACCTTCAGCGGATCGCTCTTGCCCCAGTCCGCCGCGCTGTTGATGACCATCCGGTCCGTCCCGTACCTGCGGAGGATCTCGACCATGCGGGGCTCGTCCATCTTCGTCTCGGGGTAGATCGAAAAGCCCATCAGGCATCCCGTGTCGATCACGAGGGGCACGGTCTGCTCGGTGTTGTGGTCGATGAGCACCCGCTCCGCCGGGAAGCCGACCTCGCGCATGATCGCGAGCGTCCGCTCGACGCCGCGCACCTTGTCCCGGTGCGGCGTGTGGACGAGCGCGGGCAGGTCATGGGCCCGCGCCAGCTCGAGCTGCGCGGCCAGGTAGCGTTCTTCGCGGGGCGTGATGTCGTCGAAGCCGATCTCGCCGACGCCGAGCACGCCGTCCTTCTCGAGGTAGCGCGGGAGCAGGGCCAGGACGCCCGCGTTCACCCTGTCATCGTTGGCTTCCTTGGGATTCAGCGAGAGCGTGCAGTAGTGGCGCACGCCGAACTGCTCGGCCCGGAAGCGCTCCCAGCCGATGATCGTGTCGAAGTAGTCGACGAACGAGCCGACCGAGGTCCGCGGCTGTCCGAGCCAGAACGAGGGCTCCAGCACGGCGACGATGCCGGCCAGCGCCATGCGTTCGTAGTCGTCGGTGACGCGGGAGAACATGTGGGCGTGCGGCTCAAACATTCGCATGACAGTGTCCCTCTCTCCGTCTCAGGCGAGCACCCGCTCGAGCGCTCGCCGCACCACGCGATCGGTTTCGCGGGCCAGCCGCTCCTCGAGGAACGCGCGGGTGCGCCGATCGGCGATCCGGCCGAGGGCCAGCGCGGCGGCGGCCCGGTGCGTCTCCGACGGGTGCTCCAGATAGCCGCAGAGCTTGGCCGCCAGGCCGGGGGTCGGATGCAGCGCTACTACCGGCCAGATGTCCGGCGGTACGGATCGCCCCGCCACCTCCCGCTCGCTCACGTATGAGAGTAGCATCCGCGACAACTCCGCGTCAGCCCGCGTTTCGAGCCCGATGACGCGATCGAGTGACACGCCCACGAACGCGCACTTCAGCACGACCTTTCTGAACTCCTCGTCGGGAAGGATGCGAGCGCTGTACGGGTTCTCGGCGATCGCCGCCTCGACCAGCTCGACCGCGGCGACGCGGCAGGCATCGAGCACGGCGTCGAGCGCCGCCGCGCTTCGGCCGACGACGGCGAGCCCGCGGAGCGCGCCGGCGCGCTCGCGCAGGTCGCCGCCGAAGTAGAGCTCGCGCGCCAGCGCCTCCGCGTCCACCCGGGCCTCGACTCGCGATGGGCCCGCGGGGGACAGGCCGATGTCGTTCGGCCCGTGCGGCTCGGCGAAGGCGCAGATCAGGGCGGCGCGGGCGGCGTCGTCGAGACGCCATGCCCGGAGGGGCACCTCGGCGTCGAGATCGCGCAGCACGAGGGCCGAGCCCGAGCCCAGTGGCTCGCGGCCCACCCGGCGTGACACCGCCGGAAACGCGTTGGCGACGGTGTCGCGCTCGCCGCGCCGGGCCGCGGCGATCAGCGTGTCGATCCACGCGAGGGCCGGGCCGGCGACGCGCCGTGACAGCTCGGCGTGCAGCGCGTCGAGCGGCGCCGGGGCGAGCCGGCGCGCCAGACCCCGGGCCCTGGCGAGGAGCAGGTCGGCCTCGTCCGCGGTGAATCGGCGGGTGCTCCCGGCGCCGATCGCGACAGTGCCGACCACCTCGTCGCCGAGCAGCATCGGCGCGGCGAGCGAGTAGAGGTCCGGCTCGGACGCGGACAGCGTCTCCGCGCGCTCCGCCGCGCCGCCGACGAGGCCCTTGCCCCAGGCATACTCGCGGGCTGCCGGCGGCGCGTCCGCGGCCGCCGCGTTGCAGAACCCCGCGACGCGGAGGAATGGCTGCTCGGGCTCGCGGAGATAGACCGCGGCCACCTCGACCTTCAGCTCTTCGCGGATCCGGCGTAACGCTGCGTCGATCACCGGCTCATCCCCTGGTTCTCTCGCTGCGCGCACGTGCATGCCCGTCACGCGCTCGCGAACCGCCGTCCGAGGACGTACGCCGGCGCGAACAGCGCCGCGGTGAGAACGCCCAGCGCGGGGCCGCACGCCCCGGCAGCGAACGCGGCGTCGAAGAGGATGATGCCGAGCACGGCGGCTTTGATCACGCCGATGATCTGCCGCGGCGCCGGTTCGGCGAGCGCCGCGCGCACGGGACGCCCGAGCCACACCGCGAGCGCGCCGAGGAAGACGATCCCGAGCGCGCCCTGCCCATCCCACCGGGCGACGAGGAGCGCTCCGGCCGTTACCAGCACGGCGGCGAACGCGAGCGCGGCGCCACGCACCAGCGCGATCGGCGCCGCCATCACCTCGAACCGGCTCACCACGGTCAGGACGAGCACGTACGCGAACAGGAGCGCCGCCGACGCGGCCGACGTGATCGTGAGCGCGCCAACGGCGATCCCGAGCCCCACGTTGAGCGCTCGACACGCGGCCATGGCCGGCGGCCCGCTCGTCGAGCCCTTGGCGAAGCCGTCGTAGAAGATGACCGCCGCGACCAGAATCGCCGCGACGCCGAGCGCCCTCGGGCCGGCGACCGCCGCGAGCAGCAGGCAGAGGACGAAGCAGGCGCCGGCCACCCTGAACGCCGTCGCCCGCGTGATGCGCCCCGAGGGGATCGGGCGCTCGGGCCGCTCATGCGCGTCGATCGGCGCGTCCCAGGCGTCGTTCAGCGCCATGCCGCCGGCGTACGCGAACGCTGACGCGAGGAGGAGGGTGGAGCTGTGGGCGGTGAACGCGCCGCCGCTGACCGACATGCCCATGACGACGTCTGCCGGCGCGGTGAAGATGTTCGGCAGGCGCACCAGCTCGAACAGGATCCTCAGGCGTTTCAACGGGCCAGTGGGACGCGTCTGGACCGTCGGATCCGCGCGTCACGCGTCATCAGGGGCACGCGATGCACGAGGCTGGTGGCGGCGATGAGCTCGTCGGCCGGGTCGCCCCGGAAATCCAGGCCTCGAATCGCCCGGCAGACATCGAGCGTCAGCGGCCAAACATGGATCCGGGCGAGGGTCCTGATCAGGTCGGGATCGTCGAGGTCGACGTCGATCCGTCCCAGTTCCGCCAGCTTCCCGATCTCCCAGAGCACGATGGCGGCAATACTCCACGGCTCGCGAACGAGGAGATCGCGCTCGCGCTGGGTCAGCTCACCGGCGAGCGCGCCGAGGAGGATGTGGGTATCGAGATTCAGCATTCCACCGTACGCCCGTGGAGAGGATGTCCCCCTTGATCGTGAGCTTGCCCTTGAGGCTGCCGATCAGGGTTGCGGCGTCCGTGGCGATGGGGATGAGCTTCGCGACCGGCTTCCCGTGCTTCGTGATGACGATGCCCTCGGGGCCCACCCGGTCGAGCAGGGAAAGGCACTGAGCCTTGAACTGGGCTGCAGGAACAGTCTTCATGGAGGTCGATCATACGATAGGTCAGAGATTCTGTCCACAAATCAGGTGCCCCCACCAACGGACTGGACGAGTACAGGGGATTGTCAACGACTGACCGGGAGCATATACTGCCGCATCTTCGGAAATGGATAAGACGGAGGAAATCCTCTCGCGCGTCGGCTCTCTCCTTCGCAGGACAGGCATCGCGTCGACGAGATGGTTCATCGTCACCGGGGTGGCGAGCGCGCTGCTCGGGTCCGCGGCACTGGCGCCGGCCGAGACCAAGCGTTCCGCGGACGTCCTGAAAGGCAAGGAGCTGTTCCTCAGATACTGCTCGGGCTGTCACGGGGAAGACGGGCGCGGCGAGGCCAAGACCTTCCGGCCGAACGTCGGCAACCTCGCGGTCAAAGAGCTGATGGATCAGCTCCCCGACGAGTACCTGTTCACCGTGATCAAGAACGGCGGCGCCGCCGTCGGAAAGAATGCCGCCATGCCGGCGTGGCAGAAGCAGCTCGTCGATCAGGAGATCTGGGAGATCGTCGCATTCGTCCGAACGCTCGGCCAGCGCTGACGCGTCAAGAGCCGCATGCGCCTCTCCAACGAGTCCCGGCCAATGTCAGGCTGCTGGTGCCGTTCCAAGCTACGAGCCAGGAGGGAGGAGGCGACCGGAGCGTACGCGGGCTTGCGGGTCGTCTCGCCCACGGTCAACATGCCACGCGGCATGTTGAGGATCAAATGATCGCCGACGACCCAGAACGAAGTATGGCGAAGTAAATTGGGACCGCACGCCATGAGGGCAGGAAGGAGGGAGAGAATCGTTCCGGTCGGAGCAGTCTGTGTCGTTCCCGCAACCGAGTAGTGTGAGGAGGAGCACCGATGAGATTTCTCAAGACGCTGATGCTGGTCGCCGTCGCCGGCCTTCTGGTCGTGCCGATGGCGCTGGCGCAGAACCAAGGAACCAGCACGTCCGGGGGCTGGGTACCCCGCGTCGCCGTGAAACCCGATCCCAGCAAGATCATCGTGCCGAAGGGCTACAAGGTCGAGGTGTTCGTGTCGGGCATCGACACGCCGAGCGCCGCCACCGTCGACAGGGAAGGGAATGTCTGGGTCGCGATCTCGGGCAATCTCTTCGGGCCGTTTGAGTACGAGTACGCCGGCAAGCGGATCAAGAACCCGGTGTCGGGTCCGATGGTGAAGGTCTTCGACAAGAACGGCACCCACCTCAGGGACATCGGCGCGGGTGTGTTCAGCTTCGTGATGAACGAGATCGGATACTGCCCGGAGAACAACAAGGTCTACATCCCCGAGTACTCCAAGCACATCTGGGAGATCGACGGCGTCAACGGCCAGCTGAAGAAGATCATCACCGACCTGCCGATCGGCGATCACCAGATCGGCGGCATCACCTGCAAGGACGGCTATCTCTACTGGGGCCAGGGGTTCCCCAGCAACAGTGGATTCGCCGAGCCGGACAACCACGGCTGGACGGACCAGGTCGATCCGTACTGGGAGAAGCACGGCGACCCGAGCCTGCCGAAAACGGCGCGTGACCCGGTGTGCCGCGACATCGTCCACACCGGGCTGAACGTGAAATCCGCCGACGGGCGCATGACCGGCGCGCTCCTGCCGGTCGGCGTGCCGGCCAGGCCCGGCATGGTCATCAAGGCCACGGTGCCCTGCGGCGGCTCCATCATGCGGGTCCGGATCGACAAGAAAGGCTCCGACGGGATGTACCGGCACCAGGACATGGAAGTCTACGCGATGGGGTTCCGCAACCAGGCGGGCGTGGCGTTCGGACCGAAGGGGAGCCGGTTCGAGAACGCCCTGGCCGTCAGCGACAACGGCGTCAACGACCTCGGTCATCGCCGCATCGCCAACGGCGCCGAGAAGCTCTGGATCGTGACCGAGAAGGGCCAGGATGCCGGGTTCCCCGACAAGGAAGGGATGGGCTTCGTCACCAACAAGCGCTTCTCGATGAAGGCGTACAACGGCGCCAAGGTCGATCGGCCGCATCCGCAGCTCTATATCGGCGACAAGCCGTGGGTGCCGCAGATGCCGCCGTATCGCTTCCCGCCGCACGTCGAGGGCGTCCGCGGCGTGCCGCTGATCGCCGCCAACCCGAACCCGAATGGCTACATCAACCCGGTTCTCGAATGGGACACCAACAACCCCATGGACGGGATCGCGTGGGGTGATGAGCGCTTCGGCACCAAGGACACGCTGTTTGCGGCGATCTTCGGCGTCATCGACAATGGCCCCGAGAGCCTGGTGCCGACCTGGCCGGCGGTGATCAAGATCGAGTTCCTGAACCCGACCGGCGTCAAGTGGTCGTACTTCATGCGCAACATCGACCCGGGCCCGAACGCCTACCAGAAGCCCGAGAACCGGGGCGGCCTGGAGCGGACGAACGACGTCGTGTTCAGTAACGACGGCAAGACGATGTACGTCGCCGACTACGGCGAGCTGTACGTCGACTACTCCATGCCGTCGCCCTTCTTCCAGACGCCGAAGTCGGGCGTGATCTGGAAGGTGACCTACACCGGGATGTAATCACGCGCAAGACCTTCGGGGCCCCGGCCGGGCGCAGGTCCGGTCGGGGCCCCGGAGCCGCCCCGGAGCATGCCGGCGCGGCGCAACTGCCTCCGATGATAATCGTCACAGCCATAGCGGGCCGGCTCGAGCGACACGCGCTCGGCGGACGGCGCCTCGAGTCGGTCGAGCTCCCCTTCGACGCGATGGCGAAGGGGCACCAGCGTGTGAAGACCGACGCCGGCACCGAGGTCGGCATCTCGCTCGCGCGCGGCGAGCGGCTCGCCGACGGCGACGTGCTCTACGCCGACGCCGAACGCGTCATCGCCGTGAAGGCCGCGGACGACGACGCCCTCGTCATCACGCCGGCGGAGCCGATGCAGTGGGGGCTGGTGGGCTTCCACCTCGGCAACCGGCATTGTGTGTCATTCTTTCAGCCCGGGAGCATTCTGGTGCCCTACGACCACACACTCGAAGAGCTGCTGCGGGAGCTGGGCGTGCCCTTCCGCCGGGACAGCCGCCCGCTCGTCGGGATCCGCGCGAGTGCACACGCTCACTGACGACGCGCTCCAGTCGCTCCTCCAGC
>QHRS01000140.1 GCA_003221435.1 Candidatus Rokuibacteriota bacterium
TCGGCCACGAGGAAGTCGGCGTAGGGAGCCCGAAGGCCCGGGCACGCACGAAGGGCGTGGCGCACGAGTTCGCGCCGCGCGCGCCTAGCCGGCGGCAGGATGCCGTGCCGCCGCCGCCGGGTCGAGCGTGCGCAGCCGCCCGAGCTTCGCGCGCATCGCACGGTAGCGATCGCCGTGAAGCGGATAGCGTTGGAGCGATGCGATCACCACGATCGAGGCCGCGATCGGGAGCAGCGCGATGAGCGCGCGCATGCCGAGCACAGCCGCCGGTGGCTGCGCCGGGTAGAGGCTCGCGGGCGATGAGCCGACGTAGCGCGTGAAGTGCAGGATCGCCCCGGTCGAGAGACCCTGCATCGTGAACGCGAAGCGGATCACGAAGCCGTTGAGACCGAAGTACATTCCTTCCCGGCGCCGCCCGGTCACGGTCTCGTCTTCGTCGATCACGTCGGAGATCACGAGGTCGGGAGTGACCAGCAGTCCGCCGAGGCAGAGCCCGGCGGCCGACATCGCCGCCATCCCCTCCGGGAAGTCGCGGGCCAGGAACACGCCGAGCATCGCGAGCGCGAAGCCTGCCTGCGCGGCCTGCCAGGCGCGGCGCGCGCCGGAGCGCGACGCGAGCATCGTCCACGCCGGCAGCGCAGGCAGCGCCATCACGAAGGCCGCGGCCAGCAGCAGTGAGTTCTGCATGCCGGGCTCGAGCGCGACACCGAACACCGTGGCCGGCCCGCGAATCCGCAGCACGTACTTCGCCCAGAACGGCACGGAGGCCGTGAGCAGGCTGTAGACGAACTCCTTGTGCAGGTTGGCCACCAGAAACCACCGGAACGGGTGGCTCTGCCACGAGGCTGCGAGCGCGGGCGCGAGCGCGAGCGGCGCTTCGGCAGCCGCGGCCGGCCGTTCGCGGATGCCGAGCAGCGCCGCGCCGAACGCGACCGTCGTGATCGTTGCGAGCAGGAGCGCCATGCTTCCTCTCCCGCTCCAGTCGGCGCCCACCAGGATCGGCGGCAGCGCCACGCCGATCAGGAGTCCGATCACGGAGAAGAGTTGCCGCCAGCCGGAGACTCCGGCGCGCTCGCGCGGCTCGGGAATCATCTCCGGGAAGAGCGCGCTCCAGTTCATCACGACGATCGTCCACAGCAGGTCGAACACCAGGATCATCGCCATGAACCAGACGAACAGCGGCGTCCGCCCGCTCCGAAGCAGAGGCGCGGGCGGCACCCACAGCAGGTAGAAGAAGAGCCCGAGCGGAATGAACGCGCCCGCGATCCACGGCGTGCGGCGGCCCCAGCGCGACCGCGTGCGGTCGGAGAAATAGCCGGCGAGCGGGTCGTTGAGCGCGTTCCAGATGCCGTAGAGGCTCCAGCCCACGCCCACCAGCGAAGCCTTGAGCCCCAGGATGTCGATGTAGAGGAACTGGATGTAGGTTCCGAACGCTTGGTACGAGAGCGCAACGCCCAGCGAGCCCGAGGCGTACAGGATCTTCTGCCAGCCGGTGAGCTTCATCGGATCGGCCGGGCGGGGCTCACCCGCTCCTCATTTTCCGGGGGACGGTGCGGTTCCGGACTTCGAAGGGGCGCCGGCCAGGAGCGAGTCGAATCTCGGGTTTCCACGCCACTCGCGATGGACCGGCGAATCCCGGAGCCACACGACCGGATACCCGCCCGCGACAGCGCGCCTAAGCCAGTCGAGGGCGCGGTCGCGCTCGCCCAGCTGCCAGCAGGTGAGCGCAGCGCAATACTGCACCATGGCGTTGAGGCTGTCGGCCGCAAGCGCATCGGCGAGCATGATGCGCGCCGTGTCGGGCTCCCCGAGCTTGGGGAGCAGCGTCGCCAGGTTCGCGGGGATCATCGGGTCCACCGAGCTGCCTCGCCCGGCGCGCGCCGCGATCTCCTCCCGGCCCACGCGCAGCGCCTGCCGGTAGGCGTCCCGCGCCTGGTCGGGCCGGCCGCGCAGCCAGAAGTAGGCTTCGCCGAGGTCGTACCAGAGGTGGTAATTGGCCTCGCCGAACTGGAACGCCTGATTGTACGCCTCCACCGACTGATCGAGCCGGCCGGAATTGAAGTACGCTGTACCGAGGTTCACATACGAGACCGCTGTGGGCCGTAGCATCGCAGCCAGCCGCAGCGTGTCGAGCGCCCGGTCGTACTCGCCATCCAGCACCAGCAGTCCCCCGAGGCTCGCGTAGCCGGTCGCGAGGTCGGGCGCGCATCGGATCATCTCCCGATACGCCTGCTTCGCCTCGCCGAAGTGGCCGTTGTAGAAGTACCACGCAGCTAGCCACCAGCGCGGCTTGTAGCAGTGCGGGCGGCGGGCGATCGCGGCCTCGTAGACCTTTCGCTCCTCCTCGGGCTTGCCGAGCCGCAGCCAGGTCCGGCCCCAGAGATGCCACGCTTCGTCGTCCGTGGGATCGAGCGCGCAGGCTCGCTCGTATTCCGCGAGCGCTTCGGCGTGACGCTTGCGGTAGCCGAGCACCGAGGCGAGCGTGCGGTGCGGCCCGGCGCGGCCGCCGTCCAGGCTCACCGCTGCGCGCGCCGAGGCCTCGGCGCGCGCGAGCCAGCTCGAGTCCTTCGTCGCGGCATACTGGCCCAGCTCGGCGGACGCGAGCCACATGCGCGGGGTGGCGGCGCCTGGCTCGGTCCGGCACGCGGTCTCGAAGTCTTCGATCGCGCGCCGACGGTCGTCCGCGCTCGGGGCGGCGCGCCTGCGGCCGACGCCCTGCATCAGGAAGCGAAGCGTGCCGGCGCCGCGCACGCCGAAGTCGGACTCTGCCGTGTGCGCGCCGGCCGGGAGCCGCAGCAGCGCGAGCGCACCGTGGTAGAGACTGTCGGCGAACGCGAACGGCTCGGTGACCGGCACGTCCACGACCCGCGTCCCGAGCGATCGGCCGCGCGCCGGCTCGCGCAGCTCGAGACGGGCGCGCCAGCGGTTGTCGTGCTGCTCGAGCGCGGAAATCAGGGCGAGGTTCGCGCCGAGCGCCTTGCGCGCGTCCGCCGCGGTGGCGGCCTTCTCGTCGTAGCTCTCGGCGAACGTCGCCATCTGGAAGCCGGGTTGATCCTGGTACCGGAGGAGCCGGCCGGCGAGCAGCTCGGTGGCGCCAAGGGCGAGCAGGGTGAAGTCGCCCGACGCCCCCGGTGTCACAGGCGGCAGGACCGCGAAACGGCGCTCCGCGGGAACGCCGCGACCAGCGCGATGAGGGCGAATCCCAATGCGGCGGCACGCGCGATCGGCTTCGGCGGCGTCGCGCGCGGCGCCGGAACGGGACGCGTCTCGGGGACGCCAAGCGCAGCGCCGCTTTCCCGGCTGGCCGCGAGCAAAGCTTCACGCACAGCTGCGCACGAGTCGAAGCGTTGCGCGGGATCGCGGGCGAGCATGCGCTCGATGACGCCCGAGAGCGCCCGGTTCACCGCCGGGTTCAGCTCGGAGGCCGGGCGGGGCGCGCGGTTCATGATGCGATCGAGGACGACTTCGTTCGATTCGTCCGCGAATGGATGCTGGGCTGTGAGCATCTCGTAGAACACCACCCCCAGCGAAAAGATGTCGCTGCGCTCGTCGATCGAGCCGCCGTAGTGGGCCTCGGGCGCCATGTACTGCGGCGTGCCCGCCGGGCCGGGGTAGAGCTCCGTGGTCGTCGTCGACTCCGCCGGCCCCGCGCCGCGGCGGGGCATCCGCCGCGCGATGCCGAAGTCGAGGATCTTGATTTCGCGCCCGCGGGTGAGCATGAGGTTCTCGGGCTTGACGTCGCGATGGATGAGGCCCTGCTCGTGCGCAGCCGCCAGCGCCTCGACGCACTGCCGCGAGAGGTCCCAGAACGCTTCGACCGGCATGGGCTCGCCCAGGCGGCGGCGCAGCGTTTCGCCTTCGACGTACTCCATGACGATGAGCAGCTCGTCACCCAGGTCGAGCACGTCGTAGATGGCGGCGATGCGGCGGTCGTTCACCCGGCTCGCGCGCCGCGCCTCCTGGAGCACAGCCGCGCGCCCCTCCGCTGCGTCCTGTCCCCCCTCGTCGCGCATGCGCTTGAGCGCCACCGGACGCTTGAGGAGCGTGTCGAACGCGAGGAGGACCTCGCCCATGCCGCCGCTGCCGAGCACCCTCTCGACGCGGAATCGGCCCGCCAGGAGGCGACCCGGGGAACCGGCCGCCCCGGGAGGATCGGAACTGGGATCCCCCGGAGCGCTCACGCGACGCCCCGGATGCGGTGATCGTGCGGCACCCCGTCCCTGCGCATGTGGACCCGAAGTATACTGCAGCCGTACTCACGGATGCGCCCGACCAAGGGGAGACCGGCACCCGATGGATGATCTGGAGCAACGCCTCGCGAGCGCCGCAGGAAGGGCAGAGCTCGCACAGGTGATCGAAGAGCACGTGCGGAGCATGGCCTCGGTCGCCGATCCGTCAGCGATCGCGCTCGAAGTCGTGCGTCTCGCCGAGCGGCTCGCGGAGCGCATGGACCGCGAGCGGCGCGTGGACCGCGAGATCGCGATTGCGCGGGACGTGCAGCGGAGGCTCTTCCCCCAGCACGTCCCGGAGCTGCCTCACGTCCAGCTCGCCGCGCGCTGCATCCAGGCCCGGTCGGTCGGCGGGGACTACTACGACTTCCTCGATCTGGGCGCGGACCGCGTGGGCCTCGTGCTCGGGGACGTCTCCGGCAAGGGCGTCCACGCGGCGCTGCGCATGGCCAACCTCCAGGCGCATCTGCGAAGCCAAGCCGGCAGCGCGCCGCAGGATCCACTGCGCGTACTGCGTCAGGCCAATCGGATGCTGTGGGAATCCACGCATCCCGGTGACTTCGCCACGCTGTTCTTCGGCGTTCTCGCCGCCCCCGCGCGGCGGCTCACGTACATCAACTGCGGGCACAACCCGCCGCTCTGCCTGCGCCGCGACGGAACGATCGAATGGCTGCGCGCCACGGCCACCGTGCTCGGCGCGTTCGAGGAGTGGGAGTGCGCGCTGGGGCGCATGCAGCTCGCCTCCGGCGACCTGCTCGTCGCCTACAGCGACGGGGTCACAGAGGCGCGCAACGGTGGCGAGCACTTCGGCGAGGAGCGGCTGGTCGAGGCGATCCGGAGCCACGCCGACGCGCCGCCCGATCTCGTCATCGCCGGGATCCTCGAGCGCGTTCAGAGTTTCAGCGCCGGCGACCAGTCGGATGATCTGACGCTGCTGGTGGCACGCCTCCGCTGAGACTTCATCGGGCGCCTGCCTACCCTCCTGTTCTCTCCCCGGGTTTGAAGATCACGCCCTGGTTTCGCTTGCCGTCCATGCGCACCACGATCGGCGCGTCGAAACGCAGGTGCCGCACGCAGCCGCGCTCGCTCACCGCCGTCTGCGCCGCCAGCCAGTCCCAGCGCACGAAGCCCTCCCCCACGTCGGCATTCACGGTGAAGAAGCCGACCTGGAACGAGGTCAGGTTCTGGAAGAAGTGGCTGCCCTGGGAAGGCGTCACGCGGAAGTCGCGGAAGCCCGACTCGACGATCACGCGCGCGCCCGCGATCTGCTCCCAGGCCACCGGGATCCCGAGCGACGGGTCGGCCGAGCCCCAGCGGCCGACGCCGATCAGGAGGTACGGGCGCTCCTGCGCGATGAGCTCGGCGTTGTAGCGCGCGATGTCGTGCGCCACGGTGAGGCTCGCCGAGCGCTCGAAGCGCTCGAAGTCCACCATCACCAGGTCGGAGAGCTCGACCGCGCCGTTGCCGAGCGCCATCGGGCTCGCGCAGATCAACCTCTCCTCCGGGATCGCGTCGAGGTGCTGGTCGTCGAAGCCGCTCGTGACCGCGAGCGGGCGCATCTGCAGGAAGCCGAAGTCGTGCGGCTCGTCGCCTTGGCCGAGGCGCACGGCGAACTCGATCTCGGCGGGACGCCCCATGCCGCGCCGCGCGATGTCGAGCAGCAGCGAGAGGACCTCGGCGAGTGGGAAGACGCCGTGCTTCAAGACGGGCGAGAACGTCACGAGCCGCACGCCCGGGCGTGAGAGCCCGTCGTAGATCGCGTTCGACTCGGGCGAATAGGTGGAGCCCACGGCGTAGAGCGTGCCGTCTGTCTCGGCCGCCTCGAGCCCGAATTGCACCTCGTGCATGGACTCGTTGCCCGAATGGTTCATGTCGAGCGCCCAGAAGCTGCGCTGCGAGTGGCTGAGCACGTCCTCCACCGTCGCGAGATGCACCATGTGCTGCGGATGGCGCGGGCAGAAGAGCAGGCTCTGCTCCCCCTGCGCCACGGCGCGGCCCATGCCGAGCGCCACAGCGGCCACACCGTCCTCGGCCCGGAGCGGAGGCGACGGATAGAAGTTGTGCGAGCGCGCGATCCCGGAGAACTCCGGGTAGTAGCGCGTCCCGTGCCGCGCCCCCACCACGCGCTGGAGCAGCACGGCCATCTTCTCCTCCTCCAGCCGGTAGGGCGTTGCGCGCAGGTAGCTCTTGGCGCGCTGGCTGAAGGTCGATGCGTACACGCGCTTGATCGCGGCCGCGACCTGCTCGAACCGCGCGTGCGGATCGGGATCGGAGTTCGCGAGCATGAAGGTCTCGTAGACCCCGGTGAACGGCAGGTACTGCGAGTCCTCGAGCAGGCTCGAGGAGCGCACAGCCAGCGGCCAGTCGATCGTGCTCAGGAGGAGCGCGAGGTTCTCGGCCACTTCGCCGGGAAGCGGGGCGGCGAGGAACCGGCGCGTGATCTCGTCGTCGTCTGCGCTCCCCAGGGCGAAGTCGAGCAGGTCGTTCTCCCCGAGGAAGCGATCGAAGATGTCGGTCGCGAGCACGATCGCGGGCGGCACCGAGATGTGCGCCCCCGCGAAGCGCCGCGCCGCCTCGTGGTGACCGAGCAGGTAGCGCACGAACGCCAGGCCGCGCGCCTTGCCGCCCAGCGACCCCCGGCCGATGCGGGCGAAGAACGAAACGTTCGGGTCGAACGTGTGGGGGTCGAAGTCCGCCACCAGCGTCTCGCCCTGCTCGCGCCGGTACTCCGCGATCGCGCCGATCAGGTCGCGGCGCAGGTCCTCGAGCGATGGGAACTCGCCGACCGTGCGCGGCCTGAGCCTTCTCGCCAGCGCGAACTCGGTGCGGGCCCGGAACCAGTTGGAGAAGTGGTTGCGCTCGCCGTGGTAGCCGATGCTCTCCGCCGGCACCACGCGCAGCAGCTCCTCCAGGCCCTTGAGGTCCGTGGCGCGGCCCACCTCGCGGCCGTCCGGCAGGCGGAAGACGAAATCGCCGAACGCGAAGTTCTCGACCATGAAGCGCCTGAGGTCGGCGAGGAGCGTGTTCGAGTACTTGCGCAGGAACATCGCCCCCACCTCGCGCGCGCCCTCCGCGAACTCCACGCGCGAGGACTGGAGCAGGATCGGCAGGTCCGGCACCGCCGCGCGCGCCATGCGCGCCAGCTCGAAGCCCGCGCCGCGCGCGGGCCGGCCGCCGCGCGGAAACTCCACGTCGGAGATCAGGCCCAGCATGTAGGGCCGGTAGCGCGTGAACAGCTCCCACGCCTCCTCGAACGTGCTGGAGAGCAGGATCTTGGGCCGCGCCCGCATGCGGACCAGCTTGTGCGAGAGGTTGACCGCCTCGCTCAGCAGGCGCTCGGACTGCTCGAACAGCTCGGTGTAGATCGTGGGCAGGAACGAGGAGTAGTAACGCACGTTGTCCTCGACCAGGAGGATCACGGGCACGCCGACCGCTTCGGTGTCGTGCTCGACGTTGCGCTTGTCCTCGACGTACTTGACGATCGCCACCAGGATGCGCGGGTTCCCCTGCCACAAGAAGATGCGCTCGACGTCCGAGACGTCACGCCGGGCGATGAATTCTTTGCGCTCGTTGTTGTCGTGGGCGAGCACGACGACCGGGACGTCGAGACCGCGCCGCTTGACCTCCCGCGCGAACTCCGAGGCGTCCATGTCGCCGAGGTTGATCGTGGTGAGGATGAGGTTGAAGCGACGCTCGGCCTCCGCCCTGGCGAGTGCTGCCGCCCCGCTCGAGACGTGGATGAGCCCCGGGATCTGCTGGAGCGAAAGCTTCAGGAATTCGCCGAGCAGCAGCTCGTTGAGCCGCCCCTCCTCCTGGAGCGTGAACGAATCGTAGAGGGACGAGACCAGCAGGATGTCCTGGACCCGGAACGGCATCAGGTCCTGGAACACTTCGAACGGCCGGCTGGTTTCCTGCACGGTGGTCTGGCTCATTCACGCAGTTTAGCGAAACGCAAGGCGTAAGGCCCGTGCGCGTCGCAATGGTGCGCGGCCGCTGCCGACTCTCGTGAATCCTTCGGAGAGCTCGACCACTCTCAAGACGCAGGGATTGGCGGCGCAGCTTCCGGGAATCGCCCCCACCGATTTTCGGCGTTACACCCCATAGCGGCCAGTGACGGCGGCCGTTTACGTTTCCGACATGGGCGCGGAACCAGCCGACTCACGGCTTCACCAGGGAAGCCGAAGCGATCCGCGCTCCATACGACAGCAGGGGACTCTATGACGGCGCATCGCATGTCGCTCCATCGTCTCGTCATCTGCACCGCGCTGGTGCTCGCCGGCTGCTCGAAGTCGGGGCGCGTCACCGGACCGGATCCTTCGGCGGGGAAATCGCAGAGCCCGTCTCGCGGCGTGCCCGCCGCCGGCGCATCGGACGTCGGCACTCAGCAAGGCCACGAGTTCGTGCCCCGCTCCGACAATCCCTACTTCCCGCTCGTGCCGGGGGCGACGTTCCGCTACCGCTCCGAGACTCCAGACGGGGTCGAGACCGAGGTGTTCACGGTCACGCGGGAGACCCGGAGGATCGCGGGTGTCACGACCCGCGTGATCGAAGACGTCGTCCGCCTGGACGGCAAGTGGATCGAGCACACATTCGATTACTTCGCCTCGGACGAGCAAGGCAACGTGTGGTACTTCGGTGAGGATGCCCGCTCACGGGACCCCGCGACCGGTGAAGTGAGCACCGAGGGAAGCTGGCGGGCGGGCCGCGACGGCGCCGAGGGTGGAATCATCATGGAGGCTCATCCTCAGGTCGGCGACGTCTACAACGAGGAAAACGCCCCCGGCATCGCCCAGGATCAGGCGCGGGTGTTGGCGCTCGATGCCACTGCGAACGTGCCCGCCGGGGCGTACTCCAACTGCCTCGAGACCGAGAACTTCTCCGCGTTCGATCCCGGCGCCATCGAGCACAAGTACTACGCCTTGGGCATCGGCCTCGTGCTGGAGGTCGACGTCAACGAGAACACGACGAACGAGCTGGTGAAGGTGAAGGGGGCGGATCCTCGCGGAGACGACCGAGACGAAAGCGGCGACGACGACGACGATAATTCGTTGCGCAACGCCCATGTTTCCCACGTGACCATCGCGCGTCCGGCCCGCCCGGCGGGCGGCGGAGCGCGGTGAAGCGCGCGGCAACCGGGACGGAACGATTGGGGCGTACGCCACGCTGGCCCGCAGCTCTGCCCTCGACACCGAGGGCGGCTGCAGCGTGGCGCGCCCCTCTCCTAAAACACGACTCCGTTCGCGGGCCCGACGGCCCCCGGCCCACGACGAAACACGGAGCGCGTTGCCCCCCGCGTCGTCGCGTGATACGAGCGTCTCCGACCCCGCCGGCTGATCCCCTCGTGCTGAAGGAGCCGGCCCGGGGTCAGACCACGCCCTGATCCAGCATCGCGTTCGCGACCTTGAGGAAGCCCGCGATGTTGGCGCCGTTCACGAGATTCCCCGGCGTCCCGTACTTCTCCGCGGTCTCGAAGCACGCGGTGTGGATGGCGAGCATGATGTTGTGGAGCCGCTCGTCCACCTCCTTGCGCGTCCACGAGAGCCGCATGCTGTTCTGCGACATCTCGAGTCCCGAGGTCGCAACTCCGCCGGCGTTCGCCGCTTTGGCCGGGCCGTAGAGGATCTTCGCGTCGAGGAACACCTTCGTCGCCTCGAGCGTGCTCGGCATGTTGGCGCCCTCAGCCACCAGCGTCACCCCGTTCTTCACGAGGCTCGCCGCGTCGCGGGCGTTGATCTCGTTCTGCGTGGCGCTCGGGAACGCGCAATCCGCCTTGACGCTCCACAGCGAGTTCTCGTCCTGCATGGGATCGGTCGGAATGTACCTGGCCCCTTGGAACTTGTCCGCGTAGTCCTTGATGCGCCCGCGCTTCACGTTCTTGAGGTCCATCACCCACGCGAGCTTCTCGCGATCGATGCCGGCCGGATCGTGGATCACGCCGTTCGAGTCCGAGAGCGTGATCGGCTTGGCGTCGAGGTCGAGCAGCTTCTCCACCGTGTACTGGGAGACGTTGCCGCTGCCCGAGACCAGGCAGGTCTTTCCCTCCAGCGTCTGGCGCCGCGTCTTCAGCATCTCCTGCGCGAAGTACACGCAGCCGTAGCCCGTCGCCTCCGGCCGGATCAGCGAGCCGCCCCAGTTCAGGCCCTTGCCCGTCAGCACGCCGCTGAACTCGTTGGCGAGCCGCTTGTACTGACCGTAGAGGAAGCCGATCTCGCGCCCGCCGACGCCGATGTCGCCCGCCGGCACGTCGGTGTCCGGTCCGATGTGGCGCCACAGCTCGGTCATGAAGCTCTGGCAGAAGTGCATCACTTCCATGTCGCTCTTGCCCTTGGGATCGAAGTCCGAGCCTCCCTTGCCGCCGCCCATCGGCAGCGTGGTGAGCGAGTTCTTGAACACCTGCTCGAAAGCCAGGAACTTGAGGATCCCCAGGTTCACGGAGGCGTGGAAGCGAAGCCCGCCCTTGTAGGGGCCGATCGCGCTGTTCATCTGGATGCGGAAGCCTCGGTTCACCTGGATCTCGCCGCGGTCGTCGATCCACGGCACCCGGAACATGAGCACGCGCTCCGGCTCCACGATGCGCTCCAGGATCTTCGCCGACCGGTACTCCGGATGGCGATCCAGCACCAGCGCCAGCGACTCCACCACCTCGCCCACCGCCTGGTGGAACTCGGTCTCTCCCGGGTTCTTGGCCTTGACCAGCGCCATCAGGCCACTGACGTAGTCCTTGCTGCTCCCCATCTTCGGGGCAGGCATCACTGCACTCGGTACGCTCATGATTCAGCCTCCTCGAATTGCACCCCTTCGAGCGGATGGGACTTCAGGCACTCGTTGCTATTCCAGCACGTGGATGTTCTTCTTCTCGTGCGAGACTGCCCGATCCCGCCCCCGATGGAAAGCGAAATCCGGTCGTCGCGAGCGCCCCCCCTAACCCGCCCGACGGGGGGACCGGGGTTCGCGACCCGCCGCACGCCCCAGCAGCAGCTCGCGCTCCCGCGCATTGCGCGTCAGCGCCGCCGCGCGCTCGAACTCCGCGCGCGCCTCCT
>QHRS01000141.1 GCA_003221435.1 Candidatus Rokuibacteriota bacterium
TCCTCCGGGGGTTGATCTTGCCCTGGAGCAGGATCTTCATCGTGGCGCTGTCGCTGGCCGCGCTGGCGGCGCTCTACCTACTGCTCCATCGATCCTATGCCGGGCTCCGGGTGCAAGCGGTGATGCAGAACCGGGGGATGGCCGCGTGCCTCGGCGTCTCCACGCGTCGGATCGACGCCCTGACCTTTGCGCTGGGCACCGGGCTCGCGGGAGTCGCGGGGTGCGCGCTCGCCTTGATCGGCACGGTGGATCCGGAGGTCGGCAAGACGTACATCGTGGACTCCTTCATGGTCGTTGTCCTCGGGGGCGTCGGAAAGCTCCTCGGCGCGGTGGTCGCCTCCTTCGGCATCGGCCTCTCGAACAAGCTCCTCGAACCGTCCATCGGGGGGACCGCCGCGGCGATTTACGCCAAGGTCGCCATCCTGGTCATCGTGATCTGGTTCCTCCAGTTGAAGCCCACCGGGCTCTTCCCCTCGCGTGGCCGAGCGGCCGAGGCCGCGTGAGCCGGTCGTGACGAGAGCCTGGAGCACGCCCACGCGGGACGCCGACCTCTTGTGGGTCGGGGCCTTCGGCGTCGTCTTCGTCCTCGGGCTCCCCCTGGCGAACTGGACCGGCTTCCTCTCCGACTACTACCTGAACCTCTTCGGAAAGTACCTCGCGCTTGCGGTCCTCGCCCTCGGAATGGACCTCATCTGGGGGTACACCGGAGTGCTCTCGCTCGGACAGGCGATTTTCTTCGGGATCGGCGCCTACTCCATCGGTATGCACATGATGCTGGAGGGGAGCGGCAAGGGAGTGTACGGCGAGCCGGTGCCGGACTTCATGGTCTGGAACCAGGTCTATCAACTCCCGCTCTTCTGGAAGCCCTACAAGTACGTCCTCTTCGCGCTGGCCTCGTCGGTCCTGCTGCCGGCCGCGCTGGCCGCGCTGATCGGGCTCCTGACGTTTCGCCGGCGGCTTCGCGACACGTACTTCGCCATCCTCACCCAGGCGATCGCCTTCGCGGTCTGGCTCATGCTCAATCGCAACGAAATGCGCCTGGGTGGCACCAACGGCCTGACGGACTTCAAGTCGATCCTCGGGTTCTCCCTGAGTGCCCCCGCCACACTCCGCGCTCTCTACACGATCACGGCCCTGTCGCTCGCGGCCGCCTTCCTCCTCTCGCGCCGGCTCGTCCGCTCGAAGACCGGACTCGTCCTGCAGGCGATCAGGGACAACGAGCGGCGGTTGGAGTTCCTCGGCTACGATGTCAGCGGCTACAAGATTCTCGTCTTCGCGATCTCCGGAGCGCTGGCCGGCGTCTCCGGCCTACTCTACGCTCCGCAGGTGGGCATTATTACGCCGAGCCAGGTCGGCGTCCTGCCCTCACTGGAAATCGTCATCTGGGTCGCCTTCGGGGGCAGGGGAACGCTCTGGGGCGCGCTGCTCGGCGCGATCTCCATCAACTGGCTCCGCAGCGTGCTGACCGGCAGTTACCCGCGGCTCTGGCCGATCATCCTCGGCAGTCTGTTCGTGACGGTGATCCTGTTGTTCCCCCAGGGGCTGGTCGGGGTCGGGAGCAGGCTCGGAGCCCTCCTCCCGGGACGAGCGCCCTCCGTTCGCGCACGGGCGGTACCGGCGCACGCCGAGCCCCCCTCCGAGAGAATCTGACCCGTGGACACCCTGCTCTACGTGGAGGGCCTCACCGTGTCCTTCGACGGGTTTCTCGCGCTGAGAAACCTCAATCTCATCCTCGAACGTTGGGAGAAAATCCGTCTGCTGATCGGCCCCAACGGCGCGGGCAAGACCACGCTCTTCGACGTCCTCACCGGTCAAGTCGAACCGGTGACGGGCCGGGTCATCTTCGAGGACCGGCTCGATCTGCTCGGCCTGCGCAAGCACAGGATCGCCACCCATGGCGTGATCCGAAAATTCCAGACGCCCTCGATCTTCCCCCGGCACACCGTCTTCGAGAACATGCGGCTTTCGTCCGGCCACAAGGGCTGTCTGGCCAACACCGTCTCGGGCGAGACGGCGGTCGAGACGGACCGCATCGCCTCCGTATTGGAGCAGGTCGCGCTGCTCCCGCACGCGAACGAGCTCGCGGGCACGCTCTCGCACGGGCAGAAGCAGTGGCTCGAGATGGCGATGCTGCTCGTCCAATCGCCGACGCTCCTGCTCCTGGACGAACCGGTGGCCGGGATGACCCGGACGGAGAAGGAGAAGACCGCCGCGCTCCTGGAGACGATCGTGCGGCGCTCCACGTGCGCGATCATGCTCATCGAACACGACATGGAGTTCGTCCGGCGCATCGCGCAGGGGGGACACCGGGTCACCGTGTTGCACGAGGGCGGCGTGCTCTCGGAGGGATCGATGGACCGCGTGCAGGCCGACGAGCGCGTCATCGAGGCCTACCTCGGCCGGGGCCGGGTGACGGCGGTGGCGCCATGCTAGCCATCAACGGCGTCGAAGCCGCGTACGCGGAAAGCACCGTGCTCAACGAACTCGACCTCTCCGTCGCAGACGGTCAGGTGGTGTGCGTCATGGGGCGGAACGGAGTCGGCAAGACGACGCTGCTCAAGGTCATCATGGGACTGCTGGTGCCGCGGCGGGGCACGCTCGTGTTCGATGGAACGGACATTACCCGCCTGCCGCCGTACGAGCGCGCGCGGCTGGGGATCGGCTACGCCCCGCAGGGACGCGAAATCTTTCCGTCGCTGACCGTCCTGCAGAATCTCGTGGTGGGCGCCCGCAGAAAGCGGCCGACGCCGGAATCGATGGACTACGTGCTGTCCCTCTTCCCCGCGCTGTCCCGGATGCTCGGCAAGCGCGGCGGAGATCTGAGTGGAGGGCAACAGCAGCAGCTCGCCATCGCGCGGGCGCTGATCTCGGATCCCACCCTCCTGCTGCTGGACGAGCCCACCGAGGGAATCCAGCCGTCGATCGTCCACGAGATCGCCGCCGTGCTCGAACGGATCAAGCGGGAAGGGAGGCGCTCGATCCTCCTGGTGGAACAGTACCTGGAATTCGCGCGCTCGATCTGCGATCGTTTTTACGTAATGGAGAAGGGCGGAGTCGTGTTAGAAGGTGATCGGAACGCGTTCCACGTGGATCGGGTGAGCGCGTTCCTGAGCGTGTGACGGCCTCCGGAGCGCCGACGCTGTCGGGGCCGACTGGAGTTCGGCCATTCATCTGACGCCGCGCGAGCAGGAGAAGCTCTTGATCTTTACCGCCGCCCAGGTCGCCCGAGGGCGTCGGCAGCGCGGGCTCAAGCTGAACCACCCCGAAGCGCTCGCCCTGATTACTGCCGAGGTGCTCGAGGGCATCCGCGACGGCCGCAGCGTCGCGGAGCTGATGGAGGCGGGGCTCCGTATCCTCTCCCGCGACGAGGTCATGGAGGGCGTCCCGGAGATGCTGGACGAGATCCAGGTCGAGGGCACCTTCCCCGACGGCACGAAGCTCGTCACGATCCACCACCCGATTCGATAAGAGTCCCCGTGATTCCAGGAGAGTACGTGCTCGGCGAGGGCGACATCATCGCCAATGCGAACCGGCGCACGGCGGAGATCACGGTCGCGAACACGGGCGACCGGCCGATCCAGGTCGGGTCGCATTTTCACTTCTTCGAAGCCAACCGCGCCCTCCGCTTCGATCGGGCGAAGGCGTTCGGCATGCGGCTCAACGTGCCTGCCGGCACAGCGGTGCGGTTCGAGCCGGGCGACGAGAAGCGCGTCACGCTCGTCGAGCTGGCCGGCGCCCGCCGGGTCTGGGGGCTCAACGGGCTGACCAACGGGGCACCCGCGCCCGACATGAAGCGCCTTCTTGAGTTTCTCGGCGGGGGGCGAGTTCAGTGAGCCTTCGCCTCACCCGACGGCAGTATGCGGAGCTTCCTCGGCGGGGGGCTGCGCCCCCCTTCCGAACCTCCCCCCTTCCGAACCTCCCCCCAGGGAATGGCGTCGGCAAAGCCGGCGCTCGGACAGCTGGGGACAGTCGTGAGAGGAGGGTAGTTCGGTGACCCTCCGTCTTAGCCGGCGGCAGTACGCGGAGCTCTACGGGCCGACCGTGGGCGACCGGATCCGGCTGGCCGACACGGAGCTGTTCATCCTCGTCGAGCGGGATCTGACCACTCCGGGGGAGGAGGCGAAGTTCGGCGGCGGCAAGGTGCTCCGCGACGGGATGGGGCAGTCGAGCCGCGCCACGCGCGCCGACGGCGCGCTCGACACGGTGATCACGAATGCGGTCATCCTCGATCATTGGGGCATCGTAAAGGCCGACCTCGGGATCCGCGACGGCCGCATCGCCGGCATCGGCAAGGCCGGCAACCCGGACCTGATGGCTGGAGTCACCGAGGGCATGGTGGTCGGCGCCGGGACCGAGGTGATCGCCGGCGAAGGCCGCATCGTGACAGCCGCGGGGATCGACACGCACATTCACTTCATCTGCCCCCAGCTCGTCACGGAAGCGATCAGCGCCGGTGTCGCGACGCTGCTCGGCGGCGGCACCGGCCCCGCGACGGGAACGAATGCGACCACGTGCACGCCGGGCGCCTTCAACGTGCAGCGGATGCTCGAGGCGGCGGACGGCTTCCCGATCAACCTCGGATTCCTCGGGAAGGGGAACGCCTCCGCGCCCGAACCGCTCCGCGAGCAGATCGAGGCGGGCGCCATCGGGCTCAAGCTGCACGAGGACTGGGGCACGACGCCCGCCGCGATCGACTGCGCGCTCGGCGTGGCGGATGCCATGGACGTGCAGGTCGCGATCCACACGGACACGCTCAACGAGGCCGGCTTCGTCGAGGACTCGATCCGGGCGTTCCGGGGCCGGACGATCCACACCTATCACACCGAAGGCGCCGGCGGCGGGCACGCGCCCGACATCATCAAGGTGTGCGGCGAGCCGAACTGTCTGCCCTCGTCGACGAACCCGACGATGCCGTTCACCGAGAACACGATGGACGAGCACCTCGACATGCTGATGGTGTGCCATCACCTGAACCCGAACGTCCCGGAGGACCTGGCGTTCGCCGAATCGCGCATCCGGCGGGAGACGATCGCCGCCGAGGACATTCTTCACGACATGGGCGCGATCAGCATGATGTCCTCCGACTCGCAGGCGATGGGGCGGATCGGCGAGGTGATCATCCGCACGTGGCAGACCGCGGACAAGATGAAGCGCCAGCGCGGACCGCTGGCGGGCGAGACGCCGGGCAGCGACAACCTCCGGGCGCGGCGGTACGTGGCCAAGTACACCATCAACCCCGCGATCACCCACGGCCTGGCCCAGCACGTCGGCTCCGTCGAGGTGGGCAAGCTCGCCGACCTCGTGCTCTGGAAGCCGGCCTTCTTCGGCGTCAAGCCGGAGCTGGTCGTGAAGGGCGGGTTCATCGCCTGGGCGGCGATGGGCGACCCGAACGCGTCGATCCCGACGCCGCAGCCGGTCCTGTACCGGCCGATGTTCGGTGCGCACGGCCGCGCTCTATTCTCGACGTCGCTCACCTTCGTGTCGGCCGCCGCGCTGGCCGCCGGCGTGCCGCGACGCCTCGGGCTCGCCAAGACCGCGGTCGCGGTGGCGCGCTGCCGCGGCCTCGGCAAGCGCGATATGGTGCTGAACGACGCGCTGCCGCGCATCGAGGTCGATCCCGAGACGTACGAAGTGCGCGCGGATGGCCAGCGTCTGACGTGCGAGCCGGCGCGTGTCCTTCCGATGGCCCAGAGATATTTCCTTTTCTGATGCGATCCGCTACACTGCACGGTAATCCATCATGTTCAATCTGATCCCGAAGAACGTCCGCTTCTTCGACGAGTTCGAGGAGCAATCCGCCAACATCAAGCGGGCCGCTGGCCTCCTCCACGACCTGACCCACGATTTCGCGGACGCGCGCGCCAAGGCGTACGCGATCAAGACCGTCGAGCACGAGGGCGATCTGATCACGCACCAGATCGTCAAGCAGCTCAACACGACCTTCATCACGCCCCTCGACCGCGAGGACATCTACGCCCTCGCCACCCGCCTCGACGACGTGCTCGACTACATCGAGGCGGTGGCGGAGCGCCTCGTCGTCTACCGCGTCAAGGCCCCGACCTCGGCGTGCCGCGCGCTCGCGGACGTGATCGTGCGGATCACGAACGCGACCGATCGCGCCGTCAAGTGCCTGCGGACGCTGGACCCCGACTACCACGTGCACATCATGGAGGTGAACCGGCTCGAGAACGAAGCCGACGCGCTCCTGCGGGACAGCCTGGTCGCGCTGTTCGAGGAGAACGCGGACCCGATCGACGTGATCAAATGGAAGGAGATCTACGAGACCCTCGAGATCGTGACGGACCGCTGTGAGGACGTCGCGAACGTAATCGAGGGCATCATCCTGAAGATGGCCTAGTGCCGTTCCAATTTACTTCGCCATACTTCGTTCTCGGTCGTCGGCGATCCTCACGTACAACCCAGTACGCTCCGGTCGCCTCCTCCCTCGGGCCTCGTCTGGCTCGCAACTTGGAACGGCACCAGCAGCCCAACTCACTTTGAGGCCGTAGCTCCGTGCCGTCGCTCATCGTCTTCATCGTCGCCGTCGCCCTCCTCTTCGACTTCATCAACGGCTTCCACGACGCGGCCAATTCGATCGCCACCGTCGTCTCGACCCGCGTGCTGACCCCGCTCCAGGCGGTCGTGTGGGCCGCGTTCTTCAACTTCGTGGCCGCGTTCGGCTTCGGTGTGGGCGTGGCGACCACCGTGGGCAAGGGCGTCGTGCACGCCGAGGTCGTCGATCAGTGGGTCATCCTCGCCGGGCTGGTCGGTGCGATTGTCTGGGACGTGATCACGTGGTACTGGGGGCTGCCCACCAGTTCGTCCCACGCGCTGATCGGCGGGCTGGCGGGCGCCGGCGTGGTCAAGGCCGGGTTCGGCTCCCTCGTGCCCGCGGGGCTGGTCAAGATCGGCGTGTTCATGGTGCTGTCGCCGCTGATCGGGTTTGCGCTCGGGTTCCTGATGATGCTCGCGACGCTGTG